>JAKJGV010000131.1:0-5072 GCA_022704185.1 Verrucomicrobiota bacterium
ACGCCCTGCCCCGCATCGAGGAAAACGCGGCCCCGCCCATACGTTCCAACCGGGAGGACCAGCTTCTCCGCGGGCCGGTCCGCCACCACCAGCGCCGGACCCTCAAGGACCAGGCGCCGTACATGCCGCCCCTCGAATCCCACTTCGGCCATAGGCTCGGACAACTCGCTGAAGGCCATCCGCAAATCCGATTCTTTCTCTTCCGCCCTGATTTCCGGACGGTACAGCCGGCCATCGAGACAAAGACGCGGGGACGCCTTTACAGTGTTCAGTTGCGAGTGCTCAAACGGCTGCTCGTGCGGCGCGAGTATGAACTGATCCTCTTCGCCCAGCTCTCCATCCAGGTTATCCACAAACGCGAGCCGCCATTTGCGCTCTCCGAGTGTGACCTCGCCTCCCCACCCGGACAGAACCGTCAGGCGACCCGACGTCATCCCCGGCCATTTCCAGAAATGCAGCGTGACGTTGTATGGGATCGTCTTCCCGCCGACATCGGCCTGGATGGTGATGCCGGAGAATGCCTGGCCCCATTCGCGGTCGCCCGACGAGAACGGGCTGCCCTCGTCGTCGGTCAGGTCCAGGTTCCGGTTCAGGTCGAGATGGAGTTTCGCCTCGTCCTGATCCCACGCGAACCCGATGAAGCGGTTCTTGTCGAGGCCCACGGGGATGGCTCCACGCGTGATCTTCCGCTTTCCGAAATCCGGTTCCTTCCTGAAAACAAACTCGGCACCCTCGAGCGGGATGCTGATTTCAAGGTTGAAGCCCGCGTTGTAGTATTGCAGGGGAAACGACTCGGTGCTTGAAAACGAAGGGACTGCCCCGGTGAACAGGAGGCCGGCAAGGATCGCAACGACAAAGCAACCGCGTTTAACGCCGTACATACTGCCGCACATCATACACGGACCGGCCCGTTCCGTCATGAGGAAAGCCATCCTCACAAGCCCGGGAATTGCATCAGCATTGTTCGCCTATCGGGAGATCCCTCGGACCGAGTCCTCGGGATGACAGGTGCAGAGCAAGCCTTGTTTGACAGTTTGTGATTCCGGGAGGGACGGCCGCTGGCCGTCCGTCATCGGCCCGTGAACCGATCCCGGAGCCGTGCCGCTTCTGCCGCCGACCCTATTTCTCCTTCTGCGGGCATGCGGAGGCGCAGTCGTGGCAGACGATACAATCCAGCGCCCGGTTCGGCGCCTGCCCTTTGCCGATCCGCTCGGAGGGGGTCCCGTCCACCGGACACTCGCGATCGCATTGCTTGCAGAGAGAACAGCCGGGCGCAAAACGCACCGTCCAGAACGAAACCAGGTTGAGCGGCGCCAGCAAGGCGCCGAGCGGGCACAACACCTTGCAGAAACTGCGGCTGCTCAGGACGGCGAACACCAGCACTGCCATCAGGATAGCGAGTTTCACAACCGTTGCAGTGCTGATCGTGAATCGGCCCGCACCGATGAAGTGGGGAATCGTGACCTGGAGCGCCGACGCGGGACATATCCTGCAGAAGGAATACGCCGTCTCCTCTCCGAGAAGAAACGGCAACAGCAAAACCATCAGGAACAGAACTCCATACCGGATGTATCCCGTCCATGCCGGCAGGGCGAATTTCCTCCCGGGCAGCTTGTGCAGCAGGTCCTGCAGAAACCCGAAGGGACAAACCCAACCGCAAAGCAATCGCCCGAACGCGACGCCCAGCAGCAGCACCGTCCCCAGCGCGAGGAACGGGAAAATGCGGTAGCCGGCAAAATGCACGAACACGCCGATCGGGCACGCAAACCACGCGAGCGCGCAGGAGTGACAGTTCAGCACGGGAGCGCAGAACCACTTGAGCTCGGGCCCCCACGAGCTGTTTAAAAGCAGGAGCGAGGCGACCTGCACCACTCGCCGGCTGTATTGTCGAATGCTGAACATATGCGTCCTGTCGCGCGTGAAAGGAACAGCGGTTGCAGTCGCCATGACTGCGCGAGGCTCACAGTCAGGTGGGGCACGTGCGTTTGCCGCGTTCCACGGTACGGTCGTACGTGGAATGCAGCCGCCCATCGCGACGCGCCACGCCGGTGAACGTGCTGTCCACGACCAACTCGCCTTCGCGTATCCGGTCGAACGTCAGCAACCCGAATTCGTTCCCATCCATGCCGTAAACGCGGTGCGTTCGCGCCGCGCCCGCGACCACGAAGACCAGCGCGACCAGCAGCACGACACTGGCCACGATTCTTCTCTGTTTGTCACCGTTCATCAGAGCATGTTCTTCTCGTAATCCGGCGCCAGCTTGCGGTTGTTCTCCATCCGCAGCGTCACCCGGCGCGCGTCCAGGAAATCCAGGATGGCCAGCGCGTACTTCCGGCTCGACCCGATCCTGTACTTGAAGTCCGCTGAATCCAGCACGCCATCCTTCCGGATGATCTCCACCACCAGCTCTTCAGCCTTCCGGAATGTATTGTAGCTCAACGCGACATTCGCGGATAGGCGTACCAACCGGCCTGACGCGAACAGGTAGTCGAGCAGTCGCCGCACGACCGCCGGGTCGGCGTTCAGCCGGCCGGGCACTTCGTCCGGGCGGGGCGATTCGAAACCCGTCTTCTCATAGAGGTCCGCGATACGGTCCAGCAGCGCGCGGTCCGATTCCGAGAGCCCGTCCACCGCGTCGACCAGAACGGCCTTGCTGCCGCGCGCAACCATGACCCGGTCCGATTGAAGGTCCTTCACGAGCCGTTTCCAGAGCGGTTCGGGCCATTCCTCCGCTCCGCGAAGCACCGATAGATCCGCGCTCAACGACGCCTTCTCCTTCGCGGTTGCGCGCAACCGGGTTTCGGCATCCTTCAGCAACGCGGCATACGCCTCGGTGTGAATGCACCAGTCTTTGTCCAACTGCAACAGACGATGCTCTCCGGCAAGAATTGACAGCGCCTCCTGAACCACCGCGACCGGTACCTGGAAATCGCGCGCCAGCTCGGACACCCGGCCGCCTTTCGGGCACCCGGTCTTTAGAAAATGAGCGAGGCGCAAGCGCAATGCCGAAGGATCCGAGATATCCACCCCACCCAAGGCGTCTTCGAGTCCGCGCAGGAGCTCGAGCGCATATTTCCGCATGGGACGATGCTCGTCGTGGCTGACGGACAGAATGCGCCCGCCTCCGATGGTGGTTGGAGGACTCATCCGGCGGATGATGAACCGATCGCCGGCCACCGCGGCCACGGGATTGTCCACCACGATCGTGGCGAGCGCGGAGGTTCCCGGCAGAAGCACCTTGTCCTCCAGGAGGTAGATCCGTGCGTGTTCCTCGGCGGTGCCCGCATGGAAATGCACTTCTTCCGCGTTCTTCAACGGCGCCGAAAGTCCGGGCACAGCCGCCAGCCGGACATGGAAAATCGCGGCCGACCGAAGCGAACCCGGCACGGCGAACACCCGCCCGCGCCGCGCATCCTCGAGTCCGAGTTCGGGAACATTCAGCGCCAGGCATTGGCCGCGTCCGCCTTCCGTGGCGTTCCGCAAGAAACGTTGAATGCCCCTTACGCGCGCTCTTTTACCGCCGGGCACCAGTTCCACTTCATCGCCCACGCGGATCGTGCCGGCGAGAGGAAGGCCGGTGGCCACCGTGCCGAATCCCTTGCGGACGAACGACCTTTCGATCGGCATGCGGAACAACCCCATGCCCTGCTCCTTCGCCGCGCCCGTGGTTTCTCGAACCACCGCCTCGTAAAACTCGTCGTAGCCCGACAGCGTTCTGGACGAAACCGGGCATATCCCCGCGCTCTCCATGAACGTGCCGCGCAGGAAATCGCGAATCTCGGCGGCGCGCCGATCCACCTGCTCCGGGGAAACAAGATCGGTTTTCGTGAGTGCCACGAGTCCGCGCCGGACGCCCAGCAACTGGAGGATCTGCACATGCTCGACCGTCTGCGGCATGATCCCGTCATCGGCGGCCACGACGAGGACCGCAAGGTCTATGCCCGACACGCCCGCGACCATGTTCCGCACCAGCTTCTCGTGGCCGGGCACGTCCACGATCCCCACGCACAGGTTGCCGCCGAGGAAACACGGCGCGAAGCCGAGTTCGATGGTCATGCCCCGTTCCTGCTCCTCCTTCAGCCGGTCGGTATTGCAGCCGGTGAGCAGTTTCACCAACTCGGTCTTCCCGTGGTCCACGTGACCGGCGGTGCAGATCATCATGATCACATCCGGATCCACGCCCGGCTGCAGTTGTCCGCGCGGCCGCGATCCGGTCATGGCGGCGGCCCCAGCGCGCTGTTGGTGACGATGATCCGGCCTTCCGGACGATCCGGTTCCTTGGCCGTGACGCGTCCGAAAACGGCGGCCGATCCGTGGCCGCGCCCGTGCAAATCGGCCACCAGCTTTTCCGCCGCTTCCGGCGGCAACGCGATCAGCAACCCTCCGGAGGTCTGCGGGTCGTAAAGGATCGGAAGATTCTCTTCGTGCGAAAGGTCCGCAACTTCCACCCACGCCATCGCATACTCCTGGTTTCGCTCGACCGCGCCGGAAAGGATCTCGTTCCGGAGACATTCCCGCGCCGAATCCAGCACCGGCAGCCGGGAGAAATCCACCTCGGCATTGATGCCGCTGCGCCGGACCATTTCCACGAGATGCCCCGCGAGGCCGAACCCTGTGACGTCCGTGCACGCGTGCGCGCCGTGCTTGATCATCAGCTCCGCCGCGTCCTTGTTCAGCCGCGCCATCCAGCCTCCCGCTTCGTCCAGCGCCTCCGGGGAAGCGCGGCCCAACTGCGCGGCGAACGACACCATCCCCATCCCCAACGGCTTGGTCAGGACGAGCACATCGCCGGGCCGCGCCGTTTCGCGCCGCACGGCCGCATCCGGTTCGATGAGTCCCGTGACGGCAAACCCCATCTTGATTTCCTCGTCGTTGATGCTGTGGCCGCCGAGCAGCGCGCACTCCGCCTCGGCCAGCTTCTCCATCGCGCCGCGCAGCATCGTTTCCATGATCGAGCCGTCCAACTCGTCAATCGGAAACGCGACCACCGAGAGCGCCGTGATCGGGCGCCCGCCCATGGCGTAGACGTCGCTCACCGAGTTCGCGGCGGCAATCTGGCCGAACAGGTGCGG
>JAKJGV010000131.1:5116-5453 GCA_022704185.1 Verrucomicrobiota bacterium
CCCCCGCATCGTCGCCCGCCGCCGCGCCGATCAGCACGTTGGGGTCGTTCACCGGCGGCAGGTTGCCGAGGATGCGCAGCAGGTCCGCCTGCCCGATCTTGGACGCGCAACCGGCCTTGTGGACATGGCGGGTCAGCGCAATCTCACCGCTGCGGACGGGCGGCTTCTCGCCGGCGCACATGCAGATATTCTGTTCGCGGAAAAGGGGGCACGGACAGGGTTTCTTCGGATCGCAGACACAGTGCCCGAGCTTGATGGAACGGCTCATCACGGACTGTCTCCTGGTCTTGGCGGCCGTCATCGCGGCCTCGCTGTTTCCGCGAGCGCCGACTCGATC
>JAKJGV010000132.1 GCA_022704185.1 Verrucomicrobiota bacterium
ACCCCGATGGCCTGTTTCCGCCTGTTCATCACCAGAACCTGCCGTGTCGAATCACGATCCGCTTCCTGCCTCCCGGCCGGATACCGATGAACTCGAGGTCCCGCACGGGATAAGGGAACAGCTCCACGCCGGGATCGGTTCGAAGCTCGGGGCTGTAGAGATACTTGATCGCCGCGTTGCTGTCCGGATCATCCAGCGCGACCTCGATGCGGTTGACCGCGGCGTGAACGGACCCGCTGTTGGCGAGGAAGAAGGACGGGTTGTCGCGTCTCACCCGGAACAGCGTTTTGGGGAGCGGGCCGGGATACGTGCCGACCTCCTCGTACTGCGCGGGATACTTGCGGTAGAAGCGGATGACCGAGGGCTCGTTGTAGGCGACGACGGCGCCGATGTTGAGCACGTCCGTGTAGAGGAACACATCCTCATCGGCCGCGCGGAACGAGCGCGGCGGCGCGAAGTACTCCACCATTTTCGGAGAGAAGTGATAGAAATCAGCGGCCACCATTTCGCGGCCGGTGAAGACCGGCAGGGAGGCCACGTGGCCTCCTCCATAGGCGTGCAGCGAGATGCCGCCGAAGAGCACGCGCTGACCGGGCGGCGTGTTTTCCTCAAGCCACTCGATGAACTGCGAGGTGTCTTCGGTCAGCACACGGTACCGGGCGACGGATTCGTTTCCATAGTACCGCGCCGCCGAGTAGGCGTGCACAAGGAGCAAGGACGCGACGAGCGCCTGCAAGAGGGTCCCGGCCGGCTTCCACGCGCGATCGAGGATGGTATCGCACCAGAGCGCGGCGGGCCAGACGAGGAGGAAACCGAGCGGAAGGAATGCGCGCTCCACGGAGAGTCCGCCGGGCAGCGAGCCGCCCCACCCTGTCAGCGCGAGCAGCCCGAGAGCCGCCGCCGCTGGAAAGCCACGGCCCGCGAGACCGGGCACAAAGGGCAATCCGGCGAGCCCGAGGAACAAGAGCAGCGGACTCATGCCGCGAAGGCGATCGGCCAGTTGCGACAACAACTGCCCGGCGGAGGCCTCTTCATGCGGCGAAACGAGGACGGCATTCGCGGCGAACCGCGCGACGGAGGTTCGCATGGCGACACCAACGGCGAGCGGGAGCACGGCGAGCAGGATCACCACGGTGCAGATGGCAAGGAAGCCGACCGTCGGCCGATCCCACTTGCGGATCGTCAGAAGGACCGGCGGAACCAGCACGAGGCTGATGACCCAGTAGCCCGGCCAGGCGAGGAAGACGCACGACGCGGCAATCAACGCGACGGCGGTGGGCACGTCGCGTTTCCCGAGCACGAGCACGCGGTAGAGCAAGGCCGCGACGGGGAGCATGAATGCGCCCGCGAAGGTCGCGCCGATTGTGCCGAAGTGGAGCATCCACGTGAAGAACTCCCAGCTCGTGCCGAGCGCAAGGATCGCGGCGCAGGATGCGGCGCGGGGACCGGCCTCCACGGCGCGAAGCGAGCCATAGGCGGCCAGCGGCACGATGATCATGAAGAGCCAGGCCAGGCCCGGCGTGTAGACATTTTCGAGAGGAAAGAGCTTCAGAAAGGGCAGCAGGAAGAACGCCGGGGCTGCGGCGCCGGAAGCGACGATGTAGGTTCCGACCCGCCCGCCGTTCCACGTGGGATCGTAGTAGAACAACCGCGGAAACGTCTGCGCGAAAACCCAGAAGCGATGCATGAAGGACGGATGATCGTCGCCGTAGACCGGGCGAAAGCCGGTTGCGCGAAACAGCGCGATCGCGCAGAACAGGACCCCGGCGAGGAGGATCAATGGGAGCCAGAGCCGGCGCAGGCGCGGAAGGTACAGCAGGCCGAGGCCGAAGGCGAGTGACAGGAGCAGCCAGCGCACGAGCATCGGTTTGAGGAGCGAAGCCGCGTCATCGGGCCACCAATGAAGAAGATAGGACGTCGGGGTGGATGCGGCCGTGGAGAACAGGAAGAGCAGCATTCCGCCGACAAGGATCCATGCGGTGGCCGGAGGCCGTTCCCGGTCCGGAGCAGCGTTATGACGGGATGCGAGCCACGGCAAAGGGGCGACAAGGAGCAGCCATGCCAGCGCGTGCACATGGAAGCCCGGGCTGCCCGCGCACAAAACGGCGAGAAGCAGAACAACCGGCAGTCCGCACAGCAGAAAAGAACCCCAAGCGCTTTTCATATTGACCGGCCAGACCCAACAAGATGGCTCATCCTAGCGGTCCTCGCTGCAACAGGAAAGCGGAGAAATGCATTTGTCCTGGGCTTGTGGTATGCTGACAAACAATAGGCGGGAGCATTCATATGATTACTCGACCTGTGGCCATCGCGGGAGTTGTCTTGTCCGTGTTCTGCCTTGCTGTCCGCGCCGACGAGCCTTCGCCGGATAGCGCGGATAGCCTCTCGGCTTTCGTCGTCCTGGTGGATGGGCATCTCGCGGCCGCGCTTGATTCGGTCAAGGAAGCCGCGATTGTCCCGTCCGTCAGGTCCGGGGATTGGGAGAAGATGAAGGGCACGATCTCCGCCGTGCGCGTGCGATGCGGCGAATGCGCGGCGTGGTTTGCCGAGCCGGATGGCTCATACTACACGGCTGAGAAGGGCCTCACCGATCAGAATTTGAAGGACCGATCGTACTTTCCCGGCCTGATGGCTGGAGAAACCGTCGCGGGGCCGCTTGTCGTCAGCGAATCCACCGGACACAAGAGCGTCATCGTCGCCGCGCCCGTGCGCCGCGACGACCGCGTCATCGGCGCGGTGGGCGTGTCCATCTTCCTGGACTCGCTCAGCCGCACGTTGAGGGATGAGATGGCGATCCCGGAGAACATGATTTTCTTCGCGCTGGACACGGACGGGCGCACGACGCTGAACCACGTGCCCGAGCGGGTTTTTCTTGACCCGCGCGACCAGAACGATCCTTCGATGACCGCCGCGACGGAAGAGATGCTCGCGCGCAAGGAGGGCGTGGTGGAATACGAATTCCAGGGCGTGCGCCGCAAGGTCCAGTACACCCGCTCCCCGCTCACCGGCTGGATTTGCGCGGTGGGCGTGCTGGAGAAGTGACAGGCCGTCGCGCGCCTTACTCCGCGAGCCGGGCGCGTATCCGGTAGAAGAACAAGCCCTCCGCTGTCGCGGTGGTGTCCACGTATGTATTCTCCGGCGGATCGGCCGGCACGTCCGCATCCAGCGTCACGAATTCCTGGAGCAGGTTCGTGGTGCGACTCACCGTGTAGACTCGCCCCGTCGCGCTCGGCCAGCAAATGGCGATCCCTGGCGCGGGCGCCGCGTCACGACCGGCGACGCGCACGTGCAGGAAGTTGTTGGGGTCTGTCGGATCCGTACCCGCGATGTAGTGCTCCAGCACCGTGAATCCGTCCCCTGCATCCTGGTGATCCACGGACCCATCCGTCGGCAGCCCGTATCGGATCAGCCACGCGAAGGGAATGCCGGCCTCCGTGACCGGCGGGATATGTCCATAGACTTCGAATTCACGCAGGGACCAGTACATGCTGCCGCTTCCGCTGGTGATCACCAGCCGCACTTTCCGGGCCGACACCCCTGAAAGATCGAACTCCTGCGCGACCGTGGTGGCAGGCAGAGAGCCGGCCGTCACCGTGGTCCAGGACGCTCCATCGCCTGATGTCTCAATGCGAAAGTCGCGGCTGTAGTATGGTGCCGCATTGTAGATCACCGCGCTCTGCAGCTCGGCGTTCTTTCCTTCGGCAAACCCGTACACGAATGCCTGTGTCGGCGCGGGATACCTGGCGCTCAGCCAATACGTGGTCACCTGTTCGTCCGTGACGCGGGCCGCGGCATAAGACGAGCCGTATTCCGAGGTGAAGCTCTCCAGCACTCCGCCGTTGGAGGGAGCGACGAGGTTCACAATGACCGGGGCCAGCACATCGAATTCGTAGGCGCCGATGTCCACGACGCCCTCAAGGATGCGCGGGTTGTCCTCCAGGTCCGGCGCGCCGACCATCCAATCCTGGTTGGTGCCCGCATGGATGCAGGGCGAGTCCGCTTGCAGCCGGCAGTCTCCCGGCTGGTATTGAAGCCCGAAACCGCTGCCGGCATCCTTGAAGAGCGGCGGATCAGAGATGTTTCCCCCGCCGTCCTCCGGCCCTGCGGGCGCGGGATCGGAGCAGGAGTTGAAGAACAACACGTCCACGTAGTTGGTTCCGGACTCCGAGGCTGTGTTGTAGTAGACAATGGAATTCTCCGACACGGCGCCATAGACGCCGCCCCCGAATCCGGCGCGGTTGCCGACCACCGTGCAGCTCGTCAGTTCGCTGTCGAACACAGCGCCTCCGGCAGCCGCAATACCGGAGGCCTCATTGCCCCAAAGAAGGCAATTCCGAAGTGTGCCGGCGGACACCGCTCCGCCGAAAGCATTCTCACCGCTCGCGGAGTTCCCCCGCAGCACACAATGATGAAGTTCGCTTTCGTACGCCCCGCCCCCCTGACCCATCCAGACTCCCTGCACGGCATTGCTGTTGAGCGTGCAGAAAAAGAGTGCGCTGAAAGCGGCGGCTCCTCCGCCAGCGGAATCGCCTTCCACCGTATTGCCCTCGAGTGTCGAATGGTGGATCGTTGCGCTGTACGCACCGCCGCCCATCGCGTTGAAGCTTCCGGAAACGGAATTCCCGCTCAGCACGCAGTTGTAGAGAGACCCGTAGTACACCCCCCCGCCCATATCGGCCGCCGCGTTGCCGGAGATGATGCAGTTGGACACGATCGCGCCGGCCCCTGCCGCAAAGATACCACCGCCCACCTGGTCAAAGAAACTGCCCTGATCTTTCTGGGAAGACTTCGGGATGGCTCCCCTGGCAGCGTCGCCCAAGTCCGTTCCGACAATCGACAACAGGCCACCTCCCTCATTCGTGCTCGTTGCGCCCTGGGTCACGGTGAACCCCACCAGCGCCGCCCCTTCCACCAAGTACACGCCGCGCACCGCCTGCGCGCCCTTCGGTCCCGAACCGACGATGGAAGTGACATCCCGCCACTCCGCCTGTGTTGTACACCCCGTTGCTGACCACGACGGTGTCACCATCCGAGGACGCATCCACCGCCGTCTGAATGTCCGGCGCCGCGGAAGCCCAATTGGTGTAGGGATGCTGCGCAGCCGGGTTATTCTTGACGACAAAACACGTGACTTCTCCGACGGCAAGCCAGCCGGAGAAATGAAACAGGATAAAAGTGAACGCCAACGATGCCGACCGGATCCGCCACCATGTTCTCGCGTACAGCATACCGCTTGCTCCTTTCGCTGTGCCCGGCGCACGACACGGC
>JAKJGV010000133.1 GCA_022704185.1 Verrucomicrobiota bacterium
TATGCGCAGCCGGAGGCGGTAATCAGCAACGAGCTCATCCACGCCGTAATCGCGGTTTCGGCGCGTTACACGGTGGACCAGGCCCTCCGGCTCGAAGTGGAAGCCTTCCGTTCGGCCGTCGAGCAATCGCTGCGCGACCGGATCGAGACACTTCAGCCCGGGGTTCGCATTGAGCGCGTCGAACTCCCGGCCCTCGCCCCGCCGCGGCAGGTGGACGCCGCTTTCTCGGCCGTGATCGCGGCCGAACAGGAACGCAGCGCGCGGATCAGCGGGGCGCGTGCCGAGGCCACGCGCCTGTCGAACGAGGCCGCCGGCACCGCCGGAAGAATACGCTCCGAGGGCGCCGCCCAACGCCTGCGCACGGTCACGCAGACCGCGGCGGACGCCGATTATTTCAAGCAGGTCTACGAACAGTACCGGAAGAATCCGGCCGTCACGCAACAGACCCTCTGGCAGGACACGGTCACGCGAGTCTTGGAGGCGGCCGAGGAGAAATACGTCGTGCAATCGGGCGACACCGGGCACCAGGAGTTGCGGCTGCTTCTCGGACCGGAGAAACAGAAGCTCCCGCAAGCGGGCGCTGCCCGCTGACGCGCATGCGACAGGATTTCGATCGTGCAAACAGAAGATAAGAGCAGACATTACGGTGAACCGGGTCACGGCCATCACGCGCGGGGCCTTCTCTGGATGACCCTCGCGGGCATCGCGTTTCTCGCCAACTCCTATATCGCCCAGCGGCTCTTCCCGGAGAACCTGCCCGCGGCAGACCTCAGCGCCGCGCTCGCCGCCTTGGTTCTCTTCATCCCCATCCTGAAGACCGCCATATCCGACCTCGTCGGCGGCGAGATGCACATGAACGAACTCGTCGCCCTCGCGATCCTCGCATCCATGGCGCAAGGCGATTTCCGCACCGCTTCCGTCGTCGCCCTCATCATGCTCGTCTCGCTCGTGATCGAGACCCGCACCGCCGAGGGCGCGCACGCTTCCATCGAGGGGCTGATCCGCCTGACCCCCGCGCGGGCCCGGCTCCTGCTCGAAGACGGCACGACGCAGGAGGTCGAAGTCAGCCAACTGAAGATCGGTGACCGGGTCCGCGCGTTGCCCGGCGACACGATACCCGCGGACGGGATCATCGTTTCGGGCCGCACCTCGCTGAACGAAGCGAGCATCACCGGGGAGTCGCTGCCGCGCGACAAGGGCGTGGATGACGAGGTGTTCGCCGGCACCCAGAACCTGACGGGCGCCGTGGAAATCCGCGTGAAACGCGTGGGCGGCGACACGACGATCGGACGGGTGCGCGACCTGATCCTCGCGGCGGAGCAGACCAAGCTGCCGATCATGCGGATCATTGACCGCTACGTCGGTTACTACACCCCCACCGTGCTGATGATCGGCGGGCTCGTCTGGTTCTTCACCGACGACATGACGCGGGTCATCGCGCTGCTGGTCGTCGCATGCCCCTGCGCGCTGATCCTTGCGACTCCCACCGCCATGGTCGCGGCGCTCTCCGCTTCGGCGCGGCTGGGCATCCTCGTGAAGGATGTCTCGGATCTGGAAGGCGCCGCCAAGCTGACGGCTTTCGTCCTCGACAAGACCGGGACGCTGACCACCGGACAACTCGGCGTGGTCCGGCTCGCGCCGCGGCCGGGCATCCAGCCGTCCGAGTTGCTCGAGGCCGCGGCCGGCGCCGAGCGTTTCAGCAAGCACCCGGCCGCCCTCGCCCTGGCGGCGCTGGCGAAGAAGGCCAACGTGGCCCTGGCCGATCCGCAGGATTTCCACGAGGAGCCCGGCCAGGGCATCCGCGCCACCGTGAAGGGCGAAACGGTGCTGGCCGGACGCGCCACGTGGCTGCAGCAGAACCGCGTGCCCGACGCGGAAATCGACCCGGCCGACCTCAGCGAGGCGGAAGGATACAGCGTGATCCACGTCGCGCGCGGAGGACGCCATCTCGGGTGGATCGGCTTCCAGGACGAAGTGCGTCCGGAAGCGCGCGCGTGCGTGCAGGAGCTCGAACAACTGGACATCCGCCGCATGGTCATGGTCACGGGCGATCGCCAGCCCGTGGCCGCGCGCGTGGCCGAACAGATCGGCTGCCGCGAATTCAAGGCGGAGTGCCTGCCTCAGGGCAAGGTGGATCTCCTGAAGTCGCTCCGGAGCGATGGATATCGCGTGGCGTTTGTGGGCGACGGCGTGAACGACGCGCCCGCGATCGCCGCAAGCGACACGGGAATCGCCATGGGCGCCGCCGGCAGCGAAATCGCCATCCACAGCGCGACGGTCGCGCTGATGAACAACGATCTCCGGAAGCTGCCTTTCCTCGTGCGCCTGTCACGCGGAACGCGCGCGGTCATCTACCAGAACCTGGCGATCGGCGCGCTGTTCATCGGCGGCGGCCTGGTGCTCTCCGGCCTCGGCTGGCTGCGTCCGATCGTTGCGGCGCTGCTTCACAATGCGGGGGCCCTGCTCGTCGTGTTCAACAGTGCCCGCCTGATCCGCGCCGGCGAGGAGTTCTGATGCCGGTGGCGAAGCGGCCTGGGCTTGCCCGCAGGGGACCGAATTAACTCGCTCTAAATCCCCCGCTCCAGCAGGTACTGAACCTGCACTTCCTTGTTCAGCGGGATGATCCAGCGCCGGTAGATCTCGCGAACCGCGTCGGGGTTGATTTTGTGTCCGCACGACGAGCTCTCAAACTCCGCGGCGTAGGTCACGGTCTTGCGATGCACGCGATCCAGGACCTGCCGCTCCACCGCTTCGTCGGTAATCGCCTCCATCAACGCCGCGGCATCGCCCTGCCGAACCAGGGGCTGAAACCGCCCCTGCTGCGAGAGGTATTTGCTTTCGGCAACGAATTTCCCGTAATGAACGCGCTTGGACAGGTTCTGCAGGTTCGCGACATCGCACACCGAGCTCGAACCCCATTGCCGGTCGTCGCCCGCCTCGCAGATGAACGGAATGATCTCCCACTCGTATGACGCACGGACGCGGCCGTTGATGTTGACGCTGTTGGGCTTCAGCGGGTTCTCGTATTCAATGGCAGGCAGAATCGGCTTCGGCAGATCCGCGAAGAAGGGGTGCTCGTCCGGGCTCGTATAGCGGCGCACCTTGGCATGGGACTTCTCGGACTCGTGGAGCAAGAATCCGACCAGGCTCTCGCCCTCCAACTCCCGCCACATTTCGCCCCGTCGGTATATCGCCAGGTTCTGGCGGAATTGGGCCCGCTCGATCAGGCCGAAGATGATCGTCTCCTCCAGGCGGATCAGCACGCTGCGGATATTGTCCAGCGATAGTTGACTGCTCATGACCCCATCCGTCGCCGGCGTCACTTCGGGCGGCGCGCTTCCAGCGCCGGGACCACTTCGTCGGGCACCGACAAACCGCCGAACCCCTTGCCCATCCGGATCGCCGGCGCGAGCGCGCCGTGAAAATCGGATCCTCCCGTCGCCACCAGGTCCAGATCGCGCGCCATGGACTCATACAAGCGAACCATGTCCGGATTGTGCTCGCTGTAATACACTTCAATCCCCGCCAGGCCCGCGTCCTTCAAGCCGGACAGCAGTTTGCGCGTGGCATCCGCGGACAAGTCCAGCGTAAACGGATGCGCAAGCACGGCGACTCCGCCGGCCGACACCACCAGCTGAACCGCGTCTTCCGGCGTCAGGCGGCGGCGATCCGCATACGCGGGCTTCCCCTTGCCGAGCAACTTGTCAAAAGCCTCGTCCTTGTTGGCAACGTAACCGCGCGCAAGCAACGCCTGGGCAAAGTGAGGCCGCCCGACCACGTCTTCGCCCGCGTATGCCTTCACCTCGTCCCAGGTCAACTCGAAGCCCAGCGCCTGCAGTTTCGCGAGGATCTCGGCGTTGCGGATCTCACGCCCCTCACGGATCCAGCGCAAGCGTTCCTCGAAAGCCCCGTTTTCGGCGCTGATGAAATACCCCAGCATGTGCATCGTGCCGGGCTTGAAGTCCGCGCTGATCTCCACACCCGCGATCGCCCTAACGGAACCGCCTTTCGCGGCGGCAAAGAATCGCTTGAGCCCCCCGGTCGTGTCGTGATCGGTCAGCGCGATGGCGCTCAACCCGGTCTGCGCCGCTTCAACCAGAAGTTCCTCCGGCGTCAACGAGCCATCGGAGAACGTGGAATGCATATGCAGGTCGATCATGAATCCTCTCAAGGTTTGCGCGCCGGCCCGACCGAGCCCCGCTCGACGAACTCTGTTTCGATAAACAACGTTTGCGGCGCATCCGCTTTCTCGCTGCCCGCAAGAAGGCGGATCAGGAAATCGCACGCGGTGTAACCCAACTTGTGCGGAAATTGCCGGACGGCGGCTATCGGAGGCATGCCCTGCTCCATCTCTGGATTGTCATCAAATGAAACCAGGCTTACCTGCCCGGGAATCGCAAACCCCATGTCGCGCAACGCGTCGGCGGCGCCGATCGCCATGTCGGCATTCAGCGCGAAGATCGCCGTCACGTCCGGCCTGCTGCGCATGAGCCGCTGGACCTGCTTGTGGGCGATCATCCGGTCGTACTGGGCGGGGACGACCAGGTCCTCATCCGGGGCGACGCGCGCATGTGCCAGCGCATCGCGATAGCCGGCGAGTCGCTCCTGGGACTCCACGTGCGTTTCGTCGAACGTCAGCGCGGCGATCTTCCGATGCCCCCGCGCGACAAGGGACGAAACGGCCTCGTACGAACTCGACCGATTCGGGATGGCAACACGATGCACCTTGTTCCCGCAACCGCTCTCCCCCATCACCACCAGCGGCACGCCCTCGTCCGCGAGTTTCAGCGGGTACGTGTCGAAACTCATGGGGGCCACGAGCAGCAGACCCTCGGCCAGTTTGCCCTTCACGAGGTTCATGCACTTCTCGAGCGGCGCGATCTTCTTCGAGGTCGAATTGTGGAGGAGGATGTCGTAACCCGCTTCCTCCGCGCGTTCGAGCACGCCCTGGAAGAGGTCCCTGAAGTAAAGCGAAACGAACATGTACTCGAGAGGGATGACGACCCCGATCAGGCGCGTCTTGCCCGTGAAGAAGCGCTTGGCAAGCGCGTTGGGCTGAAACCCGAGTTTGCGGATCGCCTGCTCCACCCGGCGTCGCGCGTCCGCGCTGACATA
>JAKJGV010000134.1:0-348 GCA_022704185.1 Verrucomicrobiota bacterium
CCAGAACGGACACGCGCTTGAATTCATCAATGGCTTCGTTGAAGCGTCCGAGCATGTACAGCGCGCCTCCGAGGTTCAGGATGGCGGTCTTGTACGCGGGTTCGAGTTTCAGCGCGGCCCGCAGATGTTCCGTGGCTTTTTCGAATCGGCCCATGAGACAGTACGTGGCGCCCAGGTTGGCCTGCGACAGCGAGAACGAGGGGGCGATCACGAGGACCTCGTGGAACAGCTTCTCCGCGTCCTGCAGCTGGCCTTTCTCCAGCATGTATGAGCCGAGGTTGTTCAGGATGATCGGATTGGGTCCCGTTATGTTCAAGGTATGCCGGAACAGCGTTTCAGAATTCTCCC
>JAKJGV010000134.1:358-5083 GCA_022704185.1 Verrucomicrobiota bacterium
TTGCCGCGCGGTGAGCGATCCCGCGGCGGCGAGAAGCAGGGCGGCCGCGCACAACGCCAGGGCGCGGCGCCTCCGCGCGGCGCCGGCCCACTCGGCCACCGCCCAGACAAGGAGGATGCCCAGCCCGATCGAGGGCAGGTAGGTGAACCGGTCCGCGTACTCCGCCAGGCCCAGGCGCACGCCCCGGATGACCGGGGACAACACCACCAGGAACCAGAGCCACCCCATGCCCACGAAGCGATAGCGCCGGGAAAGCCAGAACGCGAGCAGCGTGATCACCGCGAGCCCGCCCAGGGCCAGCAGGCTGGCGGGCACATACACGATGTCCCTTTCCGGATAGAGGATGCCCATTCGACCGGGCCAGAAGATCTTGGCAAGATACTTCCAGTAATTCGGGAAGATCAGCCACAGGCGTGCGACGAATTGCTGATAGAGAAACCCGACGCCCTCCGTGTGCGTCTTCAGGTTGATCCCGATGAACATCAGGGACAACACCCACAGCGGAGTCTTCTCGACAAACAAACGCCACCACGCCGGCCACTGGCTGCGCTGGAACGGGCTGCCCGCACGGCGCAGGGGCCAGTAGTCCAGCAGCAGGAGGACGGGTGGCAGGACGATGAGGATCGCCTTGGACATCAGTCCCAGAAGCATCAGCGCGGGAACCAGCCAGTAGCGCCTGCGCGTCGGGTTTTCGACATAGCGCAGGTAAGCCAGCATCGCGAGCATCCAGAAGAGGCCGCTCAAGACATCCTTGCGCTCCGTGATCCAGACCACCGATTCGACGCGCAGCGGATGAATGGCGAAGAACGCCGCCACCCAGGCGCTGCGCCATCGCATTCCGGTCATGCGGTGGAGCACCCAGAAGAGGAGAACCGTGTTGAGGGCGTGAAGCAGAATGTTCGTCAGGTGGTATCCGAACGGCCCCGGGCCGAAGAGCTCCGTGTCCACCATGAACGAGAGCCAGAGAACCGGCAGCCACCAGTCCTCGTGCACGGCCGCGAAAGCCCACCGCACGTTCTTCCACGGGAGCCCCGTGTTGACCCAGGGATTCTCAAACACATAGCTGCCGTCGTCGAAGTCAACGTAGTCGTATCCCGTGGCCGGCCAGAAGAGGCTGGCCGTGACGGCGAAAAGCGCGGCGACAACGAGGACCGTCTTCCAGTCCCGCCGCATGCGTGTCCAGACATTGGAAAAAACGGCATGTATTTTTCCAGACATTGGAAAAAAGTTACGCCGTTTTTCCAATGATTGGAAACTTTTTGGTGAAGGGTTGAGCGGTTGATTCGGCGCGCCGCGGGATGCGCGCAGCCCGCATCTTCCCAAATCCGGCGCATCAGCGTACATTATCATTCACCCATGAGCCTGTTGATTCGAAACGGCGAGGTCGTAACGGATACGGAGCGGATCCGGGCGGATGTGCTGTGCGAGGGAGAGCGCATCGCTCGCGTGGGCCCCGGACTGTCGGCGCCCGCGAACGCGGAGATCATCAACGCCGAGGGCAAATACGTCTTCCCAGGCTTCGTGGATCCGCACGTGCATGTGTACCTGCCGTTGAAAACGACGTGCTCGAAGGACACCTATGAAACGGCCAGCGTTGCCGCGCTGGCGGGCGGGACGACGTGCATCATTGATTTCTGCTCTCCCGAGCGCGACGAGCTGCCGCTGGACGCGCTCGCGAAATGGGAAGAGCAGAGCCGGGGCCGGTCCGCGTGCGACTACTCCTTTCACATGGCGGTGACGCGGTTCGATCCGGAAGTGGCGGAGCAGCTTCGAGAGGTTATTCGCCGCGGGATTTCCTCGTTGAAAATCTATCTCGCGTACAAGGACAGCGTCGCGCTGGCGGTCAACCAGATCGAGCAGCTGATGGCGTTTGCCGCGCGGGAAGGGGTGCTGGTGCTCGGGCACTGCGAGGACGCGGACGAAGTGGATCGGCTGCAGAAGGAACTGGTGGCGGCGGGCAAGACGGGACCGGAATGGCACTATCACAGCCGGCCGCCCGCGATCGAGGCGATGGGCACGCGGCGGTTTCTCGAGATCGCCCGCGACAAAGGCGCGCGCGCCTACGTGGTGCACCTGAGCTGCGAGGAGGCGCTGAAGGAGGCCGTGGCGCGCGGCGGCCTGGGCGAGCGGGTTTGGATCGAGACGCTGATCTCGTTTCTGCTGCTCGACAAGACGTATGCCGAGAAGGCGGATTTCGAGGGCGCGAAGTACATCGTCTCGCCGCCTCTGCGCGAGCGCCGCAACCAGGAAGTGCTGTGGAAGGCGCTTGCGGACGGGACGATCAGCACGCTGGCGACGGACCATGCGCCGTTCGACTTCGGAACGCAGAAACAATCGGGTCGCAAGGATTTTCGATTCATACCGAACGGCATGCCCACGCTGGAGGACCGGATCAACCTGCTTTGCACGTATGGAGTCAAGGCCGGGAAGTTGGGTCTGAACAGGATGGTGGAGGTGGCGTCATCGAACCCGGCCAGGCTGTTCGGGCTTTATCCGCGCAAGGGCGCCATCCGGGCCGGAAGCGATGCGGACCTGGTGGTGTACGACCCCGCGTGTCCCGGGACGATCTCGGCGAAGACGCATCACATGAACGTGGACTACAATCCGTTCGAGGGCTGGAAGATTGCGGGTCGTCCGTCGGTGGTGACCGTTCGTGGAGAGGTCGCGTTCCGGGATGGATTGTTTGTCGGAACGCCGGGCCGGGGCGCGTTTGTGCCGAGACCGGCAGGTCGTTAGGAGGATTGGAAGGAAGGTGTCGGGGTTCAGGTTTCGGGGGGGGCTCCGAGCAAAGAACAGTTTGTTGAGCGTATTCCGAAATCTGACACCCGAAACCTGACACCTGAAACCGCGTTAACCCCGATGAGCTTTTCTCGCATCCTCAAGACTCTGCAGCACGGTCTTGGCTCCGCCGAATCGTGCGCCGATCCCGAGGAGGCGCGTCGCCGCACGCGAACGCTCTCCGTGGTGGAGGGCGGGGTCTGGTCCTTCATGGCGGGGTTCGGCGATGCGTTCATTTCGCCGTTCGCGATTTTTCTCAAGGCCAGCAACCGGGCCGTCGCGCTGCTCAGCACGATGCCCGTACTGCTGGGGGCCTTCTCGCAGATGATCGGCGCGTCGCTCACCGACCGCCTCGGGCGCAGGCGGGATGTGATCGTTCCGCTGGTCACGATTCAAGCGCTGGCTTTCCTGCCGCTGTTCCTGATCCCGTTGTTCCTGCCGTCCCATGCGGTGCTGGCGGTGCTCTTGTGCGCGGGGCTTGCCGTGGCCTGCGGTCATGCGGCGACGCCGGCATGGATGAGTTTGATGGGGGACGTGGTTCCCGAGGCGGGGCGCGGCGATTATTTCGGTCGCCGCGGGCGCGTCATCATTCTGCTGGTTTTCCTTTCCACGCTGAGCGCGGGCGGGGTGCTTACCGTGATGCAGCAGAAGGGCCGGGTGGCAACCGGGTTCGCGGTGCTTTTCTCCGTGGCGTGCGCGGCGCGGCTCCTGTCGGCGCGCCTGCTGGCGCGGCACTACGATCCGCCGTACCGGCCGACGCGAGAGCAGTATTTCTCTTTCTGGGACTTTCTGCGGCGCATGCCGCGATCAAACTTCGCGAAGTTCGCCCTGTTTTTCGCGCTCATGACCGGCGCGGCGAACGTCGCGGGGCCGTTCTTCAACGTCTACATGCTGCGCGATCTGCAATGGTCGTATGCGCAGTTCACCGTGAACACGGCGGCTTTTCTTGTCACTCAATTTGTCCTGGTGCGCTGGTGGGGACGCATCGGGGACCGGCATGGGAATCGCGTGGTGCTTGTGACCACGAGCCTTCTGCTTCCGGTGCCGGCCGTGCTGTGGACGCTTTCGACCGATTACTTCGTTCTTCTTCTCGTCCAGATTGTGGCGGGCGCGGCGTGGTCGGGGTTCTCCATCGGCGCGCAGAACTTCGTGTACGACGCCGTGACGCCCGGCAAGCGCGCGCGGATTTCCGCCTACAGTACCGTCTTGAACGGAACCTTCACATTGCTGGGAGGAACACTGCTTGGGGCCTGGCTGGCGAACAACCTGCCGGAGACCTACGGCTTCGGTTCCCACACGGTGACTTTCCTGTCACCCCTTCCCGGAGTGTTCATCGTTTCGGCGCTGCTTCGCGCCTTGGTGGCCGCGATCTTTCTGCCGCTCTTCCGGGAGGTGCGCGAGACGGAGCGCATTCATCCCGTGGCCCTTCTTCTGCGGCTTTCGGGGTCCGACATCCTGACGGGGTTCATCTGGCAAACGGTGCTTCGGCTGACCCCGCCCAAAGGACGGTCGGTGCGATTCCGCCGGCCGAGATCGGACTGAATCGGCGCGAATGTATCGTTTGTCGTGCGACGGGCAGGCTGCTTGCCCTTCAGGGTCCAAATCAGACTCGGGTTCGGTAAAATCCACTCATTCCGGACCTTGGTTTTTCCGTCAAGGGGTAATGTCAGGTAAAACGATTCTGCGTCGTTTTACGGCTCATTAGCAGCCCGAACAGGTTGACAGACATACCCTACACGGGTATCATAACGGTCAGGGTGGAGGACGGGAAACTGTACTCTCATCTCAGCCGGGCGGCTGGCCTGAAGCATGGTGACGCAAGCTATACAGGTTGGCCGAGTGAGTGTCTGCTTTAAATAAGGTCGGTCGTGGTGGTGTCGTAATGAAGACCAGCATCAATAGGCGCTGGGGTTTCTTCTGGGCGTGCTTTGTCGTCGCCCTGCTCGC
>JAKJGV010000135.1:0-4723 GCA_022704185.1 Verrucomicrobiota bacterium
CGAGCCGGATGCGCGCATCGACGATCAAGGTGGGAGCTACGCCTCGCAGTTTCATGCCGACGAGGTTGAACAGGCTCACGCGCGCGTCGGACATCCATGCCCGGACCCATACCTTCAGGAAGTAGAAGAACAGGCCGAGGATGACCAGAACGCCGACCGCCAGGATGATGAGAAGAAACGCTCCCAGTTTTTGCATGATCATGATGCTATCGCTCCTTTCGAATCTATGGTCCACTTTCGTTTATGTCTTCGGGGTTCAAGGGTGCACTTGTTCGCGGAAGAGGGGGTGTTACGACCGGCTGTGCCGCAACGACGAAGCCCGGCGCTTCGCGCGAAAACAATGAGAGGACAAGAGCGCCCAGCCCCAACACGGCAACGAGCGCCATGATTGTGTCGCCGATGTACGGAATCCACACCGAGGCGTAGAGAATCAGCAAGCCGAATGACAGGGCGCTGAAGACGTTGCGGAAGGGCTGGGGGCCTCGCCGGCGCATGATCATGCCACCGAGGACCAGGGCGACGATCCCTTTCGCCAGGTAGAGCATCGCAAGGTAGATTCCGATCGTGAAAGCGCCTGTCGCGAGGCCGACGAGAGTGAGCATGGACACGAAGCCGACCATGGGCAGCAGGCCGAAGGCCAGCAATCCCGCGAGCAGGCACCATCCCGGCGATTGGCGAAGCATGCGCACCGCGCGCCCGGTGAAGTGCGGGAACACGGCGCAGAAGACGAGCAGTGCGAGCAGCGCGTTGATGTAGAGAAACGACTGGAACGACACCCGGCTGCGGGAGGAGGGTTGCGGTCGCACGTAGCCGCCGGGGAACGTGAGGCTTCGGCGGAGGTTTCCCCGGACAAGCACGCGGCTGTCCAGCACGAGCTCGTCGGGCGATGTGTACACGAGGTCTCCCTCGATCTCCGTACCGGGCAGAACGACGATGTCGGCGGCCGCGACGCGAAGGTTGCCCTTCACGCGTCCGCTCACCGAGGCGCGCGAGGCCATGATGCGCAGGTTTCGCGCTCCACCTTTGAACAACACGTCTTCGCCGATCAGCACGGCGTCCTGCCCGATCGTCGCGCCCGTATCCACTTCCACCGTGGTTCCGGCCGCGACGAGATTCCGGTCCGTGGTGCCCGCGATCCGGAGCGTGCGCCCCAGCAGGCGCACGTCATCGCGCGCGCGACCCGTGAACCCGACCTGGTCGGCCATCGCCCAGAGGTCGTTTGCAAAAGTACCGCTCAACTCCGCGACCGCGGTGACGGCGAAGACGTCTTCCTCCGCGAGTCCCCGGAACGTGATGTTCGATTCCGCGATCAGCCAGAGTTCCTCCGTCGCCGTTTCGTCCGGAAGCAGCTCGTACCGTGGGGCGTTGATGAACTGTATGGCGGGCGATACGGACGCCGTGAGCAGCAGGATGGCGCACAGAAGCAGTGCGTGCTTCATGAGGGGCGTCCCTCCGTCCGTGCCTCCGGCGCATCGCGCTGGACGAGGATGCGGACGCCCTCGACCGCGATAACGACGACGGGCGTGCCTTCCTCGATCCAGTCGGCGTCCGTCACCACGTCCACGCGGCGATTGTCAATGCGCGCGATGCCTGACGGCCGCAATGCGGTGATCGCGGTGCCCTTTCGTCCAATCAGGGCGCGAAGCTCGTCGGGATACGACTTGAAGTCCGCGCCGCTTTTGGACAACGCAAGCTTCTTTGCGAGGATCGTGCGCGGGAAGAAGCGGATCCAGAGCGCGATCCCGACGCCCGCCGCGATCACAAGCGCGAGGACGCTGATGACCCCCCATTGGGGCCCGAACGCGTAGAAGCCCGCGATGCCCGCGCCCACGAGGCATACCGCGCCGATTACGCCCAGCACGCCTCCGGGAAGGAATACTTCCGCGCCCAGCAGGAGCACCCCGAGCACAAGCAGCATGATGTAGTTCTGCAGCGCGTTGCTCATGCACGTTTCTCCGCGTCCGATGCTCCCTTGGTTTGTGACAAGGCCTCCACGATTATACGGCTTCCGTGCGCTTCGACAATCTTCAGGTTGGCGCCCGCGTCAATAAACTCGCCCCGCGTGATCACATCCACTTTGCGGCCTCCGAAGCGCGCGGAACCCGCGGGATGAAGCGCGGTGAGGGCCGTCCCCTCGAGTCCGACGAGCGCCTGGGTGTCGTGCGACGCGGCATAGCCGTCCTCGCGGCGCGCCGCTTTCGCAAGCACGAGGCGGTTGAAGGCCGGTATGCTGGGAAGGAGCGGCGCGACGATGGCCGCTACGGCCGCCGCGCCGAGCAGCGCAAGCGAAAGGTTCACGAGCGGGCCCTGGAGCTGCGGCCATCCCGGAAGCAATGGGCCGCCGGGAAAACGGCGGATCATGGAATTCACCAGCGCCACGAGCATGAGCAGGATGCCGACAAGACCAACGGCCCCGAAGCCGGGGATGAACAGGATTTCGACCAGGAGAAGGATCGCGCCCATCGTGAAGAGGATCAGGTCCTCCATGCCCGCGAGGCCCGCGATGTGATGGCCCCAGAAGAAGATGGAAAGACAGATGATGCCGACGATGCCGGGCAGCCCGAAGCCGGGCGTCTTGATCTCGATGTAAATACCTAGAAGTCCGCCCATGAGGAACAGCGGCGCGAAAGCGGCAATGAAACGGGCGACACGCTCGGTGGCCGTGACGACCAGTTCCTTCTTCCGAGCCCCCTCCAGCCCGATGCGGGTCAACAGGTCGTCCACGTTCTGCGCCGTGCCCGCCGAGAGCAGCGATTGGCTGTCCGGTCCCACGGACCGCTCCGCCTCCACGTTCGTCAGGGTCAGCAACTGGCCGGCCGGGCTGATGACGTCGCCGTCAATGGACAGCTCCAACTCGCGGCGGACCATCTTCTCCGCCACGTCCACGCGATGTCCCGCTTCCTGTGCGGCCGACCGGATGAGGGCGGCCACGGCGGAAACGGATTTCTCCTTGAGATCGTCGGACATCTCCTGCACCCCGCCGATCGGCGACATCATGATGGGCATGGCGTCCCCGATCACGCTGCCGGGCGACATGTAGATATGGTCCGTCGCCAGCGCGATGATCGCGCCCGCGGAGAACGCGTTCTTCTCCACGAACGTGTAGGTTGGGACCTTCAGCGCCTGGATCGTGCGCACGATCTCGCTGGCGGCATCGAGGGTCCCGCCCGGCGTGTCCATCACGAAAATGACCGCGCGCGCGTTGGACACGCGGGCCTCGTCCAGGCCGCGCCGGATGACGTAGAGCAGGGCGGGCTCGATCATGCCGCGGATGGGGATGAGGTAAACGACGTCCTCCGCGGCGGGGTCAGCCGGCGGGGGCGGGGTTTGCCCGCAAAGCGACTGCGCAAGAACGGCGGACAGGCAGAGCGTCAAGAGCAGCTTTTTCATGGCTTACCCCGTTTCGTGTGTTGCATCCGCCGTTAATATAGCGGGTGTTTGCATCCCAGCCAAAGACTATTCGTTCTGCTTGGATGCCGCGTCCGTCCGCGCTACTATCAGCCAGCCATGCTGAATCTGTTGGGCGAGTTCAACCGGATCATCGAAGCGCTACAGGGCACACGCATCCGCTACGCCCTGGCAGGGGGCTTGGCCGTTGCGGTGCATGGCGGGGTGCGGTCCACGGAGGATATTGATTTCCTCGTTCATTTCGATGATGTGGGAGAGTTCAAAGTCATTCTGCGAAAACTGGGATATCGAATCAGCAGGGATCCATGGACATTCCCCACCTCCCGTCTCACGCTTCACCGGCTGTGGCGCGCCCAACCGGATCGCGAGGAGTTGTTGATGGTTGATCTTCTTGCGGCCCACACACAGCGGCATCTGGATATGCTGGCAAGGGCCCGTGATGAGAAATGGGCACAGGGAGTTCTGAAGACATTGTCGAAAGAAGATCTCATAGAAATGAAGAAGATGCGGTATTCAAAGAAGGATCAAGCTGATATTGAGGTTTTGAAAGGTGATCGTCATGCGGAAGGAAAGCCGGGCAGAAAACGCCATAAGACGGGTCAGCGAGCTCAACGAACTCGTGTACGCGCTTCGCGAGGCCGGGCGCAAGGGGCGTGAGGAGCGGGCCGCGAAGCGGCGCAAGGTTCGAAAGTCCAGGGTGGCTTATGCGGGGGAGAAAAAAGATGCTTCTTAAAGGAAAGACGGCGTTGGTCACCGGCGGGGCGGTGCGCATCGGGCGCGCGATCTGCGAAGCGCTGGCCGCGGAAGGCGCGCACGTGGTGGTTCACTACCGCACTTCGCGGAAGGAAGCGCTTGGGCTGGCGAGGAAGATAGGGGGGATCGCCGTCCGCTCGAATCTTGAATCGGAGGAGGCCTGCGCGGAGCTGATCGATGAGGTGGCGGCCGAGTCCGGTCGTTTGGATGTGCTGGTGAATAACGCGGCCGTTTTCCACAAGGACTCGCTGCGCGCCGTTACGGCGCCGAAACTGGGCCTGGAATTTTGGCCCAACCTTTTCGTGCCGGTGCTGCTCACGCGGGCGTTTGCCGCAAAGACGCGGAAGGGGGCGGTGGTCAACCTGCTGGACCGGCGCATCATCGGTCTCGATACGGAGTGCCTGCCGTATGTGCTGAGCAAAAAGGCGCTTGCGGAGTTCACGCGAATCGCGGCGCTTGACCTCGCCCCGGGAATTCGCGTGAATGGGGTTGCGCCGGGCGCGGTTCTCCCGCCGCCGGGGAAGGGGATGCGCTACCTGCGGGACAAGGCGGGGCCGGTGCC
>JAKJGV010000135.1:4736-5066 GCA_022704185.1 Verrucomicrobiota bacterium
GGCGGATGTCGCATCCGCGGTTTTGTTCCTCGTGAAACACGAGGCGGTAACGGGACAGCTCGTCTTTGTGGATGGAGGGCAGCATTTGTTGGGTCAGTTGTGAGACAGAAGACCTGCTTGCCGCGGCGTAGCTGTTAAGCGACGCCGGGAAACCTTGAACGAGGTGAACGATGGACAGAATCTACATTCGTGACCTGGCGTTGCGGTGCATCATCGGCGTTTTTCCGGACGAGCGACGGGAACCGCAGGATGTGATCATCAACATCATACTCGGCTGCGACCATACGCAGGCGGCGGTGACGGACCGCATCGACAATGCGGTGGACTACA
>JAKJGV010000136.1 GCA_022704185.1 Verrucomicrobiota bacterium
AGTTGTACTCCTCTTCGCCCGTGTGTTTCGGATTCGCCGCCGCCCGTTCGCGAGCGACCCGCGCCGCGGCCGCCGCGCGGTGATGCCCGTCCGCGATGTAGAACCGGGGAATGTCCGCGAACGCCGCCACCAGCGCCGCGGGCTCGACCACCTTCCACACCGTGTGCGAAATGCCGTCGGGCGCGGTGAAATCGTACAACGGCCGTTCCCGCTGCACCTCGCCAACAAGCTTGTCAATCCGCGAGCCGCCGCGATAGGTCAGGAACACCGGCCCGCTGTTCGCGTTCAGGCTGGAGATGTGGCGGGTGCGATCGTCCTCCGGAACGCGGCGCGTCTTCTCGTGCCGCTTGATCAACTCCTTCTCGTAGTCGCCCGTATGACACACCGTCATGACCCCCGTCTGGACGTGGTCGCCCCGCTTGAGACGATAGACGTACAGGGAAGGGGTCTCCTCGCGAAGAAAGACGCCGCGCGCCTTGAAGTTCCGGAAGTTCTCGGCGGATTTGGCATACACCGCGTCCGAATATGGCTCCGCGCCGGGCGGCAGGTCTATCTCGGCCCGCGAAATGTGGAAGAAACTGTTGGGGTTGCCCGCCGCGAGGGCCGCGGCCTCGCGCGCGTTGACCACGTCGTAGGGCAGGCTGGCCACTTGCGCGGCCAATTCCGGTTTCGGGCGGATCGCGTTGAATGGCTTGATGCGCACGTTTGCTCACCCTCCTTCGTCATTCGGGGTCAGCAGCGTATAGCATGTGAGGGAGGAAAGGGGAAGATTGGAGATGAGAGGAAATGGAGTGGTGGGGTATTGGAGTAATGGAGCAATGGTCGGAGTGCCAAGATCCAGCACTCCAACACTCCATCTCTCCATCACCCCAATCCTTTCCCCCTCCCATCCAGCACCGCGCGCACGGTCTGGGCGAGGACTTTCGCCTCGTACGGCTTCTGGACAAAGCCCTCGGGCCGGATGCCGGTCTCAGCCTCGAACGACGCGAGGTCTATCGGGTAGCCGCTGGATATGATCACGGGGAGTGTGGAATTCAATTCCCGTATGCGGCGCAGGGTTTCGCGGCCCGACAGTTTCGGCATGGTCAGGTCGAGAAGCACGAGATCCGCGCAACCCGGGTTCTCGCCCAGGAGGTGCAGCGCCTCCTCGCCATGCGCCGCCTGTAGCGCCGTGTAGCCGTACCGCTTCAGGATGTTCGCCATGACCGCGCGCACGGCAGGCTCATCGTCCACCACCAGCACGCGCTCGACCCCGCCTTTCACCGGCGCTTCGCGCGGCTTTTCTTCGCGCGGTGGTTCGACCGCCGGCGCGCGCGGGAGGTAGATCGAGAAGGTTGTGCCGCGGTTCAACTCGGAGTAGCAAGTGATCCAGCCGCCGTGCTGGCGGACGATACCGTACGACATCGCAAGCCCGAGGCCGGTCCCCTTCCCCTGCTCCTTCGTGGTGAAGAACGGCTCGAACAGATGGCTCTGCACCTCCTGCGACATGCCCTGCCCGACATCCGCGACGGAAACATACACGAAGTCCCCTTCACGCGCATCGAGACCCTGCCGGGTTTCCTCGGCATCCACGCGCACGTTTTTCGTCGTGATGGTGAGCCGCCCGCCCCCCGGCATGGCGTCCATCGCGTTCACGCAGAGATTCATCAGCACCTGCAGCAGGGGCGTCGGGTCCGCCGAAACGGCCCAAAGCGCCGGATCCAGGCGGAGCTGAATCTCGATCCCCGGATCCATGGAATGCCGCAGGAGCTCGTGCACGTCCTTGATCACGCGGTTGATATCGCATGGGCGGAGCTGCAGCTGACTGCGACGCGAGAATCCGAGCAACTGACGGACAAGGTCCGACGCGCGCACAGCGGCCTGGCGGGCGGCCCCGATCAGCTCGTTTCTCCCCGGCGCGGAAACGGATTCCGCCTCCACCATGGAAAGGTTCCCGAGGATGCCGGTCAGCAGATTGTTGAAGTCGTGCGCGATGCCGCCGGCGAGCCGGCCGACCGCTTCCATCTTCTGAGCCTGCCGCAACTCCTCCTCCAGCTGTCGCTGCTGGGTGAGATCGCGAAACACCCAGATACGCGCAAGGACCCGGCCGCCCGAATCCACCGCGGGGGCGGAATAGGTCGAAAACGTGGCGCGCCGCGGCTTCACGAGCTCCCATTCCTCTTCGGCCATTTCCACGGGATGCGTGGAGTAGTACTGCCACCGGAAAGGATCCTCGCGTCTTTCCGCGAGACGATCGCGGACCTGTTCCACAACTTCTTCCAACGTCCGACCGGCCAGTTCCGTTTCCCCTCCGATACCGAACATGGCCGAGAATCGGGCGTTGGCGGCAAGGACATTGCCCGACGGCGATTCCAGCATCAGCACTCCGTCCATCATGGATTCGTAGGCCGCCCGCAGATGCGCGGTTAGCTTCTCGAGCTGTTGCTGCGATTCCGTCAGGCGCGCGGTACGCTGCGCCACCAGATTCTCCAGCCCCTCGCGATGGTGGCGAACCTCCGCCAGCACGCGGTTAAACGTCTGCGCGAGCAAACGCAGTTCGCGCGGACCGGATTCGGGAATCGCGGCGTCGGACTCTCCGCGGCTTGCCCTTTGCGCGACCTTTGCGGCCGCCACCAGCGATCGCGACAGCATGCTGCTGAAATATACGCCGATGCCGTAGACCGCCACGAGGGTCAGCATCGCGGCCACAAGGAGGATCCGCTGCTGCGCCCCGAGCAACGCAATGGCGTCCCCATAGGGCATCATCGCCACAAGAACCCACGGCCATTCCTCGCCGCCGCCCGAGACGGGCACTTTCCGTGCCACGTACAGCATGCGCCGGCCGTCCGCCTCCCGGTACAAGCCCTGGGGCGCGCTCGACCACCACTGCGCCGCATTCTCTCCCAGCGTTCTGCGCAGAAGTTGCTGCGCATCCGGATGAGACAGCACGTTGCCGTGTCCATCCAGAAGAACCATGTATCCGTGACGGCTCGGCCGGGCGCGGTCCAGCACCCGCTGAAGACGAGCAAACGGCACACGCGCGCTGAGAATATATCTTGCGCCATCGATCTCGGGCAGCGCGGCAAAAAGGTTCACGAACAAACCGGGCACGCCCAGGATACGCGCGGGCGGCGTCATCACCAGTTCGCCCCTCAAAGCCCGGTCGAACCAGTCCGTGTAGCGAAGGTTCTCCCAATAGTTGTAGGTTGTTGAGAGCGCGATGGTCCCGTTCGTGTCGTACAGCGTGACGTCGGCGAAGAGCTCATAGATGTCGCGCGCTTCGCGGATCTCCTCGAACCGCTGCTCCATGGTGAAGCCGGCGCCGGCCAGAACGGGATTGCGGATCAGCGCGCGCATATCCGCCTGCACATGCACGGAGAAGTGCTGGACCTCGCGCCCGACCTCGCCGGCCAGCGCGCTCAACACCCCGTACGCCCCATCCTCCAGCGCGCGGCGGATGATGAAGTGCGAAGCGGTGAAGATCACCAGCACGGGAAGAAGCCCGATCACCAGCATCGCGACCAGCACGCGCGTGCGCAGCGATGTCGGCTTGAATGAATGACTCATGGCGCGGGCGACGCGGCTTCCCTTGTTTGTTCGATTTCCTTCCGGAGCCTCAGGATATCCGCCCAGACCCGGTTGAAGAAGCGCTGGCGCGGCTGATCCATCTTCTCGTAGAAACTGCAGCGCGTCAGCAGTTCCGGGGGCGGACAGATCGCGGCATCCGAAAGCAGCGCCGGATCCACCTGGGCGCGCGCCGACGCGTTAGGCGTCGCATAGCGCAGGTAGTTCGCGTTCAAGGCCGCGATTTCGGGATCCATAAGGAAGTTGATGAACTCGTGCGCCTCGCGCACGTTCAAGGCGTCACGCGGAATGCACAGGTTATCCACCCACATGGGCGCGCCTTCATCCGGGATCACATAACCCACGTTCGGGTTCTCCCGCGCCGCCTGCGCCGCATCGCCGCTGTAAATCACCGCCAGCCAGCAATCGCCCGCGGCAAGTCCCTGCTTGATGACCACGGTATCCGCGTAGCGCTCGACCCAGGGGACCTGTTCCAGGACACGCCGGTGGATCACCTCCAGCTCGTCCGTGTTCACCGTGTTCAGATTGAATCCGGACGCGAGAGTGGCCACCCCCACCACCTCCTCAACATCGCTCAGCATCCAGATGTGGCCGGCATACCGTTCATCCCAGAGGACCGACCAGCTGGTCGGAGTCCCTTCGACTTTGTCGCGACGAAAAGCCAGCAACGTGGTGCCCCAATGATACGGCATGGAATACCGGTCGTGAGGATCCGATGGACGACCGAGGTATCGCGGATCGAGGTGTTTCCGGTTCGGCAGTTGCCCGGCATCCAACTCGCGCAGCAACCCCAGCTCGTTCAACGCGTCAATGACGCTGTCCTCGATGACGATCACGTCGTAGCGGGACGGCCCGGAGCGAACGCGCGCGACCAACTCTTCCTGGTTCCCGAAGTTCTCGATCTCCACGCGAATGCCCGTGGCTTCAGTGAAACGGGAGACCACTTCGGGGTTGATGTACTCGTACCAGTTGAAGAGACGGACCACGCGATCGCCGCCCGGTGAACGTGATTCAACCGGTCCCGCAGCCCGCCGACATCCGGTCGCGAACACCAGGGAAACAAACAACACGCTGCAAATCGTTGCTGCGCTTGAGGAAGCGAACTTCATATGCAGACGACCTTGCACTACAAGCGACCACGTCCAAGAAGTGAGAATGCATTATGCATAATTCATCGCCATTAGTCAAAAGAGCTTGATAAAAAAACGGGGATTTGCGCAAGTATCACGTGAATCCAACAACACCGAGGGTATCATGCGAAAGTTCCTGCCCGTCAAACCATACCAAGTCCTGCCCCTGACCGTTTCCCTGTTGTGCGCCTTATTGCTCGCGCTCACACAGGGCTGTCGAAAGGCCGAACGTCCACCCGAGGCGCCGCCTGCCGCCGAGCAGCCATCTGCTCCGGCGG
>JAKJGV010000137.1 GCA_022704185.1 Verrucomicrobiota bacterium
CGGATTCCCTTTACATCGATTTTTCTTCGAAACACAGCGCCGAAAGTCGCGAGATATCCGAAGGCATTGTGCTCGATTACGATACCGAGGGGAACATCGTTGGCATAGACATCGACAATGCGAGTCGCAAGATTGACCTCAAGGAAATCAGCCTGAGCAAGATCCCTGCAGAAGTCGAGCGGCTTACCGCCCAGGATCGCCGGGCTTGAACGAACATGAAGATTCTGGCGATTTCGGTTTCAGGGATTGGAAACACGATCCTCTTCAGCCCGGTCCTTCGAGGCTTGAGGAAGCGTTTCCCGGGGGCCCGGATTGATCTGCTGACGTGGTCGCGCGCGATGGCTGTGCCTGTCGAGGACTCCGGCCTGGTTGACCAATGCCTGGTCATGCCGCCGAGTTTTTCCGGGAAGCTCTCTCTCCTCTGGCGGCTTCGGAGGGAGTGCTACGACAGCTCCGTGATCGCCTTCCCGTCGAACAAGATGCAGTTTCATGTCCTTTCGTTCCTCATCGGCGCGCGAAAGCGTTTCTCGCATCGTTATCCCGGGTTTCATGTCCGAACGCTGGGGTTTCTGGAAACGGACACCGTTTGCGCGGTGGAGGGGTTGCACGATGTCGAACAGAACATGAAACTGCTGCCGCTCTTTGGCATCGAGCCCGGCGGAGAGGAGCGGGGGCTGGTGTTCCAACTCGGCGAAAGCGAGAAGGCTTTTGCCCGGCAGTGGCGCGAGGAGCACAAGGTGACGGGTCATCCGCTTATCGGCGTGCATCCCGGCGCCGGTGGCGCGCTGGCGGACTGGCAGGGATCGGCGAAGCGCTGGCCGCTGGACCGGTTTGTCGAAGTTTGCGCGAAGCTCATCGAACAGCAGGGCGGATCCGTTCTTGTTTTCGGCGGATCGGAAGAACGCGCGCTGAAGGAGCAGTTGATTACGCTGGTGTCGAAACCCGGCCGGATCTGGAGCGTGGATGCCGGGTTGAAGGAAACGGCGGCGCTGATTTCCGGGTGTGACCTGATGATCAGCAACGACAGTGGACTGATGCACGTGGCGGTTGCGACGGGCGTTCCGACGCTCGGGATTTTCGGACCCACGCGCGCTTCGAGAACGGCGCCCTATGGCCCGGCAAACCGTTATGTGCAGGGCACGCGGGACGAGTCAGAGCTGCTGGGGTATCCATTCCGTTGCACGTCGAGCAAGATTGACCGTGCCATGGCGCAGGGAGCGTTTGAAGGGGTGAGCGCGGATTCCGTTCTGGACGTCGCGCGGGAGATGATCCAATCGTCTCAGCGAAGCGGTGGAACCGCGAATTGACGCGAATTTACGCTAATGCCGGATGAGCCCATGTATAGCGTCGCGCCACAGGGGTTGGATGCGAGTCTTCCAATCGCAGCGTTCTTCCACGAATCGCCGGCCTGTTTCGCCGAGCGTGCGGGCGCGGTCCGGTGTGTTCGCCAGGTTCAAAATCGCGCCGGCGAAGGAATCCGGGCCCGCGACGACCACGTGCGTATCCGCTGCCACGTCCAAGCCTTCAACGCCTTTCGGAGTGGAAACAACCGGCCGGCCCGCGGCCATATACTCGAGGATCTTCAGTCTTGTGCCCGATCCGGTAAATGTGGGTGAAAGGCAGATGTCCGCCCGGTGCAGCAGGGCTTTCAACTGCTCATCCGGAAGCGATCCGGCAAACAGCATGTCCGAGTGCCAGGCTCCCTGCGCTTCGCCTCCGCAAACGACCAGTTTGAATTGTCCCGGGCGTTGACGCTCCAGTTCGGGCAGCACTTGCTCGCTGAGGAACTTCAGGCCTTCCAGGTTCGGTTGGTACCGCGGGTTGCCCATGAAGAAGAGCACGCAGCGGTCGGCGAGCCTCTCGATCCACTCGGCCGGCAACGGCGCCGCTTTTTCCGGCGCCCGCAGATCAACCCCGTTCGGGATCACGGTGATGGAGGTGTCGCGAACACCGTAGCTTCTCATGAAGGTGTCGCGATCCACCGGCGAACAAACGAAGATGTGATGCGCCTTGCGCGCGACGAAGAATTCCCAGGAGCGGACGAGCAGGGTAAACGGATGCGCCCGTCCGTAGCGCTCCGCCATCGCCGCGGCCAGCACGTCGTGCGCGTCGAGCACGATGGGGATGTCCGAAACGGACCGGACCGGCCAGCAGGTCCAGATCGAGGTCAGCACGATCACGGACGGCCCGCCTCACCACGCTGCTCGTGCCGGGATTGAAGAAGTTGAACAGGCCGCGGTTGATCCCCGCTTTCTGCCGTCCCCAGTCGGTATCGAACGCAACCGTTTCGATGCGGGGATGCGGCGGCCGGGGTTGGCACAGCACCACGTCCGGGGCCAACGCTTCGAGCAGCGCGTTGACGCGGCTCAGTCCGCCGGTGTTCGGGGTGTTTACGTTCCAATAGGAGAGGACAAGCGGGCGGCGCTGGGAGGCTTCGTCGGTCACGGCGCGTCACGGTTCCTGCGTTTGAGGTCCAGTTCCATGCGCCGGACTCGGAACAGCATCTCGTCCTGTGCGACGCGCAGGCGGTCGAGCATCTCCGCGACCAGTCCGACCAGGTACAGCGCCAGCGCGGCGCCCGCGAGGGCGCCGGCCACGAAGCCGGACCACTTGTGCGGCGTGAACATGCCGGTGTTGAACTTGACGGACATCAGGAACGCGAAGAACCAGAACGCCATGATCATCATGACCGCCGCGATATGCGTGAAGAAGCGCAACGGTTTGTAGTCCCTGTATGTCTTGAGAATGATGCACGCCGTCCGCCAGCCGTACTTGAACAGGTTGTTCGCGACCCGGGACTTGCCGTGCTCGCGCGTGCCCCGGACGGAAACGGGCACCTCGCGAATCGGAATCCGCGCGAACGCAAGGCTGAGGAACGTCTCGTGCGTGTAGGTGAATTCCCCGAGCAGCACGAGCCGGAGGTAGGCATTGCGGGAATAGGCGCGGAACCCGCAGGACACATCGTGAAACGTGTGGCCGACGAGCGAGCTGATCCACGCGGCCATGAAATCGTTGCCCCATTTCTTCAGCCACGGCATCTCCGGCGTGAGCGAGGGATCGGCGAAGCGCGAGGCGGTGACGAAGTCCGCTTGACCCTCGAGGATCGGCGCGATGACGCGCGGAATGTCGGCCGGATTGAACTGCCCGTCGGAGTCAATGGTGACGATGATGTCGGCGTCCAGTTCCGTGGCCCGCGCGAGGCCGGACCGAAACGCCGCGCCGACGCCGAGGGGTTTCTCGTGCCGCACGACCACCGCGCCGCGCGCCGCGGCGAGCGAGCCCGTATCGTCGGTGGATCCGTCGTCCACCACGAGCACCTGGATTTCGGTGATGCCGGGGATGGAGCGCGGGACCTGCTCGATCACCGACGCGATCGTCCGCGATTCGTTCAGGGCGGGCATTTGGACAACGAGCTTCATGTTTCTCCAACTGCGCGATTCACACTAGTGTCGTGTCCCGGAAATCCCATGGCATAAACCACGCGCTCTGGAGAGCGCGTCTACGGTGTAGAAGCGGTCTCCCTGCTTCGCCCGAGGCTTCGCAGGGCGAGCCAGACCGCTTTCCTGTGATGCCTCGTTTCTGGAACACGACACTAGCCCCATCGAACTGTTGTATTCAAGCCTCATTACGGCTGCGAATCCCGCTTCGCATGCTCCGAGTACCATCGCACGGTTGCGCGCAGTCCGTCTTCCAGTGAAGTCCGCGGCGCCCAGCCGGTCGCCTGGGTGGTGGCCGCGACGTTGGCCTTGCGAATCTGCTCCATGGGCCGATCCGCGATCGCGCCGAATTGCGGCTGGACGGCGGGCTCGATGATGCGCACCAATTCCAGCACCACGTCGCGCACCGGGACCGGGTTGCCGGTTCCGAGATCGAACCGGCCGCCTTCCAGGCCGGGCCGGCATCCTAGCGCGCACAGGCCTTCCACGACATCATCCACGTAGACCCAGTCCACGAGGCGCTCGCCGCCGGAGAGCTGCGGCGCTTCGCCGCGGAGCAGCGCGAGCGTCACGTACGGCACCAGCTTGCGCACGTCGCGCTGGCCGGGGCCGTAGACCATGAACACGCGCGCGTTGACCACGGGCAGTTCGTAGAGGGCATGGAACATGGATGCGTAACCCGTGCACGCGGATTTGGCGGCGGCGTAGGGGGAGGAGGGAATCACAGCGCCTTCGCCCGGATCCGGTTCCTCCATCGAGCCTGTCAGGATCAGCCTCGGCTTGCCATGGCTGGTAGCGGATTGGAGCACGTTGACAGTGGCCGCCAGGATGTCGCGAAAAGTCGGCCCGACCTGTGCGATGTCGCGCGCGCCCACGACGTGGCCCGCCAGGTGGAACACGAATTCCGGTTGGACCTCCGCGAAGAGTTTGTCAACGAAAACAGGATCGGCCAGATCGCCGCGCTTCCATTGCACGGCGGCAGCGGCGTCGGGCGGAATCTGCCGTCCGGTCCCGTGCACTTTCGCGCCGTCGCGAAGGAGGTGTTGGCACAGATGACTTCCGATGAAACCGGTGGCTCCGGTTACGAGCACTTTCCTGCCGTTGTATGGCGAACTGGGCGTCATGCAGGTTTGCCGGTTGAGGGGCTTTCCGGTTTCGCCAGGAGCCTGGCCTCGACAAGCGCCGCGGCCGCTTCGCGAACGATGCGGAACGGCAGGCGCGCGCGCCGGGCGATATCCAGCAGGGAATGCTGCGAGTCCGACAGGTTCAGCACCCACAGGAGCGCCATCTGCGCCTGCGCCGCGTCGTTCCGGCCACCCAGCGAATCATACAGGCCGCGGCGTCCGAGCTGCGGTTCGCAACAGGGATTGAGATTCCTGAACGTCCGGTTGTTTTCAAGGATGTCCACGACATCCAG
>JAKJGV010000138.1 GCA_022704185.1 Verrucomicrobiota bacterium
CGGCCGGGGCCGCTGCCGCGGGCGCCTGGCCGGATATTTCCGAAGCGATCCGGCGGGCAATCGCATCGATCTCCTGGTCGGTCAATCTAGCCATGTGCGCAACCTCCTGCCGTCATGCCGGACCACGCGCCGCTTGAAAAGAGGGCGCGCATCCGCGCGGACCGAACGGGGCGAGGGGGATGTCAGGACTCGTATTTCCGGTACTTGGTGGTACCGTCCACGTCCCAGCTATCCACGATCGCCATGATCACCGCATCGCACGGGCGCTTGTCCGTCGCCTTCGTCTGGCGGGCGGAGCTTCCCGAAGCGACGAGGACCAGTTCATCCGGCCCGGCGCCGACGGCATCCACGGCGACCACCTGGCCGCCCGTTTGCTTTCCGTCGGCATCCACGTACTTGACCAGCAGGAGTTTGAGCCCGTCCATGGACTCCTCCTTGCGGGTGGACACGACGGTACCGCTGACTATACCAAGGTTCATGGTTCACCTGAAACGCGAAGCCCGGCGAACCGGGCTTCGCATTTCCAAATCAGCCGGTGTTATTTCTTCGCGGCCTTGGCGTCGCCCTGCCTGCCCAGCGGAATGACGGTATCCACGTTCGCGTGCGGACGCGCGATCACGTGAACGGCCACCACTTCGCCGACGCGGCTGGCGGCGATCTGTCCGGCATCACAGGATGCCTTGACCGCGGCGACGTCCCCGCGGACGATCACGCTGACGTATCCGCCGCCGGTCTTCTCATAGGTCACGAGTTCGACCTTTGCGGCCTTGACCATCGCATCCGCGGCTTCGACCACCGCCGGAAACGACCGCGTTTCGATCATGCCCAATGCATCTGCCATGTTCTCTTCTCCTTCTTTCGGTCCTTACATGTCTTCCTGCCAACGAATCAGCCGCCTCCGCCCTTGGCCTCGCGCCCGGTAACGGCGCCAATCGCCTCTTCCGCCGCGCGGTACCCGACATCGATGTCGCGCTCCTCGCCGCCGAGGTAGAGGCGTCCGAAACTCCCGATCGCGCGCACTTCGAGAATGTTGATGTGCGCGGCCTTCTCCGCCTCGTTTGCCGCGAGGGCGGCGTACGCGGCGGGCGCGCACTCCATGACGTACAGCGTCTGGCCCGGCTCGATCATGTCGCCGTGCCGCATGCGGTTGACGAGCTGGCTGTGGTAGTCGGTGATCCGGCGGATGACCTGGCTCGTCGTGATCTGCGGCTTGATGCGTTCCTCTTCCTTGAGGCCGAGGGAGTCGAGGATTGCCGCGCCCGCCGCGCGGACGTTGGCCTGCGAGTCGCCGTGGAGCTCGAGCATGCCGTAGAGGCGCTCGACGATGAGCATGCCGGGCTGGACGTCGGTCGCCTTGAGCGCGATGTCCGTCACGCGGTTGATCTCCATGCCGGGCGATATCTCGACGAACAGCGAAGCCTGGCCCGGCCGCGGCAGGAATCCTTGCGATATCGTCGCCTGGAACGACGCGAACTGCGGCTGCAGGCTGTCCAGAAACACATACGTTCTCAGCTCGGCCATGGGATCACTCCTTCCTGCCGGATTGGGCGCGCGCCTCCTCGAGCATCTTGACGCTGTTGCTCGAGCCGATGCGCGTGGCGCCGGCCTGGATCATCTTCATCGCGTCCGCGTAGGTGCGGACGCCTCCTGATGCTTTGACACCAAGTTTCTTCGGCGCCACGGTTTTGGCCATGAGCGCGATATCCTCCGGCGTGGCGCCGCCCTTGCTGAAGCCGGTGGACGTCTTCACATAGTCCGCGCCCGCCTTCATGCTGAGCTCGCACGCGCGGACCTTCTCTTCGTCGGTCAGCAGGCTGGTCTCCAGGATCACCTTGCTGAGCCCGCGGCCTTCGCGGCAGGCCTCGACCACGCCGCGGATATCCTTGAGGACGAGCGCGTCGTTCTTGCTCTTCAGCGCGCCGATGTTGACGACCATGTCTATTTCCCGCGCGCCTTCGCGAAGGGCGCGCCGCGTTTCGAGAATCTTGATCTCCGGCGCCTGCGCCCCGAGCGGGAACCCCACGACGCAGCAGACCTTGACCGTGGAATTGCGCAGCAGGCTGTGGGCGAGGGGGACGTAGACCGGGTTCACGCAGACGGAGAAAAACTTGTGCTTGAGCGCTTCCTCGCACAGCTTGCGAACGTCGTCGGCCGACGCTTCGGGCTTGAGGATCGTGTGATCAATCATCCGGGCGAGTTCTTCCGGCCCGAGCCGCGGCGGGGCCTTGCGAGATATCCAAGTTGCCCTCCCGGGGTTTCCCGATCGCGAACCGACTCTCACCGCCGAACCGGCCCTCTTCGACTTCCGTGATCATGCCGACTCGGCGGAGATGTCGCTCTTCGCGGCACTCCGTACCCAGAAACGCGGCGATAATCGGGCCGACTTCAGACATATTACTAGTCTGCCCGGCCCCCAGCGTCAAGAGGTTGGCCCCGTTATGCTCCCGGCTGTTGCGGGCCAAAGCTTCATTGTAACAGGCCGCGGCACGCACCCCGCGCACCTTGTTGGCGGTCATCGCGGAACCAATGCCCGCTCCGTCCACCATGATACCCGCTTCGCACTGGCCGGAGGCGACGAGGGTGGCGACCTTGAAGGCGAAGGCGGGATAGTCCACGGACTCCTTGCTGTGCGTGCCGACATCGGTGACGGTGTGGCCGAGCGACTTGAGGTAGGCGGCGATCTGCTGCTTCAACTCATACCCGCCGTGATCCGCTCCAAGCGCAATCTTCATAGTTCCAGCCGTTTCGTGTGCGTGCCCGGTCAGCCGGCAGGATGGCAGGCACCCGGACGGATTGCAAGACTTACGCGGGAAGAGGGAGAGTGTTAAGAGGGATACGAGATGCGGGATACGGGGCGCGGGATTCGAGGTTTGGGATACAGGGGAAGCTTTGTCGCGAGCTTCGTCGGGCAAGCCGGCGCCGATATGGAAATCGGCGCTACGTAGCGCCCAAAAACCGGCTGCGCCGCTTCACATCAATGCACCACAACGATGCATCAAACATGTCTTTACACCCGATCCATGCAGACTTACGGTTGTTTGTACTCTCTCTCCAAGAAACAGGGCCGTTCTGCGCTAAGGAGCCGGATGCTATGAAAAAAAGAACTATGGCCATCGTCTCTCTCCTGGTTGCGTGTCCGTGGATCGTCCCTGCGGGCCATGGACAGCCGGGAATAGACATCCCGGACTTTCAGCGATTCCACCTGTCCAAGGCCGATCCCGTGGTGCGGCTGCAGGATGGGATGGAGGACCTGTCGAAGTGGCAGGTCTTCATGTCGGACGGCTCCACTGCCGAAATCTCGGAAGGCGCGGAAGGGGAAAGCCGATATCTGCGCATCCCGTACAGTCTCGCAAGCAACGACGGTTACTGCGCCGTGAAGAAAGACGCAGAACCGTTCAAGGCCCCGGCCAGGATCGGCGTCTCCGTTCGCGTTCGCTGCACGAATCCGAATCACGTGTTCGACGTGAAGCTGGTGGACGGGGATGGAGAGTATTTCGGACAGCTGGGCATCCCGAACAACGCGACGTCCGCCTGGGCGGAAGTGGTGATTCAACCCGATGACATGAGGTATCTCTGGGGAGGCAAGAATCAGCGCCTGGATGAAGTCGCGCAATACGAAATCGCGGTTGCCGCGAACAGCCATCCCGGAGAAGGCGAGTTGTGGGTCGACGAGTACCGGGTTCTCGAACCGGTCGGGTCTTACGTCGAGCTTGCGCTCTCGCAGGTGGGTTATCATCCCGAAGACGCCAAGCGGGCCATCCTGCGCCTCGTGGGCGAGCCTCCGGCCGGCGGTTTCAGGTACGAGGTCGTGGACGAGAAGAGCGGAGAGGTCGCGCTCACAGGCGCGATGCTCGAGACGGCGTTTTCGATGTGGTCCGGCCGGTTCTTCGTGGGTGACTTCTCGGGATTGACGGCGGCGGGGACGTATCGTTTGCGAGTTCGTGCCGGAGAAAGAGACCTGGTTTCGAGCCCGTTCGAAGTCGGGCGGGATGTTCTGCAAGAGAAAGTGACTCCCGCCGTGGTTTCCTTCCTTCGATTCATGCATTGCGGATACAAGTGCCATCCGAACGATCCCATCCTCGGCGGATATCACGACACCTTCTACGATGTCGGCAACCGGATGTGGTCGTTGACGCACATGATCGTCGGGCTGGCGATGACGGTCGAGCGCGGCGGCGTAGGGGACTGGGACAGGAATCGGCTGGACGAATCGCTGGACGAATTGCTGTATGCGCTCAGTTTTGCGCTCCGGGCGCAGCTTCCGGACGGAGGCGTCGGACATGCGGGGATCGGACATGCCGGGCACGTGGACAATTCGAAGTATCTCTTCGAGGAGGATACGAATCCCCGGGTGCTGGACAAGCATTCTGCCGTTATCCCGACGTATTACTATGTCGGCGCCATGTGCCGCGCGTACCCGGTGATTCAAAAGAAATACCCGGCCGTCGCGGCCGAAGTGCTGAAGGCGGCGAAGGGCGCGGCGGGTTATCTTCTCAACCGGGAAAAAGCATTCAGGACGTCGTACGAACACGGCGGCTTCATCTTCGCGATGACGGAGATCTACCGGCTGACGGGGGATTCGTCGTATCTCGAGCGCGTTCCGTATCATCTCGAACAGGTCTCGAAACTGCAGGACCTGGATTCGGGGAACAAGGGAATCCCCGTATGCGGCGACTTCTACCTGTCGCCCAGCGAGAAGACGTTCACGTACCAGTACAAGTTCCACGAGGTGAACCTGGCGATCCTGCTCGGGTTCGCGAACATCGTCAAACTGTACGAGCCTTCGTCCCCGGAATGGCTGCACGCGGCGTACATGCTGGAAGTGTTCCACCAGTGTTACCTCAAG
>JAKJGV010000139.1:0-290 GCA_022704185.1 Verrucomicrobiota bacterium
GGCAGAACCGGCAAGGGCGGTACGAACTTGCGCCCGGAATCATCGGCGATGTTCCGCACGGCTGGGTCGCCGCGCACTATATCCTTCTGGTTCGCGACATGCTCGCGCGGGAGGAGGGGGACAAGCTGCACGTCCTCGCGTGCGTGCCGCCGGAGTGGTTCGCCGACGGGAAGGCGATCGAACTGCTCCACGCGCCCACGATGTTCGGACTTCTTGACCTGCAGGCGAAGACTGAAAATGGACGGACCCGGATTCGCATGACGGCGGAACAGCCGCCGCCCGGAGGGTGG
>JAKJGV010000139.1:300-4833 GCA_022704185.1 Verrucomicrobiota bacterium
TGCCGAGGCCCGGGGATATCTCGAAGGTCCTCGTTGACGGCAAGGAGAGCCCTGTAGCGCGCGTCGGCGAATTGCAGTTGCCGTCAACGGCCCGCGATGTGGAAATCGTATATCGGTGAGACAGACAGCCTACCGGGGCGAGGTCTCGGAGCGATGGTTTTCGGGTCCGCCTTCGCATCCTCGCTTGCGCTCAGATGGCTACGGCGGGACAGCCTCCGCTCTACGCTTCGCTCCGAGCGAAGGCTGGTGCCTGGGGTGGGAGTCGAACCCACACTCCCTTTCGGGAAAGGGATTTTAAGTCCCTTGCGTCTGCCATTTCGCCACCCAGGCTCCGCATGCGGCCGCTCAGGAAGCGGTCGCGCGGGTCAACATGTAAACGGCCGCCTCGGCGCACCACGCACATAAGCTCGAAGAGCAGCACATGCAGCGTTTGCGGGCGAGCAGGACCGATTGTTCGATCCGTCCGTTCACACTGGCGGCGAATTCGCGGAACTGGCCGAGGGTGATGGCGCGGGCGCGGGGCTCGCCGGACACGAGCGTGAACCCCATGCCTTCACCGCGAAGGGCGCGCAGTCGCGCGCGCCAGTGCCCGGCGTTGTCGAACGAGATGATGGCGTGTTTGCCGACGCGCAGCATCTCGCGCACGACGGGCGCGGGCTTGTTGAGATAGGCGAGGGTCTGGCTCAGGATCACGTAGTCGAACGCCTCGTCGAGGTAATCCGCCAGGCCTTCCTCGATGTTGCCGTGGCGCACGGAAACGCCGTGGCCGATCGCGGCCCGGACCTTGGATTCGCTGATTTCGACGCCGCGTGCCTCGACCTGTTTTTCCTGCACAAGGCGCTGAAGCAGGGATCCGTCGCCGCAGCCGAGGTCGAGCACCCGTGCCTGCGGAGGCACGAGGTCCACGATGGCATCCAGGTCCAGGCGTTGCTCGTTGGCCATGATTGAGCCTTTAAATCCGGTTCTGCTTGTCACGTGTGAGGTTGCCCGATGGGCGCGAAAAGTCAACGGGATTTGCGGTCGGCACCCGGCGGCGGATTCACGCCTTCCTTCTCGACGCGCGCGAGGAAATCGCGCGTCAGGCCGGCGAGCCGTTCGGCTTCGAGGAGGAACGCGTCGTGTCCGTAGTTGCTTTGGATCTCCACGTAGGTCGCATCCATGCCGTTTTGCAGGAGGGCGCGGACGATTTCCTCGGACTCGGCCGGGGGGTAGAGCCAGTCGGACGAGTAGCTCACGACGAGGAAGCGGGACTTCACCTTGCGGAACGCTTCGGCGAACGAAGACAGGCCTTGCGAGAGGTCGAAGTAGTCTATCGCTTTCGTGATGTAGAGATACGAGTTTGCGTCGAACCGCTGCGTGAAGGAACTGCCTCTATACTTGAGGTAGTTCTCCACGGCGAACTCGGTGGCGAATTCATATCCGAATTTCTCTTTTTCCTGCAGGCGCCGCCCGAATTTCTGGCGCATGGACGCATCGCTGAGATAAGTGATGTGACCGATCATGCGCGCGACGGCCAGTCCCGCGTTGGGCGGCGTGCTCTGGTAGTAGTCCCCGTGGTTCCAGCTCGGATCCGCGTAGATCGCCTGCCGCGCGACCTCGTCGAAGGCGATCGCCTGGGGCGATACGCGCGCCGTCGAGGCCAGCACAATGGCGCTCCGGATTCGATTGGGATAGGAGACGGCCCACTGGAGGGCCTGCATGCCGCCCATGCTGCCGCCCGTTACACTGAGCAGCCGGGGGATATCCAGGTGATCCAGCAGCATGCGCTGCGCTTCGACCATGTCCCCGATGGTGATGACCGGGAAGGTGAGTCCGTAGGGCTTGCCCGTTTTGGGATTGATCGAGCCGGGGCCCGTGCTGCCTCGGCAACCTCCAATGACGTTCGAGGAGATGATGAAGTACTTGTCCGTGTCGAACGCCTTGCCGGGTCCGACCGCCTCGTCCCACCAGCCCGCCTTGCGGTCGGTTTCCGCATGCTTGCCGGCGACGTGAGCATCGCCCGAAAGCGCGTGACAGATGAGGATGGCGTTGCTTCGATCCTCGTTCAGGCTGCCGTAGGTTTCATAGGCCAGCGTGATGGGGCCGAGCGTGGCGCCGCTTTGCAGCTTCAACTCCTGGTCAAACGTCACGTACTGTGTTTTGACGATCATGGCCGCGCAAATCCTGTTCGTTTTCAGCCGACGATAATGTCCGGTGGATGGGCGGAAGTTTCAAGAAGAACCTGCGAGTTTCGATGGAGCCCGTCTTACGAGGCGGCGAGGCTCTCCACCAGGGTTCGGGCCCACTGCTGCAGGATCGGCAGGTAGAACTTGGATTTCTGGAGGATGGAGGTGCTGGTCAGGCCTGCGGTCTTGATGTCCTGCGGGCAATTTGCGCAGAGATGGTCTACATCCGTGCGTTCCATTTCCGCGTGGAAGAGGATTCCCGCCGCGCGGCCGCCCATGCGAAAAGCTTGGACGGGATAGGAGTCGGATTCCGCCATCACGATTGCGCCGGGCGGCGGCTCGATGCCTTCGGAGTGCCATTCAAACACTTCCGCCGGATTGCCAAGTTGGCTGAAAACCGGGTCCGCCTGTCCTGCCGCCGTCAGCCGGATCGTGGTGATGCCGATCTCCAGTTGGGGGCCTTTGTAGACGTTTCCCCCCATGGCCTTCGCCATGAGCTGGGCGCCGAGGCAAACCCCGATGACGCGCGTGCGCGATTCGATGGCTTTGCGGATGAACGCGATTTCGTCCGCGATCCAGGGGTCGGCGTCGTTGGCCGACATCGGGCCGCCCATGACGAGCAGGAAATCTCCCGGAGAGGATGGCAGTCCGCGTTCCGGCACAAGGAAGGTGGTGAATTCAAGGCCGAGCTCGGTCAGCGCCCATTCGAACACGCCGGGCCCCTCGAATGGTACATGCGTAAGGCAAAACGCTTGCGTCATGGATCACCCTTTCGATTCGCTGCAAGTAATATACGCAATTCCATCGGGATGAGGAAGTGCGAAAGGATCTACGAGGATGACAGCGTTTCCGGATAGACTCCGGCGCGAATCAGGGCGCGGACACCTTCGACGACAACGGCGCGATCCTGCGGATAGGTGACGCCCAGCCAGCGCTCCTTCGAGCGCACGACTTGCACGGATCCGAGCCGGCCGCGGATGACGGCATCCACGACGGACGGCAGCATGAATTCGGATCTCGGATTCTTCAGCCCTTCCGGGAGGAACGCCGCGAATTCGCGGTCGAGGTGTTCAAAGAGCACGGGGCTGAATCCCCACAAGTTCATCGAGACCGGTTCGTCGCCGGTCAGGGGCATCACCTGTCCGTTGACCATGCATCGGGCCGCATCGCCATGGAGCTCAACGCCTGCGCGTTCGACGATCTGCTGCAGATGCCCGTCCTCTGTTGACGCGCAGACCCCGCGGGCGACGGCACCGTGGGGCGAGAGCGTATTGCGGAGCGTGAAGGCGACAAGAACATGGCGGATGGAGTCTTGGGACAGGCTCGACAGCCGGGATGCAAGAAGATCGTAGGATGAGGGCCCGTAGAAATCGTCCGCGTTGATGACCCCGAACGGTTCGCGCACCGCGTGGCGGCAGGCGTACACCGCGTGGCCGGTTCCCCAGGGCTTGGAGCGATCGTGGGGAGGTGTGAAGCCGGGCGGCAGGTCGGACAACTCCTGGTGGACGTAGACGAGCGGGACGCGGGCTGCCCAGCGGCGTTCCACCATAGGGCGGAAATCGGCTTCCATCTCGCGTCGGATCACGAAAACGATTTTGCCGAACCCTGCCCGGACAGCGTCGAAGATCGCGTAATCCATGAGGATTTCGCCGTGCGGGCCGATCGGCCTCGACTTGTTTAAGTCCGCCGTAGCGACTGCCGATGCCGGCGGCCATCACGACCAGCGATGGACCGGAGGCCCTCATGCGGAGGCCTGGGCTTGCCGGGTGGCGGCGACCAGTTGATCCAGTTTCTGCAGGGCCATGCCGGAGTCAATCGCGCGCGCGGCGGCCTTGACGCCTTCGGCGAAATCGCCGGCGCGTCCGCCGGCCACGATGGCGGCCGCGGAATTGAGCAGGACGATATCACGCCGCGGGCCGCTCTCGCCGGCGAGCAGGTTGCGGATGATTTTTGCATTCTCGGCCGGTTCGCCGCCCGCCAGCGCATCCTTTGCGCAAGTGCGCAGCCCGAAATCCCCGGGCCGGACTTCATACGAGGTCACAACGCCGTCTTTCACTTCCGCGATGCGCGTCGGGCCGGTGAGCGTGATCTCGTCCAGGCCGTCGAGGCCGTGCACGACGAACAGACGGATAGCGCCGAGGGCGGCGGCTGCCTCCGCGAGCGTCACGGTCAGTTCGCGATCGTACACGCCCAAGACTCCGTAGCGCGCGCCCGCGGGATTGGAGAGCGGGCCGAGGATGTTGAAGATGCTGCGGATGCCGATCTCGCGCCGCGGGCCGATGGCGAACTTCATGGCCGGGTGCAGCATCGGTGCGAACAGGAACGCGATGCCGAGATTGCGCAGGCATGCGGACATCTGCGCCGCGGG
>JAKJGV010000013.1:0-251 GCA_022704185.1 Verrucomicrobiota bacterium
GCGGTAGCCGGTGGAACTCCCGCAGGCCGACAGGCCGAAGGTCGAGTTGGTGTAGGTCGCGCACTCCCAGCCCCATCCCGCCTTCCAGTCCCAGAACCGGTCGTTGCACCATTGGATCTGATGGAGGATCGTATCGCGCGCGATGTTCTCGTGGTTCAGCCCGCGTGGATCCCAGCGCGCGCGGAAGTCCACGAAACAATGCGGATACTGCCAGTAGTAGAGCGGGAGATGGTACGGCACGCCGGCGGTGG
>JAKJGV010000013.1:412-30542 GCA_022704185.1 Verrucomicrobiota bacterium
CCCGCCGTGATAACGCCCGCGATGAAGAGCATGTGATCGAGCAGCGAGAGGCCGTCCTTGTCGTTCATCGTTCCGTCTGCGTTGTTGTAGAAATGGTAGGTCCATCCGTTCACGCGCGGGAACACGTTGGGGTCGTTCGACAGCTCGTTTCCGAACGCCTTGAGGAGCCGGAGCACTTCATCGTATGCCTCGTCGTAGGACACCCAGCCGCGGTAATGACCGACGCACATCGCGGCCAGCTTGAAGCCGATGCCGGCGACGCTGGTGATGGGGCCGAAGTTGTACGGGTTGTCGTAGATGATCATGTCGCAGGTCAGCCCGTACGGCCCGACCTTCGTATCGCGGAACATCTTGAAGTGGGTGTACTGGATGCTGTCGAGGAATTCCCAGTCGTTCGTATTCCAAGCTCCACAAGGACTGGCAACCACGACGATCAGGACCGCCACACAACATACAGCATTACGACTCATGAGAGCGCTCCTAACAGAACAGCTTACACACAGGTCCAGGGGGTGTGTAGAGAGGCGCTTCAGCCCGAGGCCCGTACCTGGAAGCCGAGTCCGCGGACCTTGGCCAGCAGATGTTCGCCCGCGTGGCGAAGATCCACTTTGACGGCCGCGAACTCGCGGCGGGCGGAGTAACTTCGGCGGAGCGCGTCGAAATGCGTGCCGCGCGCGTCCGGCGCCATCGCCGCCGCCTGCCGGAGGGCGGTGTCGTCCTTCGCGATGTCGTACGCCGCCGAAATGATCTCGCAGAGCACGGTTTCGTAGGCCCTTCCCCGCGCGTCGCAGGTGATGGAGGTCGGAAGCGGAAACTCGTTCTCGTCCGGTTTCCACGCCGGCTCCACTTCGAAGAAATGACAGACCTCGTTGTACACGGCGACGGTCCCGTTGAGCCTCCCTTCGAACGAGTAGCCGGCGATGTGCGGCGTCGCGATGTGCACCTTGTCGAGCAACTCGGGAGAAATGAAGGGCTCGTTTTCCCATGTGTCCAATACCGCGTCGCCCACGGCATGCCGGTCCAGCGCATAAAGCAGGCTGTCCGTGTCCACGATCTCGCCGCGCGCCGCGTTGATGAACATGCAGCCGGGGCGGACGTGCTCGAAGAAGTGGCAATCGCACATGTGCCACGTCGGGAACCGCCCTTCGCGCGTCAGCGGCACGTGAAAGGTCAGCACGTCCGCCTCCTCCAATACGCGGTCCAGCGAAACGAAAACCGGATTCCGCGTGGCGATCTCCAGCGGCGGATCGTTCTGCAGCACGCGCATGCCGAGCACTTCGGCTTTCTTCACGACGCGGCTGCCGACCTGTCCGACGCCCACGACCCCGATCGCGAGTTTTTCGAGGTCCAACCCGCGCGTATGCGCGATCCGGCAGACCGCCGCCGTCACATATTCCGCCACGCTGTTCGCATTGCAGCCGGGCGCCGCGCACCACGCGATGTGGGCACGATCCAGCCAGCGAGTGTCCATGTGGTCGAACCCGGCCGTGGCCGTGCCGACAAAGCCGACCTTCGTATCGGCGAGGAGTTCCTTGTCCACTTTCGTCTTGGACCGGATAACGAGAACATCCGCGTCCAGCAGATGCTCGCGGGATATCTTGCGGTCGGGAACAACCAGCGTTTCGCCCAGGGTTTCGAAGGCCTCCCTTGCAAAAAGCACACTGGATGCACACACGATTTTCACAGACCGATTGTGTCGGGTCCATGCATGGACGGCAAGCTTGAAGGGGACAAGAGAGATTGGTTTTTGAGGCTGGGGAGATTCGGGATGCGGGATGCGAGGTTCGTGCTGCGTAGCGCCGAACTCCGATTCGGCGCATCCGGGATTTCATAGTGCGAAGGCGCGGCTACACTCTCTGAAGCACCCACTCCAATTCACGGACAATGTGGTCAACCACATTCGGCGGTTTGTCCGGCAAAACGTCGAACGTGTAGGTTTCGATTTCCAGGTGAGGGCATTCGCCCGATTTCAGCCTGCGGAAGAAAGCGTCGTCCATGGCGGAAGAGGTGGTTCGCAGTCCCTCGCCGACGTCGCTCATGTAGAGCGGCATATGAAAATGAACGCGGACCATCCCGGCTTTTTCCAGTTTTCCGCTCGCGAGCGCAAGCGGAAGGTCCGTCCATGATGTCATCGCCCCGTTTGCCGCGCGCGCCCGCACTTGGTGAAGGTAGACCGGTTCGCTGAAGTCCTTCAGCGCGGACGCGGAACCGTCCGCCTCCAGCGCCGAGCTGAGCTGGACCTTGGGGACACGAATCCCCGCCGCCAGCAGTTGCGCGAGGACGGCCGCGGGTTGCTCGAACTGAACCGCGACATGGCACGCGTCCATGCATATCCCGACATGCCGCTGGACTTCTGCGCCGCCGGGAAAGAGGTGTTCGCGGAAGAAGCGAACGGCCTCCGACGGCACATCCAGGAAGCAGCCGGGTTCGGGTTCGAGCGCGAGCGCGATGTCCGCGCCTTCTCGCGTCCGGATGCCCGCAAGATACTGGGCGCACGCCGTGAGCGACGCGGTCATGCTTTTCAGATCGCTCTCGTGCCGGATCCACGGCTTCCACGAGCCGGGCACGGTGCTGATGCTGCCGGGCATGCCTTCGGGCAGCAGGTCGGCGAGGATGTCCGCGAGCAGGTTGGTGTAGTGCAGGCGTTCGGGCGTCCGCCAGTCGGGCGAGTACACGCGCTCTTTCACGGGGCCGCCGTGAAACTGTCCGTAAGGGAATCCGTTGATGGTGAAGACATACAATCCGTGGTCCCGCAGAAAATCGCGAAGGTGATGGCGTCGCGCGGGCGCGGCGAGCGCGTCCGCCGCCGCACGTCCGAGGCGCAGGCCCAGCCCGAAGGGCCGGTCCGGACAAACCCGATTCTTGACCTCCAGCGCGTGCTGGTGGATTCCGCGGAAGTTTTCCGCCCAACTTTCGCCCGGGTGGATGTTCAGGCAGTACGTCAGGTGCAGCGGCGGCTGTTGTTGAACGAGCATGTCAGTGTTCCCGGATCCGCAGTTCTTCGCGCCGGAACTGCCGGCTGTCGTAGATCGGCAAGCGCTCGAAGGGGACAGGGCCCGGGGCGCGCGGGGTGTCGAGCACTTCGAACACGCGGAATTGATCGGACTGGTACACGAGCCCGAACCGCGCGAGGGATTCCGGGAGCAGGTGCAGGCGCACCGCCGCGGCGTCGTCCTCCAGGTCGAGCCGGTCCGCGATGTATCTCATGGATTCGGTGGAGAGGTTGAGCAGAATCGTCGGATCGTAGACGAAATAGCGGACCCCGTAGGTCCGGCAGAAGCGGAAGAAATCCTCCTCGCTTCCGAACAGCGCGGCGTAGAATTCCCGCACCTTCTCGCGGACGCGCCGGTTTTCGAATTTCGAATGGAGGACGACCGGCCGATCCGTGTAGGCGCAGATCACGGGGCTGAGTGGAAACGAGGCGAGAATGACATCGTCGGGCCGCGTATGCCGCCGGATTTCCTGCAACAACGGTTTCAGGCGTTCGGGCAGGGGGGAGCCGCTGACCATGTAGGCCTGGGTGAGGCCGCGATAGCTCAGTCCGAGCAGCAGAGCGATGGCCGCGAGCGCGGCGAGCCCCGTGGCCGAGCGCCAGTTCCGCGGGAACGCGCGTCCGGCGAGAACGCACACGAAGAAGCTGGCGAAGATATCCATCCGGTGGATCAATGCGAACAGGACGACGAAGACGGCGGCCATCCACAGGATCAGCGCGCCTGCCGGCCGAACGGTCCGTTCGCGCCATCCCTCGCGCAGGACCAGCGCGAGCGCCGCGGCGGCGGCGAGCCACGCGCCGTTCATCCACCGGGCCATGACCTCCAGCGACGGGCTCAGGAACGACGAGGTCCACATCACGCGCGACTCGAACGAAAGCAGCGACGGGTCGGCGGGTTTCGCTCCGAGGAAGCGGAGCTTGTCCAGCACGAGACGGTACACATGGGAGTACCGCTCGGCGTGTCCGCCGAACAGCCACGCGGCGAGCGCGGACAGCGCGACGAAGGCCGCGAGAAAAATCAGCGCCCTTTGCCATGCGGCGGGCGCGCGTTCTTTCAGCGCGTAATGGGCGCCCAGCAGCGCGTAGCCGGCGAGCATCGCCGTGGAGAAGGGCAGTCCGCCGCTGCGCAGGGGCTGCACGAACAGCGAGACGCCGACCAGCACGAGCGTCATGGCGGCGACGGATTGCGCGAGCCGTTCGCGGCGCGCCGGGCGAATAACATAGAGCGCGACGACGCCGGCGAGAAGCACGAGGTAATAGAATTGCGACAGGTGCCAGGAAGCGAAAGAGAAGGCCGTGAAAGCTCCGGCCGCCCATTTCCGCCATCCGCCCGTTTCCGCGCCGGCGATGAAGAAGTGTGTGCCGAGGAAGAGAAAGGGCAGGGCGAAGTCCTGCCGGACGTAGGAACCCAGCACGACCGGTCCGATGAACGAGTAAGTGAGGGCATAGAACAGCGCGGCGACAAGCCCCGCGCCGGGGCGGCCCCACGCATGCGCGGCGAGCAGGTAGGCCGGGAAAATGATGAGGCTCGAATAGATGCAGACCAGCGTCAGGAGGAATACGTGGAAGGGCGCGCCTTGCGCAGCGAACCGCCGGTAAGCGAGCCCGGCGAAGCGTTCCATCATCGGCATCTCGTCCCGCAGCACGTGCATGCCTTCGGGGTGCTGCATGCGCGTATCCACTTCGGGGATGCCGGCGCCGGTTGCGGCCATGCGCGCGTAGCGGTAGTGGAACGCGTTCTCCGTCCAGAAGAGCCCGGCATCGTCGGTCGGGTCATAGTTCGGCGCGTTGCGCAGGGTCAGAATCTTTGCCCGCGACATGAAGGCAAACACGAGGCAGACGAGCACGAAACCGCCGATCCACGCGAGACGGTTCGGCGTGGCCGGCTCGGAAGGCGCGGATCCGTTATGTATACTGGAATCCATGGAGCAATCTTCCGTCTTGCACTGGAATTCAGTCTTCGATCCCGTATAGTGGACACAAGGCAGAGGGATTGTCATGAGCTTTTTGGATCTTGCGGAAAAACGGGGAAGCATTCGCGCCTACAAGCCGGGCCCGATTCCGGAGGAATCCCTGAAGCAGGTTCTCGAAGCGGGCCGCCTGGCGCCTTCCGCGGCGAATTTCCAGCCCCTGCATTTCATCGTCGTACGGGACGAGCAAGCGAGGGCCCGTTTGCAGGAGGCCTATACCAAGGACTGGTTCGCCAGGGCGCCCGTGATCATCGTGGCGTGCGTGGATTCCCAGCGGGCATGGACGCGCAATGACGGGCGGAATTACGGAACGGTGGATGCCGCGATCGCGGTGGATCACATGACGCTTTGCGCCGCCGACATCGGGCTGGGCACGTGCTGGGTCGGCGCATTTGATCCGGCGAAAGTGCGCGCGGCGCTGGACATTCCGGCGGGCATCGAACCGCTGGTGATGACTCCGCTGGGCGAGCCCGCGGCCAAGGCCTTGCCGAAGAAACGGAAGGACCTGAAAGACCTGGTGCACTGGGAGCGGTGGTAGAGTGAAGGTTCATGTGGAATACACGGGCGTGCTCGAGGTGAAGGACGTTCCCTCGGGGTCGGACGTTGAGCTCCAGGAGGAGGCTACCGTCGGAGGCTTGTTGAACCACTTGCGGATCCGGCCCGATCATCACCGGTTTATACAGACGGCCGTCAACGGGAGGCAGCAACGCGTTTCGGCGCGGTTGTCCGACGGGGATCGCGTCGTGTTGTTCCTCCCGATGGGCGGCGGTTGATCCGTCCATTGCGACATACATGACATGTTGCGCAGTTCCTCCGTGGTCGTAAATCGTGCCGTCCCGCCTCGCGAAATCATCACAACCGTTCTTTACTAAAGGAACAGGGCGGGTCTATACTCCTATGATAGCGATCCCAAGCACAGCTTACAGCCCGAGGTTAACAGCTGTTCCGTTTGCGGAGCACGGATGACAGTAGAATCGAAGTATGTGTCGCAAGACCGGCTTCTGCCGCTCAAGGCCTTGGATTTCATCAACGACGGCGTGATGATCTGCGACCAGGGCGGCTAGGTTATTTATGCCGATCCGGCGATGGCGCGGATGCTGAGCGTCAAGTCCGCGGAGATCACGGGACGCAAGGCCGAGGACGTTCTCGGCGGTTTCCGATTCGAGAACGGACAAACGTTCGGCGATCTGCGCAACGCGGTGGGCGAAGACGGGGAATGGTCGGGCGATGTCACCTGCGCGACCGCCGAGGGGCGCCCCTTGCAGCTCGACATTCGCGCCCGCATGCTGACCGACTCGTCCGGCCAGAAACTCGCGATCATCATGGTTGCGCGCGATGTCACGCGGGAGCGCTCGCTCGAGCGGCAGGTGGTTTACTCCCAGCAAATGGAGCTGGTGGAGAACATCTCGATCGGCATCGCGCACGAATTCAAGAATCTCCTCACGGTCATCATGGCTTACGCGTCGCTGCTCCAGGACCAGGCGCACGACCAGCCGTTCCAGAAGGACGTGGCGAAGGTGCTCGAAGCCGCGCAGGCCGCGAACGAACTGACTTCCCGTCTGCTGGCCGTCACGCGGCACACGCCGCCGCGGCTGGAGAACGTGGACATTCACGATGTCATTAACGACGTCACCGCCGTGCTGCGCAAGACGCTGCCGCGAACCATCAACCTCTTCGTGCCGCAGAAGAGCGCGCTCCCCAAGGTGCACACCGATCCGCCGGTTCTGTACCGCGCGATTCTCAACCTGTGCCTCAACGCCCGCGATGCGATGCCGGACGGGGGCAACCTGTCCATCGAAACCGATCTCTCGCGCGTGGAAGCCGAGGACCTCAGCCAGTGGCCGGACCGCAGCCCGGGCACCTACATCACGCTTTCGATCACGGACACCGGCACGGGGATGACGCCGGAGGTCAAGAGCCGCATCTTCGATCCGTTCTTCACCACGAAGAAGGGCGGCACAGGCCTGGGTTTGAGCGTCGTGCAGCACACGATTCGCGCGCTGGGAGGGTGGGTGACGGTGTACGCGGAGCCGAACCTCGGGGCGTGTTTCCGCCTGTATATCCCGACCGCGAAGGAGGAGTCTCCGCCCGTCGTTCTGGAGGAGGGCGCGCCGGCCGCGACCATTCCCGGCGGCACGGAGCGCGTGCTGGTGGTGGACGACGATCCCCTCGCGCTGAGCATCACGCAGCGCCTCCTGCAGAAGTCCGGCTACTCGGTGAGAACCGCGTCCGGCGGCGAGGAAGCCATCCACATCTACAAGCAGCACGGGTCGGAAATAGACTTGATCCTGCTGGACGTGGTGATGCCCTACGTGAACGGCGAAGAGGTGTACCGCGAAGTGCTCAAGATGAACCCGGACGTGAAGATCCTCGTCGTATCCGGGTTCACCCCGAAAACCGCCGAGCGCCTGCTCAAGGTGTCGGGCGCGATCTTCCTCTCGAAGCCTTTCAGCCGCGCGCAGCTCGCGCACGCGGTCCGCGAAATCCTCGACGCCAAGGTCGCGAAATAAGCGCGACGCGCTTGCCTGATCCCCGTCCGAACCGGTATCGTGTCCCCGGGAACACAGACGCATGGACCACTCCATCCGCTCACCGAGCAGAACCTCCTGCTGTTCCTCCTGCAGGTGTTGATCCTGCTCGGCTGCGCGCGGGGGCTCGGCCTCCTGTTCGCCCGGTTCGGGCAGCCTTCGATCACGGCCGAAATCCTGGTTGGCATCTTCTTCGGTCCGACCGTTCTCGGGCGCCTGTGGCCGGGCCTTCAGCAGGCGATCTTTCCGGCGGACGCGATCCAGCAGACGATGCTTGAAGCGGTAGCCTGGCTCGGCATCCTCTTCTTCCTGCTCGACACCGGGTTGGAGACGGACTTCGCGACGGCGTGGCGCCAGCGGCACAGCGCGCTGGTGATCTCGCTGTCCGACATCTTCATCCCGATGCTCATCGCGTTCGTGCCCTGCATGCTGCTTCCCGCGAAGTACCTGGTGGATCCGCAGCAGCGCGTCCTGTTTTCCGTCTTCGTCGCCACGATCATGACGATCAGCGCGTTGCCCGTGACCGCGCGGGTGCTGCAGGAGTTGGACCTGTATCGCACCGACACCGGCCTGCTGATCATCTGCGCGCTGACGATCAACGATGTCGCGGGCTGGCTGATCTTCGCCGTCCTGCTCAGCTTTGCCGCGGAAGGCACGCTGGACGCGACCACCATTCCGGTGATCCTGGCCGCGACGTTCCTCTTCGCGTTCGTCAGCCTGACGGCGGGCAAGCGCATGACCAACGCGGTGCTGGAACGGTTCCGGAAATGGGAGTTGCCCGAACCCGGAAGTTCGCTGACTTTTCTTTGCCTGCTGGGCCTGCTCGGCGGCATCATCACGACGTGGATCGGGATCCACGCGCTCTTCGGTTTCTTCATTGCGGGAATCATGGTGGGCGAATCGCGCGCGCTGACGGAGAACACGCGCCACGTGATGCACCAGATGGTCCGCGCGGTGCTTGTGCCGCTGTTCTTCGCCACGATCGGACTTAAGGTTGATTTCGTTTCCAACTTCAACCTGCTGCTGGTGCTGCTGCTGCTCGTGGTCGGCATCGGCGGCCGCTTCCTGGGGGCGTGGATCGGCGCGGTCTGGACGCGGCAGCCGAATGTGAACCGGCAACTCATCGGGGCCGCCCATACGCCCGGCGGCGAGATGCAGATCGTGATCGGCATGTTGGCGATGGAATACGGCGTCATTACGGAGGCCGTTTACGTGGCGATCATCTTCGGTGCGGTGACGAGTTCCATCGCGCTGGGGCCCTGGATGCGCCGCGCGCTCCAGCGCCTGCGCGTGCGCTCGGTGCGGGAGTGCTTCCCCGCGGACGCGCTGCACCTGGACCTGCGCGCGCGGGACCGCGCCGGCGCGTTGCGGGAGCTCTGCGAAGTGGCCGCACTTCATACCCCCGGCCTGGACCTGGCCGCGGCGCATGCCGCGGTCGCCGCGCGCGAGGAAGCAATGGGCACGTCGCTCGGCCACGGCGTGGCGGTCCCGCACGCGCGGATGGACGAGTTGAAGAGCGCCGTGGTGGTTTCCGCCCGCTCGAAGGAGGGCATAGACTGGAACGCGCCGGACGGACAACCGGCGAAGCTGCTTTTCCTGGTGCTGACGCCGACGCACGACGCCGAAATGCAGATTCATATCCTCGCGAAAGTCGCCGCCGCGCTGCGCACGGAAGAACAGCGCAAAGCGCTTTTCGAAGCGCCCACACCAGAGGTATTTTATCGGGCTCTATGCCGCGGGTTGGAAGACGCGGCGAAGAAGACGTAAGAATCGAACAACCGCCTCAAATCTTCAAGGGCCGTTTCGGGTCGCTCGCGAGGTAAAGCGTCTGGGTCGGGAACGCGAAGTCAATGCCTTCCGCGTTGAACCGGCGGAGCAGCTCCATGTTGAACTTCTCGCCGAATGCCATCGCCTTCCAGTAGTCGGGCGGGGTGTACCAGTAGATCACGAGGATATTGAGTGAAGCGGCGTTGAACTCGTTGAAGATGACGCGCGGCGGGAAATCGGGGCTCATGCCTTCGTGATCAGCCAGGAGCTCCTTGATGATATCCACGGCCCGCTGCACCTTCTCCGGCGGGGTGTCGTAGGTGAGCGTGAGGTTGGCCACGCGCTTGATGTAGGGGCGCCGTGAAATATTCCGGATCATCTTGTTGGCCAGCTCGCCGTTGGGGACCGTGATGAGATGGCCGTCGAGGGTCCGAATCCGGGTCGAGCGGAAACCGACCAACTCCACCACGCCGTCGCTTCCGTCCACGACCACGCGGTCGCCGAGCTCGAAAGGCTTGTCCGCGAAGATCACCAGCGAGCCGAAGAAGTTCTTCAGCGTTTCCTGCGAGGCGAGCGCGATGGCGAGCGATCCGACGCCGAGGCCGGCGAGGAGCGAGGTGAGGGGCTTGTCGCTCAGCGTGGTCGCGATCTGCAGCAGCGTCAGCACCACGATTGTCACGCGCAGGCTTTTGCGCACCATCGGCGCGAGCATGTCGTCCATCTTTGTGCGCGTCTTCCTTGCCGGGCGCATCAGCCAGAAGTCCACCACGTCCACCAGGCAATAGAGCGTCCATGCGACCGCGGTGATGAACAGGACGCTGACGACGGTGCCGGCAAACACCGCCACGGCCTCGTTCATGTTCAGGAACGCGAGGCCGATGCGCAGGCCGACGGCGAACGCGAGGGGTATGATCGAGGCCGCGAAATCGCGCAGGAGCACGGCGATGACGCCCGCGTTGCGTTCGTCCGCGCGCCGGGCCGCCGTCAGCAGAGCGGAGCGCCCGATCTTGCCCGCGACCATCGCGACGAGCGTAACCAGAAACAGCGCAGCGATGCGCCACAGCTCGTTGTCGGCGATCCGGGTGGCGGCCAGGGCCTGAACAGTCTCTACGGTATTGGTCATGGGTTTTCCTGCGAATAGGGCTTTGGATTCATTTAACACGGGCTTGCCGCAACGGCAAGCGCAGGAGTTGACAGGCGGCGCCGCGCGGGTTATTAATCATATGATCAAATCATTTGATTAACGAGGGCTTATGGTTCGGCAGGCATCGGCACAACGGCGGACGCTGCTGCAGGCGGCGATCGCGGTGTTCGCGCGGAAGGGGCTGAAGGGCGCGACGATACGCGATATCGGCCGCGAGGCGGGCGCGAACAGCGCGCTGATCTATTACTACTTCGAAGACAAGGAGGCGCTCTTTACGGAGGCGATCCGCTTCGTGATGCAGGAGTTCTTCGAGCGGTTGGCGGCCGGGCGCCGCGCATTCCGCGGGGCGGAGGACCGGCTGGCGTATCTTGTGGATTCCCTCTTCGGCTATTTCGCGGAGTTCCCGGAGCGGGTGCAACTGATGGCGCACGCTCTTCTCGCGGAATCGGCGCAACTGGCCGTCGCGGCAAGCAGCTTCCTCCGGACCGGATCCGCCACGCCGCTGCTGGTGCTGCAGGAAGGGATCTCGCGAAGGGAGCTGCGCGCGATGCACCCGCTGCATGCCTGGCTGAGCATCGTGGGCCTCTGCGTGTTCAGCCTGATGACGCGGGATATCGGGGCGCGGCTCCGGCCGGAAGCGGACCCCACCTTCCCGGCTCTTGGACTTGCGGACCGGCGGCGCGAGATCCTGGCATTGCTCGTGAACGGGCTGGCTTCGCGCGGCGGGAAGAAAGTGCGTGGAAGAAGGAGCGCAAAGAAATGAAAACGATTCGTCTCGGATGGATTCTGATCCCGGCCTTGCTCGCCGGCTGCCGGTGGTCCGGCAACGGGCCGGACGGCTCGGGAACGATCGAGTGCACGCAGGTCACGGTCGCGCCGCTGGTGGCGGGACGAATCGCCGAGTTTCCGCTGCAGGAAGGCGATGCCGTGAAGGCCGGCGACCTGGTCGCGACCCTCGAAGCCACCGATTACGAATTGCGGCGGGACGAGGCGGCGGCCGTGCGGGCGGCGGCGAAGGCGGACCTCGACCGGATTCGCGCAGCTTTCCAGAAGAAGAGCGTGACCGGCAAGCAGATGGATGACGCGCAGGCCGCGCATGACCTGGCGCAAGCGCGCTTCGCGCTGGCGGAAAAGGCGGTGGCGGATGGCACCGTCCGCGCCCCGACCGGAGGCGTCGTCACCGTCCGCGCGCGCGAGCCCGGGGAATACGTCGCGCCCGGAGCGCCGCTGGTCGCGATCTCCCGGCTCGACGAGGTCTGGCTGTCGGTCTACATCCCGGCCGACCGGCTGGGCCGCGTGAAGCTCGGGCAGCCGGCCCAGGTCAAGGTGGACGGCGACCCGAAGCGATACGAGGGACGGGTGACGTTCATTGCGTCGGAGGCGGAGTTCACCCCGAAGAACGTGCAGACGCCGGAAGAGCGCGTGAAGCTCGTCTACCGCGTGAAGATCACGCTGCCCAATCCCGACGGTGTGTTCAAGCCGGGCATGCCGGCCGACGGATACCTGGAGCCGCGATGATCGCCGAGCTCACACCGGCCGTGCAAACCCGCGGTCTTGCGCGGGCTTTCGGCGCGAACCGGGCCGTCGAAAGCCTGGATCTCGATATCGCGCGCGGCGAGATGTTCGGGCTGGTCGGGCCGGACGGCGCCGGCAAAAGCACCGCCATCCGGCTCCTGTGCGGCATCCTGGAACCCACGGGCGGCGAGGGCCGGGTGCTCGGATGCGATTTGCGGTCGGAGGCGGAGCGCATCAAGACGCGCATCGGCTATCTGTCGCAGGATTTCACGCTGTACGGCGATCTCACGGTGGACGAGAACATCGAGTTCTTCGCGGAGATACACGGGGTCAAAGGGTTCCGCACGCGCCGCGACGAATTGCTCGCCTTCACCCGGCTCGCGCCGTTCCGCGCGCGTCTCGCGCACGCGCTGTCGGGCGGCATGAAGAAAAAACTCGCGCTCGCCTGCACGCTGATCCATACGCCGGAAATCCTGTATCTCGACGAGCCTTCGACGGGAGTGGACCCCGTGTCGCGCGGCGAATTCTGGAACATCCTGAGCAGCATCCTCGAACAGGGAGTGACTATCGTGATGACCACGCCGTACCTGGACGAAGCGGAGCGTTGTCACCGGATCGGCCTGATGCACAAGGGGCGAATCATCAGGACGGGCACGCCGGACGAAGTGAAGGGCCGGCTGCCGGGTCGGGTGTTCCGGCTCGAATGCGCCGACTTGCCGGGCGCGTACCGGGTGCTGCGGGACGGCGGGCCCGACGCGGCGTATGTCCTCTATGGCGATCACCTGAATTTCTGGACGCCGCGCGGCGAAGCGCTCGCGGGAGAGGTCGTGGTTTCGCTGGAAACGCGCGGCTTCAAGGGTGTCCGCTGCGAGCCGGCGGAGCCGTCGCTCGAAGATGTTTTCGTCGCGCTGTTGGGCCCGGAATCGGGGGCTGGAGGTGAAGCATGAAATGCAGGATCGTCCTCTGTGGCTTCGTGGCCGGATGGCTCGCGCTTGACGCTGTTGCGGAATGGGGCGCGGCAGGCGGCGCGGTCGCGCCGGAAGAGGTCGTGCAGGCCATCCTCGAACACAGCTACACGCTGCGCGGCGCGCGACAGGAAACCGTCGCGCGGGACGCGCGGGCGCGACAGGCGAAAGCGCAGGGCCTGCCGTCGCTCGATGTTCGGGCCCAGGCCAGCCGGTACACGGGCCTTGAGGACTCGGCGCTGGGCGAGGTGGTAATCCCGGCGGTCGAGACCCGGTATGCCGCGTCCATCGGACTCGCGCAGCCCCTGTTCACGGGCGGACGCGTGTCGGGCGGCCGTCGCGCCGCGCGGTACGAAGCCGCGGCCGCGCGCAAGGAACTCCGCGTGGCGGAAGCGGACGCCATGATCGAAGCGTTGACGGCCTACTGGAACTGGTCGAAGGCGCATTACCTTGCCGAAGCCCTGGAAGTGTCGGTGCAGCGCATGGAGACGCACGCGCGGGATGTGGCAACCCTCTGCGAATCCGGCCTCGCCACGGAGAGCGAGAAGGTGGCGGCGGAAGTGCTGCTGGATCAGACCCGGCTGCGCCTGGAGGAGGCGCGCAACCGGGTTCATCTGCTGAAGGCGCGGATCGGGTTCCTTGCGGGACGAGACCTGTCCGGGTCCGCGGTCCCGCGCCGGGCGAACGCCGCCGATGCAGGAACGGCCGTCTTCGTGTCGCCGGAGGAGGCGATCGAGGCGCGGCCGGAAGCCGCCGCGCGCGAGCTGGAGGTCAAGTCTTCGGAGTCCGCCGCGCGCGCGCAACGCGCGGACTTCTATCCGCAATTGACCGCCGTGGCGCGCTACGAGCAGGCCCATCCCAACCCCCTGGATTTTCCGCCCGCCGAGGAATGGAACGACGATGCGTTCGTGGGCGTCACGCTGTCGTGGAGCCTGCTGGACTGGGGGCTCACGCGGGGCCGCGCGGCCGAGGCCTCGGCGCGCGCGGAACAGGCGCGGCTGCGTCGCGATCGCGTCCGCGAATGGATCGCCCTCCAGTTGCGCGAAGCGCGGATCAACTTCGAGGATGCCGCATCGCGGCTCGACGTGGCGGCGCGGTCCGCCCGGAGCGCGGAGTTGAACCTGAACGTGGCGAAAGATCTCTGGGGCAACGGACTCGCGCGGCACGCGGATGTGCTGGATGCCCTGGGAAAGTTGACCGATGCCCAGTTCGCGGTGACGGCGGCGGAAGCGGACCTGGTCCTCGCGCGCGCGGAGCTGGACTATGCGACAGGCGCGCTGGCGGGAGGGGAGGGCGATGCGGGTGAGCCGTAACGCCGCAGATCCCTCGCCCGCGATCGAGGTGCGCGGCCTGACGAAACGATTCGGGCGGTTCACCGCGGTGAACGGCGTTTCGTTCGAGGTGCCGCGCGGCGAAATCTTCGGCTTTCTCGGGCCGAACGGCGCGGGAAAATCCACGACGATCCGCATGCTTTGCGGCCTGCTCTCCTCGACTTCCGGCACGGCGCGGGTCGCCGGCTTCGATATCAACCGCGAGCCGGAACGCGTGCGCCAGAACATCGGGTACATGTCTCAGAAGTTCAGCCTGTACAGGGACCTGACGGTGGCCGAGAACATCGCGTTCTTCGGCGGAGTGTACGGGCTCGACGCGCGCCGTCTCGCGGAACGCGGCGCGAAGGTGGCGGCGCTGGCGGGATTGAGCGGGCTGGAGCGGGAGCTGTCCGGCACGCTTTCCGGCGCGCTGCAGCAGCGGCTCGCGCTCGGATGCGCGATCCTGCACGAGCCGCCGATCCTCTTCCTGGACGAGCCGACGAGCGGCGTGGACCCGATCTCGCGGCGGATGTTCTGGGATCTCATCCAGGGTATGGCGGCCGACGGGGTGACGGTGTTGATCACCACGCACTTCATGGACGAGGCGGAGTTCTGCCGCCGCATCGGCTTCATCAGCGGCGGAGAGCTGATCGCGCTCGATACGCCGTCGGCCCTCAAGCGGAGCGCCGTGCAGGAAGATCTTTTCGAACTGGAACTCGGGCATTTCCAGGGCGCGCTGGAGCGGCTCGGGAGGCCGGACGGCGTGCGGGCCGTATCCTGCTTCGGGCCGCGGCTGCACGTCTTCTGCCGGCGCGGCGCGCTGAACGAGTCGGCCCTCGAGGCCCTCGCGCGCTCCCGCGGGCTCCAGGTGCGAAGCGTCAACCGGATCGAGGTTTCGCTGGAAGACGCGTTCGTGCGGCTGGTTCAACGTCACGCGGAGGATGAAGCGGCATGAAGCGATTCGCCGCCATCTTCAAGAAGGAGTTCCGGCAGATCCGGCGGGATCCGCTGTCGCTCGGCCTGCTCCTCTTCATTCCCGCGTTCCTGCTCGTGCTCTACGGCTATGCGCTCTCGTTCGACGTGAAGCACATCCGCGTGGCCGTGCTCGATCTCGATCGCACGCGGGAAAGCCGCGAGTTCCTCGACCGCGTTTTCCAGAATCCGTATTTCGACCGGGCCATGACGCTTGCGCGCCTGCCGGAGGCGGACCGCGAACTGGATCGCGGCCGCGTCCGCGCGGTCCTCGTCGTCCCGCGCGGCTATGCGCGGCAGCTCGCGCGCGGCGAAACGGCGAGCCTCCAGGTGCTCGTGGACGCCGCGGACGCCAACACGGCGACCACGGCGATCGGCTACTTCGACGCGCTCGCCGCGCGCGCGGGCCAGGCCCTGCGCATCGAGGCCATGTATCGCGCGGGCGTCGAACCGGTCCTTCCCACGGTCGCGCTCGAACCCCGCATCTGGTTCAACCCCGAATTGGAGAGCGCGAGGTTCCTCGTGCCGGGATTGATCGGCCTCCTGCTCATGCTGTCCGCCGTGATCGCCACGTCGCTCTCCATCGTGCGCGAGAAGGAGCGGGGCACGATCGAGCAGATGATGGTCTCGCCGATCAAGGCCGAGGAGTTGATTCTCGGCAAAACCATTCCCTACATCCTGATCGGCCTGCTGACGACGGCGATGATCCTCCTCCTCGGGTACGCCCTTTTCGGCGTCGTCGTGAAAGGGTCGTTCCTGCTGCTGCTCGTCACCACGCTCGTCTTCCTGTTCGCCGCGCTCGGGCTGGGTGTCTTGATCTCCGCGCTGACCCGGACCCAGCAGATGGCGTTCCAGGTGGCGATCCTCGTGTCGCTGCTGCCGTCGCTGATCCTTTCCGGCTTCATCTTTCCCATCAAGAACATGCCGGGCCCGATCCAGGCCCTCACGCACATCGTGGTGCCGCGCTACTTCGTTTCCGCGCTGCGCAAGATCGTTCTCAAGGCCGCGCCGCTGGACGACATCCGGTTCGAGCTGCTTGCGATGCTGGCGCTCGGAATCCTCTACAACCTGGTCGCGGCGGCCAACACCAGAAAGGCGGCGTGAGATGAGCCGCATTCGGGTGCTGCTGGCCAAGGAGATCACGCAAATCCGGCGCGACCGGAGCATGTTCGGCATCCTCATTGTCGCGCCGCTGGTGCAGTTGCTGGTCATGGGTCATGCCGTCACCACGGACATCACGCATATCGACCTTGCCATCCGGGACAACGACCGCTCGTACCACAGCCGGGAATTCGTGCGCGCCGTCACGGCCTCGGACTACTTCACCCCGACGATGCTGGGAGGGTCGGAAAGCGGCGACGCGGACATGCTCGTTTCCGGCCGGGCCGGCCTGATCCTGGTCATCCCGTCGGGATTCTCCCGCGCGCTGGTCGCCCATCGTCCAACGACGGTGCAGGTGCTCGTGGACGGCGCGGACAGCAACTTCGCGGTCGTCGGCTTGAACTACCTGCAGAAGGCGGCGCAGCTTTTCTCCGCGCGGCAGGTGCGCGCCGTCGCGCGGGACCTCGCGGGGCGCGGCGTTCCGCTGCCCGGCATCGCCGTCGAAGCGCGCGCGTGGTACAACCCGGACCTGCGTTCGCGCTTCTACATGGTCCCGGGCCTGATGGGCGTGCTGCTGCTGGTGACGACGATGATCGTCACCAGCATGGCGCTCGTGAAGGAGCGCGAGGACGGGACGATGGAGCAGTTGATCGTCACGCCGCTGAGGCCGATGGAGCTGCTGATCGGCAAGCTGGCGCCGTTCATCGTGATCGGTTTCGCGGAGCTGACGCTGGCGCTGGCGATGATTCTCGGCGTGTTTCGCGTGCCGTTGCGCGGGAATGTGCTCGCGTTGTACTTCTATTCCGGCCTGTTCCTGCTGTCCACGCTCGGGCTCGGGCTGTTCGTATCCACCCTCGTGAAGACGCAGCAGCAGGCGATGCTGGTGGCGGGATTTTTCGTCATGATGCCGTTCGTGCTTCTGTCCGGCTTCTTCTTCCCCGTCGAAAACATGCCGCGCCCCATCCAGTACGTGGCCGCGCTGATCCCGCTCAAGTACTACCTTAATATCATCCGCGGCATATTCCTGAAGGGGGTGTGGTGGCCGGACCTCTGGCGGGACGCGCTCGCGTTGCTCGCGTGGGGCGTCGGGATCCTGTCGCTGGCCACCCTCAAATTCCACAAGCGGCTGGACTGAAGTTTCCCAATGTCTCCGCTCCCCACGGCGCAAGGCCGTGGGGACGCAGAAGAACAGGCAAACGGGAAGTTTTCCAATGTCTGGAAAAATGGAGTAGAATTTTTCCAATCATTGGAAAAATCGAGGGGAGGGTTTCATGACCAGGGTATTGATTCCCGTGGCGGACGGCAGCGAGGAGATGGAAACCGTCATCGTGGCGGACACGTTGCGGCGCGCGAAGTGGGAAGTGGTGCTTGCGGGGCTGAAGGAAGGGCCGATCACCGCGTCGCGCGGGGTGAAGATCGTTCCGGACACGACGATGGCACGGGTGGATCCGGCGGCGTTCGATGCGATCGTGATCCCGGGCGGCGCCGCCGGCGTGGAAACCCTTCGCAAGGATGAGCGCGTGTTGTCGGCGGTGCGCGTCCTGCGCGCGGCGGGCAAGCTGGTGGCGGCCGTATGCGCGGGGCCGCTGGTCTTGCAGGAGGCGGGTATCCTGGACGGACTCCGGGTGACCTGCCATCCCGGCGTCGCGAGCAGCCTGACCCGCGCGACGCGGCTCGAGGAGCCCGTGGTGGAGGACGGCGGGATCATCACCAGCCAGGGACCCGGAACGAGCTTTGCGTTTGCGCTTCGAATCGTGGAGCGCTTCGACGGTCGCGCAAAAGGCGCCGAGATTGCGCGGGGGATGGTTCTGCAAAAAGGACCCTGATCCCGAAGCGGGGGATGCCCGGCCGGGGGTGTTTTAAGGGCGGGAAAAAAAGAGCAAAAACCCCAAAAAAACACTTGTTTTGGGAACGAATGGGTACACAATGCCCCTCAGCCTACTGTCAGAGATGGTGTTGGCGAACGGAAAACTCTAACTAAGGAGGAGAAGCAAATGGCATTGACGAAGGCTCAGATTCAGGCGCAGCTCGCGGAGAAGACGGGCTTGGCGAAGAAGCAGGTTGCGGCTTTCTTCGAAGAGATGTGCAAGCTTGCGTACAAGGAAGCGAAGAACAGCTTCACCGTTCCCGGCCTTGGGAAGCTTGTGTTGGTTCAGCGCGCCGCCCGCATGGGCCGCAATCCGGCGACCGGCGAACAGATTCAGATCCCGGCGAAGAAGGTTGTGAAGTTCCGCGTGGCGAAAGCCGCCAAGGACGCGATCCTCGGCCGGTAATTGTCCGTACGACATAGTTGTTTGGAAAAGGGATGGTTTCGGCCATCCCTTTTTCTTTTCCCCGCGCCGGATGTTCCGCCTGGGTCAGGGCCGCGTTTGTCGGGTGTTCTGGAGGGCGAGCGTCTCGCGAGCTGCGTGGGGCTGTATCAGAAGTCCTCTTCGAGGGGATATACGCGCCTTACGGCGATCACTACAAGCGCGCTCGCGAAGGAATTCGAGCGTTTGTAGTCAAGCCCGTGAGGGCTGTCAGGACTTCTGATACAGCCCCCACGGGATCGTTACAGAACCTTGCAGCTTTGCACGCCCACATTTTCCACGCCGACCTCGACGCGGTCGCCGGATTTCAGCAGCACGGGCGGCGTTTGGGCCGAGCCGATGCCGCCGGGGGTCCCGGTCGAAATCACGTCGCCGGGTTCGAGCGTGATCGTCGCGCTGATGAAGGACAGCAGGAACGGGAGGCGGAAAAGCATGCGCGACGTGTCGCTTTCCTGGAGCAGCCGGTCGTTGATCTTCGAATACAGGCGCAACGCGTGCGGATCCTGGATTTCGTCGGTGGTGACCAGGCAGGGACCGATCGGGCAGAACGAGTCCGCGCTCTTTCCCCGGAACCACTGTTTCCCTTCGCGCTGCGCAACCCGGTCGGTCACGTCGTTGAGCACCGTGTAGCCCGCGATGCAGGACAGGGTTTCGGCTTCCGGGACGCGCCGCATCTTGCGTCCGACGACGATCGCCAGTTCGACTTCCACATCGCAGGTGTCGGCTCCCGGCGGGAGCTCGATCGGATCGTGCGGCCCGATGATCGCGGACGGGGCCTTGGAAAACAACACGGGGCTTGCCGGGATTTCCGCGTCGAATTCCTTCGCGTGATCGGCGTAGTTCTTGCCGAGGCAGATGATTTTCGAGGGCCGGGCGATGGGCGAACCGAGCCGGACGCCCGCCGCGGGCAGGCATTTCCGCGTTGGCTCGCGGAGCAGGCCTTCGAGGCGCCGGAGGCCGCTGGTGGCGAAGAAATGGGCGTTGAAGTCCTCGATATCGAACGCTATGGCGCGGACATCGAGAATGGTTTGGTCATCGAGCAGCACGCCGGGTTGTTCATGGCCCGCGGGGCCGAAGCGAATCAGTTTCATGGGTACTCCCTTGAAGCGAGCGGGCGGCCGGATCACTCCTCGTTCTTCTGCATGCTTTTCGAGATCGCCTGGCCTTCCGGTCCGAGCGCGCTCCGGTCCAGGCCCGATTTCGCGAGCACTTCATCCGTGGTTTTGAAGTGGCATTTTGCCGTGTCGAGCAGGACTTCGGGGCCGCGGCTCTTGACGAGCTTGACGGCGGTTTCCTGCACCAGCGCGGAGGCGCCCTTGGGCACGGGCAGCTCGTATTGCTTCTGCATCTGCTGGAGCGCGTGCAGGAATCCGGCGCGCGCGAGGATGGAAGCGCCGGCGACGGCGGGATCGGATTCCGCTCGCGGGCGCTGCACGAGCTGGATGGACCGGCCTTTCTTCATCAGTGCCTGCTGGATCTGCCGGGCGGGTCCGAACTGGTCCGAGACGGCCCGCGGGCAATCCGGAACTTTCTCCAGCAGGTTTTCTATGGCGCGGGCATGGCCCCACGCGAGGATCCGGTTCACGTTGCGCATGGAAGCGTAGAGGCGGTTGTACGCGCGCGGGCCGATCGCGACCATGGCGAATCGCCCGCCGAGCAACGCGCGGATGTCACGGGCCATCTCCATGGCTTTTCGGTCGCTGGTGACCGTCTTGCTGTCGCGCACATTCATCTCGCGAAAGCGGTCCACGATGGCGTCGTTGGTGTAGACGGCCGCGATGACCAGCGGTCCGAAGAAATCGCCTTTCCCGCTCTCGTCTATGCCCATGTGGGGGGCGATCAAATCCGGATCGAGCACGTCTTCGTAGCCGATGCGGGCCTCGCCCAAAATATGCGGTTCGAGGGTGAACTGCACCCATTCCTGCGCGCCCTTGCCTTGGACGAGGCATTTACCGCTTTTGTAGAGGGCGACGCGGCAATCGGCGGCGTCAGCCGCGACCACGGTATGTTCGACCGTTGCCGGGCGGTAGTTTCCGGAGCTCAAGAGGCGAACGAGGGCCTTCTGCTGGGCCTCGGTGAGCTTGAAGGTGAAAGAGGTTTTCTGTGCCACGTGCGGGAAACTATCAGAAGAAGCGGGGTTCTGACAACATCGTGGACCGTCGGGACGTCCGGGTCGGGTGGCACGGGTCGGGTGGCATGGGGCGGGTTTGGGAGTATATTGGGGTTGACGGTTCACGCATGTGCGGGGTAGTTATAATCCTGCATTGTGGGTTTCTTCCGTAGAATCGAATAGTTTGCACTCGTGGCACAGTACGGATATAAACATATCTTGAGTGGAGGAGGTATTGTCATGAAAAGGGTTCTTCATGTTCTTCTTGCCGTGCTGGTGTTTTCCCTGATCGTTCTGCCGCCGGTGGACGCGCTGGCGCAGGGCCGAAAAGGGCAATCCGGAAAAGGGGGCGGGGGCCAGCAGGTCGCACCGGTCACCCAGGGGCAGTTGGCACAACTGCTGGTCCAAGTTCTGGGCCTCTCGCGGCTTCTCCCGGCGAACCCGACCGATTTCCAGTGCTTCTCGATCCTGTTGGACAATTCCATTTCGCCGAAGGCGGGGTGGGATCCCAGCAAGATCGTTATCAAGGCGGACCTGGCGCGCGTGATCGTGCAGGCGATGAAGAAGCAGGGCGATATCAAGAACAAGGACGACGACAACGAGTGGATGAACTATCTGAAAGGTCTCGGGATTCCTCTCGATGCGGTGGGCGAAACGGTTTTCTATGTTGATCCGCTTGCCGAGCCGGTGGCACCCCACATCGTCGTGGCCAGGGTGGACCCCCTGACCAAGCGGCATCGCTTCAGTCCTCTCGACGAGGGGAACTACGGGGCCGACATGGAGTTCATCTCCCGCATCCTCAGCCAGTTCGAATTCATTGCGGGCGAGTTCAGACCCAAACCTGTTACTCCGGATTGATCTTCTTTGCGGGGTGGTGTTTTTTGGACGGCAACATGGAGGCTAATAGCATGAAATGGACCAGATGGTTGTGCGTGTTCTTGGTGGGACTTGTGGCGGTTCAAGCAGCGCAAGCGCGCGAAGGCTCCCGTCCTTTCCAGGTCCTGAACCGGATTCGCGCGGAGTACGACGACAACATCTACCAGGAAACCGAGGACAAGGACTCCAGCTTCAAGCTGATTGAAGAAGTCGAGTTGCGTGTCAACCTCTCCCTGGACAATACCTTTGTCAGCCTTCGCTATCGGCCGTCGTTCACCTACTGGGACGATCGCCCGTCCGACAAGACCGATTTGAACCACGACCTGGACCTGGTCTTGAATCACCAGTTCTCTCCGCGGTTGGGCTTGAGCCTGGTGGAAAGCCTGCGTCGCGGCGAACTGCCGGAGCTGATTGACGGCAACGTCGTGGTCCGCGAGAAGGACGACTTCTGGTACAATACGTTCAACGCCGCGGTGGTTTATCGTTTCCGTCCGCAGACGCAGGTGGAGGTGGCCGGCCGCCATGCGCTGTTGCGTTACGACGAAGAAGAGGTTTCGAAGACGGAAGATTTCGACATCGTCGTCGGCGGCTTGACGCTGCGGCACCAGTTGGTTCCCGAGACGGCGGTGCTCGGCGAGTTCCGGGCGGAACAGGTCGAGTATGAGGGGCCGGATCGCGGTTCCGAGAGCCTCTTTGCGGGCGCGGGCGTGGAGCAGATATTCTCGCCGAACCTGATGGGCCGTGCGCGCGCGGGCTACCAGCAGAAGGACTTCAACAGCAAGGAAGTCGGCTCGCAGAGCGTTCCTTACGGCGACATCGCGCTGACGTTCCTCCCGACTCCCGCCACGCGCATTTCGGTGGGTGCGGGTTACTCGATGTTTGAGACCGACCTCTATCCTTTCGCCAGCCAGGACAGGACCCAGATCTTCGGCAGCCTGGCTTACGACATCACGGCGCGCATCGCCTTCTACCTGACCGGCGCATACACGATCAGCGAGTACGACTCCTCGCAGGCGATCGAGAAAGACATGGTCAAGAGCGGCGAGGACAACTTCGCCCAGGTCAGCACGCGGGTGACGTACCAGGTGAATCGTTCGAATTGGATCGAAGCGGGGTGGCAGTTCGTGGACTTCGAATCCGGAGTCCGGACCGTGGCCGACGAACAATACCGCGCGAATTTCCAGAGGAACCGGGTGGACATCGGGTGGAAGACCCAGTTCTGACAGCCCAAAAACACTGCACTTCGCGCTGGCGCAACGGCCGGCAATTCGTTACATACGGGGAATTGCTGGCGGGGCCCCGCCGGTTTCTCGTGAATGGGTTGACCCATGGAGCAACAACCTTCAGATAGTAGTGGCCTGCATTTCCTCGACTATTGGCGCGTCATTCGTTCGAGGAAAGAGGTCATCCTGGCCGTTCTGTTGCTCGTGGTGGTAACCGGTACGTCCTTCACCCTGACGTTACCCAAGAAATACATGGCCGACGCGCGCATCCTGGTTCGCGATGACAGCCTCGACGTGGATGTTTTCGAGAGGCAGATTCCCCAAGCCTACAACCCCTTCTTCCTGCGCACCCAGTATGAAGTGATCCAATCGCGCAAGGTTCTTTACCAGGTGGTCGAGAACCTGGACCTGCAGAAGGTCTGGGGCGAGGAAGTGAATGATGACGGTTCGCCGCTCCCCCTCGAGCGCGCGCACGCCATGCTGTCCAGAAGTTTGAAGGTGGAGCAGTTCCGGGATACCAGCCTCATTTCCATCCAGGTCTATCGCGAGGACCCCACCGAAGCGGCGCGGATCGCCAACAGCATCGCGCAGGTCTATCACGACCAGCGCCTTTCGATGAAACGGCGCGAGCTGAAAAGGGCCATCGAGGCTCTCGAGGGCGAACTGGCGAAGCAGCAGGAGAAGGTGGAGAAGTCGGAAGAGGAACTCGAGCGGATCCGCAAGGATCTCGGCGTCTCGGTCCTCTCGCAGGGCGTTCGCGCGGACAAGCTGCGGCTTTCGCAGATGGAGGCCGATCGTATTGCGGCGCGCGTGGACATGCTGGTGCGCAAGGCGCAACTGGATCAACTGGTCAACCTGAGCGGCGAAGAGCTGATGAACGCGTCGTCCTACATCGTCAGCGACCCGGCCTTGCAGGCTATTCGCGCGCAGTTGATTGACTCCGAGGTCACGCTGAAGCTGATGCTCGAGAACTACGGCGCCAAGCACCCGGAGGTGTTGCGCGTCCAGGCCGGGGTGGATGAATTGAGGAAGAAGCTGGAGAATGCGCTGAACGGCATGAAGACCGGCTTGCGTGCAAACTACGAAGTGGCGCTCCAGCGGTACGAGGTTCTCGAGAAGGAGCTGGAGGCCACGCGCGCCAGCGACATCGATTCGGAGCGCGATCGGTTTCTTCCTTTCGACAAGGCGGAGCGCGAGGTGCTTGTTCAGCGCCAGATCCTAGATGCGCTTCGCGCAAGGATCGCCCAGGAGGGGATCGCGGTGGAGGTGCCGCGTACGCCCGTGGAGATCGTGGACCCGGCGGTCCCGCCCAGCCGGCCCGTGAGCCCCAACTTGTTCCTGAATATCCTGCTGAGCGTGCTGCTCGGCCTCGGCGCGGGGGTCGGCCTCGCGTATTTCATCGAGTATCTCGACACGTCGGTGAAAACGGTGGACGACATCGAGCGCTATCTTGGCTTGTCCGTACTCGGCATTATCCCGCAGAAGGTCAGGCCGCTGACCGAGGAAGGGCCGGACAGCCCGCATGCCGAAGCGTACCGGGTGCTCAAGACCAACCTGCAGTTTGCCAACAAGGGCACTCTCGGCGGCGCGTTTGCGTTGGTCAGCGGCGGCGTCGGCGAAGGCAAGTCCACCACGCTGTTCAACCTCGCGTATGTCTGCGCGCAGCTCGGCGACAAGGTGTTGATCGTGGATTCCGACTTGCGGCGCCCCGTCCAGCACCGGATCCTGGGCGTCTCCAACCGCTTCGGCTTGACCAACGTGCTCATGCGCGACGTGCCGATCGAGGAAACGATCAAGACCACCAGCGTGCCCAATCTGCATTTCCTGCCGAGCGGCAAGTTGCCGCGCACCTCGCTGGGCCTGCTCGACTCCCAGCGGATGCGGGAACTGGTGAAGAACCTGAAGGCGCGTTACGACTACGTCTTCTTCGATTCGCCGCCGATCATGGGTGTGACGGACGCCTCCATTCTCGCGAGCGAAGTGGACGGCGTGTTGCTGGTGGTGCAGTATCGCAAGTATCCCAAGATCATCACCTCGCGCGCCAAGCGCATGATCGAGAACGTCGGCGGCAACGTTCTCGGCGTGGTGCTCAACAACATCAACATCATGCGCGACGATTACTACTATTACTATCACTCGTACTATTCGCAGTACTATCAGTCCGACGAGTCGAAGCCGGCGGACGAGCTGGCGGACACGTCGAACCGGAAGAAGGATGCGTTGTGACGAATCGGGTTTCGAAGAGCTTGCTGACGGGAATGTTGGCCGGGTTGTGCGCGGTGCTCTTGCTTCCCGGATGCCGCGCGGCCCGCTACCAGGTCCAGCGTCGTTACAGCTATCCTCCGTCGAGGGAGTTCTATGAAAGGGCTTCGGCCACGAATGTTTCGCCGGGGGCGGTTCAGCGGCCGGAGGTGAAGGCCGCTCCGGTTACTTCGGCCGCCAAACCGGCGGCCAGGCCGTCCGCGCCATCGTCCGCGCCCGCATCCGCCCGCACGCAGCCTGCGCAACCCACCGCCGTGGCCGCGCCGGCTCCGGCGCCGCGAGTGGTGCTGGGTGCCGACGACAGTTCCGCGGTGGCCTACAGGCTCAAAGCGGGGGATCCCGTGGTGGTGTATCTCCGTGGCATTCCCGGCACGCCGGGCGGCGAGCAGATGATCGAGAACATCGTGAGCGAGCACGGAACCATTCAGCTTCCGTTTCTGGACAGCGTGTATGTCGGCGGGAAAACGACCACCGAGGCGCAGGATCTGATTCGTGCCGCCTACCTGGACGGCGAGATCTACAAGTATCTGACGGTCAACGTCCTCCTGCCCACGAAGAGCTTTTTCATCCAGGGCGAGGTGAGAATGCCCGGCCGCTACCCGCTGGTGGGGAATGTGACGCTGCTCCAGGCGATCGCCGCCGCCGGCGGCTACACCGAGTTTGCCAATCGGGGCAACGTGGAAATCTCGCGGGGAGAGAAGCGCATCCCGGTCAACGTGAAGACGATCGAGCGCTACCCGGATCGGGATATCGTGGTGGAGCCCGGTGACGTAATCGTGGTCAAAAGGAGCTTCTTCTAGTTTTGGGTTTCTACGAAGGCAGTCCTTCCGAGAAGCGGGGAGTTCGACATCGCAGACGCCATGCGGCGCCGATCATCTCCAGGGGCCGCGCAGTATTCGAGTGGGCCGCCATGCTTCTCATGCTGACCGCGCCTGCGGTCGGCGTATTTCTTTTCGGCGCGGTGCGTCTGTGGTCTATCGGCCCCCTGATGTTCCTGTCGTTCATCGGCGCGGCGATGTGTTTCGCCCGCCCGCTTGCCGTGCCGGAACAGCGAACGCTCAGGATTCCGATCGGGGGTTGGATATGGATCCTGCTGCTTGCCTACGGAGCGCTGGTCTCGTTTCGTTCCGCGGTTCCCTACGAGTCCACCATCGAGCTGCTGAAGGTTGCGTGTTACGTGGCGGCGTACTGGGCGTGGACAAACATCGTGGACCGGCCCGGCCGGTGGAGAGTCCTGTTCGGCGCGTTCATCGTGGTGGTGACGCTGATCGCATGGTATGCCGTCATCCAGCACGGCCAGGACTCCAACATGGTGCTGAACCTGGAGCGGCCTGAGCAATACGGCATGAGGGCCAGCGGAACCTACTTCTGCCCGAACCACTTCGCGAACCTGCTCGAGCTGGTCATGCCGGTATGCCTGGCGTTGCTGCTGCTGCCCGCGGCGGGGCTTCCGACGCGCATGCTGGCCGGCTATGGACTGGTGTTGTGTCTTCCCGTGATGTACCTGACAGAGTCGCGGAGCGGATGGATCGGCACCGTGGCCGGACTGTCCGTGACGGCGATCCTGATCGCGTGGCGGAAGAGCCGGCGGGCGTTCGCGATCATGCTGGTCACCATTCCCCTGGTGGTTGCATTGCTGGCCGGATTGCTCTGGACGCTTTCCCCCATGGTGCGCGAGCGCGTGAGCGGCGCGCTGCTCTCGCATCCGGATTCGGCGGTGCAGGATCGGATCCAGATGTGGAAAGACACGATCGCCATGATCCGCGACAATCCGTGGCTGGGGCATGGCCCGGGGACCTACGTGTGGGTGCACGCGCCCTACAAGGAATGGGACCGGCAGCTGCTGGTGAATTACGCGCACAACGAGTACCTGCACACCATCGCCGATTACGGGTTCGTGGGCTTCGGTTTCTTCGCCGCGGGAGCGGTGTGGCTGGTGCTGCGATTGCTGCCGCGGATTCGCGCGGTCGGCCGGGACAAGGATGCGTACCTGATCGCCGCGCTGTGCGGCTGCATGGCGGCCAGTTTTGCCCACGCGTTCTTCGACTTCAACTTTCACATCTTCTCGAACAACCTTTTCCTGGTGCTCGTGGCCGGCATCGTCATGGCGTCGCTGTATTCCTCGGGTGAGTTGAAGGCCCGCTCCCTGCCGTCCTGGGGCACGTGGCCGGCATGGGGCGGGGCGGCGGCGATCCTGGTGCTTCTTGCCGCGCAGACGGTCCGGGTCTTTCTCTCCTATGGTTTTCACCTGATCGGCGAACAGCGGCGCGAGCTCCTGCGGTGGGATGACGCCGAGCGGATGCTGCAGTGGTCGCGGCGTGTGGACGGGCGGAACTGGCGGCCGTACCTGGGTCTGGGCCATCTCTACCAGGGCCGGAGTTTCTGGGACCTGGACGCGGACGCCAAGCGGGAGCGTGCGCGCGAGGCGAAGGCGTTCTACGAGCAGTCCGTGGCGAAGAATCCGTTCGACGCGGAGGGCCTTTTCGGATTGGCGAAAGTCCACAACACGCTCGGCGAGGACGAGCGCGCGCTCGAGTACATGCGGGAGTCGGTGCGCCGGAATCCGCGGCACCTGTTCTACGTGAGCCACCTGGGCCTTCAGCTGCGGCGGATGGGCCGGTACGAGGAGGCGCTGGCGATCTTCCGCGACGCGCGGGATCGCTGGGGCTCGGACATGATAGACATCAACATCCGCTTCCTGCAGGAGAAGCTGGCCGAACAGAAGGAATCGGCGCCCCCGCAGCCCGCGCCCTAGCCTGCATATTGCGCAAGCGCTCCTCGCCACGAGCGCCCGACAGGCCGGTCCGGGCATCAAGCGGGTAAACCGTCTTTACAAGAAGGGCGAAAGTGTCCTATACATCCTCGTGGAGCTACACATGACCTGTCGCCTTCGATACAGCCGGCTGGCCTTCACGCTGATCGAGTTGCTGGTGGTGATTGCCATCATTGCCATTTTGGCGGGGCTGCTTCTTCCCGCGATCACCCGCGCGCGTGAACGCGGCCGCCAGATCCGCTGCATCGCGAACGTGAAGCAGGTCGCGAGCGGGTTGCTCATGTATGCGCAGGACAACCGGCGCCGGCTGCCGACGATCACAAGTTTCTACACCATCGGCGGCAAAACGGGAACTGCCGGAGGCAGTCCGGAGGCGAGCACGAGGCCTCTCTACCGCTATCTGCCCGACGCGCCCCTCTTCCAGTGTCCCTCGGACCGCGGTTCGAGGGGGCAGCACAACCTGGCCAACGTGTTCGAGGAACAGGGGTGCAGCTACTGCTATCCCTACCAGAACAATGCGGGCGTCGAGCTGGTGGCGAACCGGCTGATTACCTCGTTCCAGTTCGCCGCCAAGAAGGTCGTGATCTTCGAGCCTCCCTTGATCGAGCTGAACGTCATCGGGAACTTCGAGAACCAGTGGCACAGCTCCCAGAAGGCCAGCGTGATGGGATTTCTCGACGGCCACGCGGACTTCCTAGTCTCGTCGAACTATACCGGCGCGATCAACGCGACCAACCAGGTTTATTACTGATCCGGGCGGCCCGCGGCCCCCCTCGCTTTCCTCTTTACACGCCCGCCCTGTATCCACTATGTTCAAAACGTATTGAACGCATTGTGTCGCATGCGGGCGGGAATTGACCGGGACGAAGTCTGCCCGGAAGCGGGAGTGAAGCACCATGAATGCTGAAGCGCAGGAAATCCGCCGCCGATTCGTGGAGGCGGCGGGACATTTGACGCAGTCGCTGGGCGGCGGGCGCGTGATCGGCCAGATCTTCGCGCACATCTACTTCAGCCCGGAGCCGCAATCGCTGGACGATCTCACGCGAAGCCTCCATATCAGCAAGGGGGGCGCGAGCATGGCGGTCCGGCAACTGGAACAGTGGGGCGCGCTCCGGCGCGTGTGGATCCGGGGCGACCGCAAGGATTACTATGAAGCGCTGGACACTCTCGGCTATATTGTCAGGAGAGCGTTCATGGACGTGATCGGCCGGAAAATGGAGACGTCGGACGGCCTGCTGGAGGACGCCGAGCAGGCGCTCAAGCCCGCGAAGGGCGGGCGCGCCGCATCGGATCCGGAAGCGGAGTTCATGCGCCGGCGCGTCGCGCGTCTCCGGTTGTTCCGGACGCGCGCGCAGCGGGTGTGGGACAGTTCGATCCTGAAGCTGCTCTTGCGGAAGTAGCGAAATGCCTGCGACAACGGATATCCGATCGAGCCGAAGGGTGGCGGTGGCCGCGGCCCCTCACCCCGCGGAATACCCTTCGCTGTCCTCGGCGCCGTTTCACCCCGGCGAGGCTTATCCCGAATGGCCGGGCGCTCCCGTTGCGCCCGGTGGAAACGCGGCGTATGCCATGGTGCGCTCTGTCCTCGCGGACCTGGGCCTGGACCATGCTCGCTTCGGGAGCGCGGATTGGAATCCGATCGGCGACCTGGTGCGGCCCGGCGCGAGCATCGTGGTGAAACCGAACTGGGTCATGCACCGGAACGCGGGCTCGGGCGGAATGGAGTGCCTTGTCACGCATCCTTCCATTCTGAGGGCGGTTCTGGATTACGTGATGCGCGCGAAACCGGCGGCGGTCGTTGTCGGTGATGCGCCGCTTCAGGATTGCGATTTCGACGCGTTGATGAGCAGCGGTTTTGGCGCGGTTGTGGATCATTTTCAGAATCGCGGGGACCCGGTCTCGACGGCTGATTTCCGGCGCACGACGCTTCAACAGGACGGGCACGCCCTTCACGTACGGGAGGACTTGAAGACCCGGGATCGCTATGTCCTTGCCGATCTGGCCAATCGCAGTTTGCTGGAGCCCATTTCGGCGGACGCCGCGCGGTTTCGGGTCACGCGATACGATCCGCGCCGCATGCGGGAGAATCATCTACCGGGCCTGCATCGCTACCTGGTCGCGAAGGAGGTCCTCGATGCGGATCTCGTGGTCAACCTGCCGAAGCTCAAGACGCACATGAAGGCGGGGATTACGGCATCCCTGAAGAACCTGGTGGGGATCAACGGCAACAAGGATTATCTTCCGCATCATCGCAAGGGCGCCGCCACGCGCGGTGGCGACAATTATCCGCGCTTTTCCCCGCTCAAGGCTGCC
>JAKJGV010000140.1 GCA_022704185.1 Verrucomicrobiota bacterium
AGCAGGTTGTCCTCGCGGACCAGGAACAACTGCCGGACCAGCTTGCAGGCCTGGCCTTCACCACGCGAGTCGCTGCCGAATTTCGCGAAATCGCACTGGAAGCAGTTCTTGCCCGGCTTGCCGATCCCGGTGCGCGCGTCGAGCGAATAGCAGTCCGGAGGCATGTTCCCGTCGGACTGTTCCATCGGCACGCTCCAGTAAGCCCGCGTGTCGCGCCAGGCGACGATGATGCCCGAGAGTTCCTTCAGCATCTCCTCGCCGTCGAGTCCCTGAACCGTCCAGGCGGTGCCGCCGCCGGCCGGGATTTTGATCCTCTCCAGATCGGAAGCGCTCATCGCGCTGTCGCCGAGATTGGCGGCCACCGCGTCGCGAACCTCCTGGATCGGGGTCTGGAAGATCACGAACGGACTGATCGCAACCTCCTTCTTTGCCGGTTCCTTTTTCACGAGTTCTTTTGCCATGGTTAGCTTCTCCTGGTTCTAAGTTTGAAAACTTCGCTGATTTCGAGGACTTCGCGGAGGCTCGGCGGCAGCGGCCGGCCTTCGCGGTCCAGTTCGCGCACATACGCGCTGAGGCTGTTGGTGTTGAAGGTCTCCTCGACGTAGTCGCCCAGGCGGCAGCGTTTGAGCGCCTTGCACACGGCGGCCTTGTCGCCGTCCCTGGCCTTCGCCCAGAGCTTGCGCTCGATGTAGACCGTGCGGCCGTCGATCGAGATCTTTTCGAAGCCGCCTTGCTCGAACTGCGGCAGCAGCCGCTGCTCGAGTTCCGCGGCTTCCGCTTTCACGGCATCGACCTCAGCCTCCAGTTGCCGGCGCCGTTCTTCGAGGGCGACGAAGCGCTTCAGTTCTTCGGTGTTCATTGATCTCCTTTCAGTTGCTGCAAAACCGCGGTAACCACGTCGGCCTTGGCGGCCAGCGCGGCCATGACCTTCTCGTCCACCGTGTTCTTCGCGAGCAGGTGGATGTACTCGACCGGCCGCGTTTGGCCGGGCCGATGAATGCGGGCGAGGCTCTGCTCGTAAGAGCCGAGCGAGAATCCGAGCGAGTAGTAGATGGCGTACCGCGCACGGGTCAGATCCACGCCCACGCCGCCCGACTCGATTTGCACCGCGAGCACGGGCGCTTCGCCCGCCTGCCAGCGTTTGAGATCATCCACGCGGCCGGAGAGCTCAAGGGCCCGCCGCCCGGTCTCATCCGCGACGCGATTGACGGCGTCCAGGTCTTTGTGGAACCGGCAGAAGACCACGACCGGTTCCTCGGGATCGATGTCCTCCAGCACATCCCGGAGGAGATTCATCTTCGCGGAGTCGATCTGGATGTCGTGACCGTCGTCCGTGCGGAGGAAGCCGCCGGTGATCTGCTGGAGCCGCAATAGCTTCACGAGAGCGTTGGCTGCGGTGACATCGCCGGCCTCCACCCGCGCGACGAGGTCGCGCTTAAGCGACTGGTAGGTGCGCCAGGCTTCGGGACCGAGTTCGCACGTGTAGGTGACGTGCATCTCCTCCGGCAGGTCGAGGACGTCCTTGGTCACGCGGAACGCGACGGAATAGAACTTCCGGTTGAGTTCCTCGAGGTTGCGGTAGCCGACGATCTGGTGATTCTGGAAACCGCCCATCACCATGTACCGCTGCCGGAAGGCGGCGTTGCTCCACCCGAAGACGGACGGCGCAACTGCCCGAAGTTCCCCATACAGATCTTCGGGGCCGTGCGGCATCGGAGTGCCGGTCATGCCGAGCCGATATCGCGCCACCTTCCCGAATCGCGCAAGAAAACGGCTGGCCTTCCCACCGGGCGCCTTCGCGCGGTGGATCTCGTCCGCGATCATGAAATCCACGCGCTGGCGCAAGATCCACTCGGCGAAGGGGCTGCGCCAGGCGCTCTCGTAATTGATCACCAGGATGAACGGAACGCCACGCGCCTGCGCGAGCTTCATCAACCGCTCCCCTTCGGCGCGCTTGGCGCTCACGCTGGCGAAGGAATCGTCGAGCGACGCCACAACGAACGGGACCGCGCTGTGCAGCTCGATCTGCGGCCGCCAGACCTGCACGACGCGCAACGGGCAGAAAACGACGTTGGTCTGGAAGCCATGCACCAGCGCGATGTAGATTGCCATCGCGGTCTTGCCCGTGCCCATGTCGGCGCAGATCATCGCCCCGCGCTTGCCGCTGGCGTAGAGCGCGCAGACGAACCTCACCGCTTCTTCCTGGTGACGCCAGGGCTTTGTGCGGGCGCCCGGAACGATCAGGCGGGAGGTCATTTGAGTCGCAGTTCCTTAGCGAGAGCGGCCGCTTGTGCAACAGTCAGCCCTGAGTCTTCTCCGACCACGGCGACGACCCGCTGACGCAGGACGAAAATATTTCGGCGCCTCCTCTGGTCGGCTGCTATCTGGCTGGCGAGCATCAGGATATTGGCGTCCAGGTCGGGTACGGTCGCTTCGGTGACAGGCAGCCACTCGCAGTCACCATTGAGCGGATGCCGGATATCCACGGGCACGGCGATCATGCCCGGCATCTCGAAGCCGTCATGATTGATTCCGAGTTCGAGTTGGGCATCTTTCTCGGTCATCTCCAACGCTGATTTCATGACCCGCCGCGTGAGGTCGAAAACCTTCTCGCGGGCCAGCTGTCGGCCCAGTTCATCGAGCAGATGCGGATTCCGCTCGATGACGGCATCGACAACGTCTTTGTTCAAGAAGCGCTGGCCGGCGTCGCGGAAGCCTGCTACGCAGCACCGGATTGCTTCTATGAGCTCCGATCGTTTACTTGCCTTCACGTGCGTCTAGCTCCTGTTGGATCTGGAAAAGGAACGCGGCTGCCTTCCGGCACCGCCCCACGAAGTCCTTGTCGGGGGTATCAAGGTCGCGAATTCCGAACGCCACGTCGGGAGGGGTCAGTGAGCACTGATTGAGGGCTGTGATCGCATCGATTACCGCGACGATGGCGTGGCTCTTCTCAATGAGCGGCTGACGCTCTTCAGGCGACATGCCAGTCTGCCACTGAAGTTTGCGATCCAGGATCGCTTTCCCGGTTTCCCGTGCCAGCTTGCGCGCCTCGGATGGCGTCGGAAGGTCCTTTTGCCGCAGCTTGCGGATGACCTCCTTTTGCTCGGCTTTGGACATGGCGGCGATTTCGCGCTGGCGCTCCGGTGGTTCATCCGCGATGATCGCCGCGGAGCTGATGGCCAACTGGCCGGAATCCATCTGGGCGACGATTTCTTCTACGGCCCGCTCAACGACCTTCTTGGCCTGCTCATAGGTGGTGCGGTTGCCGAAACCGGCCCGCTTTGCGGCGAACTCGATAGTCTTGACGCCGGGCGGAACTTGTGCAAAATTTTGCACGGGTTCCACCGAATCCGGCCCGGATGCGACTCCGAAAACATTTTTCCGAGGTTCAGGCGGTTCCCCGATCGGTTCAACTTCCGGAAGATTTTCCGGAAGTTCGATATCCGTGCGCTGTCCCTGGCGATTGCCTATACCTTTCTCGATCGCTTTGGCGATGCCCGCTCGCTCCGAGGGGGTAAAATCCTTCCGGATCTCGTTCTCGGCGAACTCGCCCGCCAGGATGCTGGACACGCGAACGACCCGCGCGGGGATGGTGGGCCGCTTGAGGAGATCGCGGACGGCCAGCAGCCGCCGTTCACCAAACACGAGGATGTTGTCCTCAGTGATGCCGATCGGCTGGAGTAAGCCCTCCTGGGCGATGCTGGCAGCGAGCGCCTCGAGGTCGCCCATGTCCTTCCGGTGCCGCTCGCCGATGCGGATAGCGTCGCAGGGGACGTCCATGATGGCGTTGTCGTGGTTCACTGGACGCCTCCCGCCGCCGGCGCGAGCCCGAACTCCCGGAACATCGGGCGCATCTTCCAAAGGAGCTGGTAAATGCGTGTGGGCGAACGTCCCAGCGCCCGGCTGACATCCTTGACACCCTCCTCCACCACGCGGCGGCCGATCTCGCGCAAGTCCGGAGGCAGGGCGCCACAGGCGCGGTCTACGTCGATGCGCAGATCGAGCAGATCGGCCGCCGGCCGCGAGGCCAGGCCCACAGACATCCGGTAGGTATCCTCGCTGATTTCGGTGCTGCGGCCGGACGCTTCTTCGTCAGAATCTTCGACCGGCGTCGGCAGCGCGCACAGAGTGGCCTCGCGAAGCTGCCGTTTCCGCGCGCGGACGAGCGAGACCACCTGGTTGCGCACCACACAATTCACGAAGGTCTTGTAGCGGCCGCGTTCCGGATCAAATCCTCCGGCGCGCTCGAGGTATTCGAGAAAGAGCTGCTGGATCAGATCTTCGCGATCATCGGGCACGATGCCGTAGCGGCCGATGAGCGTACGCACGCGGCATCGGATCGCCTGCATGGCGTACTGATCGATTTCGTTGAGTCCGTTCTCTCGAATCACTGATTCCTCCTCTGGCCGGGGAGGAAGTCGTGGGGATGGCGGAAGGGCGAATCAAACAAATAGGCGGAAGCCTGTGAGATTACCCTTCCGGGCATCACCTACAAGACTTCCGCCCAGCGGCCAGCCTTTGTCTGGTGTGTCCCTGCCTTAACCCGCCATCTCGATCACGAGCTTGAACGGCAGGCCGTGCTTGACCTCGATGGTTTCGACGGACCCATTGCCCAGCCGCGACAGGTGGTCGAAGAACTCCGCAACCTGGCTCTTGAGCACGAAATCCGCGGCGCCGAGTTCCGGACGCGGGCCGTTCTCGCCGCCCAGCTTGATGTCCTGCACGATGCGCGGCGCGGGGTTGAAAACCGGATCGCCGTTGCGGATCTCCAGGTCCTCAATGCGGCCGAAGTTCAGCCGCTGCATGGTTTCCAGCAACCGCCGCCGCGGG
>JAKJGV010000141.1 GCA_022704185.1 Verrucomicrobiota bacterium
AACTGACCGCCGAGAAGACCAAACAAGACGATCTTTCCGGAACGCGCGTCACCGTCACCGCCCCCGGGGACGGGCACACGCACAGACATCTCGCGGATATCCGGGCGATCATCGAGGGCAGCGACCTGCCGCGGCCGGTGAAGGAACTCAGCCTCGCCACGTTCACCCGCCTCGCGGAGGCGGAAGCACGAGTGCACGGCACTACGCCGGATCGAATTCACTTTCACGAAGTCGGCGCGGTGGATTCGATCGTGGATATCGTGGGCTCCTGCCTCGGGTTCCACCTGCTTCAACTGGATGGCGTCGCCACGGGCGCGTTCCCGGCAGGGCACGGAACGATCCAGTGCGAGCACGGCGTCATCCCCTCACCCGCCCCGGCCACCCTCGAACTGCTGAAGGGCCGGCCTGTCGTGCAGACGGACGAACCCTACGAATTGGTGACACCGACCGGCGCGGCGTTGCTGACCACCTGGCCGGCCGCGCCGACCGCGTTTTCGGGCGCGCGGATCGAGGCCGTCGGGTACGGGTTCGGCCATCGCAAGCTGGACCACCGCCCGAACGTTCTCCGGTTCACGCTGCTCGTTGAGGACGCCGCGGCCGCCGACCTCTGCACGGTGCTGGAGTGCAACGTGGACGACACCAGCCCGGAACTGCTCGGCGCGCTGGCGCAGAAACTGATGGAAGGCGGGGCGCTGGATGCGTTTGTCACTCCGGTGCAGATGAAGAAACAGCGGCCCGGCTCGCTCCTCTCCGTGCTCTGCATGCCGACCCAGCGGGAAACGCTGCTCGATCTGATCTTCCGCGAAACGACCACCTTCGGCGTGCGCGAGCACGAGGTGGCGAGAACCCGGCTGGACCGGAGATTCGCCGACGTGGAGACTCCGCATGGACGCGTGCGGGTCAAAATCGGCACGTGGCGCGGCAAGGACATCACCTGGGCGCCGGAAATGGACGACTGCATGCGCCTGGCCCGCGAGAAGAACCTCCCCGTTCGCGCGATATACGAGGCCGCCCTCGCCGCCATTCATCGGCAGAGAGCGTGAGCGCTCAACCCTCGACTGCGCTGGAGCCGCGCCACAAAAGCTTCTTCTGAAGGACGGAGAAGTAGCTGTAATCCGGCAAATGCAGGAATCGCACGCCTTTTTCCGCGCGCCGGATATCCAGGCGGTCGCCTTGCTGAATCGCCATCTCCTCCTGCCCGTCCACGGACAGAAGGACATGCTTCGTGGTCTGCGCCACATGCACCACGACCACGCTCCGGTCCGAGATCACGAGCGGGCGATTGCTCAACGTGTGCGGACAGATCACGGTGATGACGAAACAGGGACTGTCCGGATGCAGAATGGGTCCGCCCGCCGACAGCGAGTGCCCGGTGCTTCCGGTCGGAGTCGAAACGATGAGCCCGTCGCATTTGTACGACGCGACCGGCACGCCATCCAGCTCCACGTCGAGCGTGATGACCCGGGAGGATTCCCCCCAGCCGAGCACCACATCGTTCAAGCCGCGGAAACAGCCCAGGTCTTTGCCGTCGCGAGTCACGCGACACTCGGCCACGGAACGATTGGAGATCGTGCATTGGCCGTGCTTCAGAGCCTCGAGCGCGTGATCCAGATTCTGCTCCGTCACGCTGGTCATGAAACCCAGGCTGCCGAGATTCACGCCCAGCACCGGCTTGTCGGAGCCCGCGAGGATTCGCGCGGCCCGCAAAACGGTTCCATCACCGCCCAGCGCGAGCAGGACATCCGCGGTCTTCACCAGCTCCGCTTCGCTCAACCGCGCCGCGCCCGGAATGGCGCCGCCTTCCTCCCCGCACACCACGAACAGGTTCATGCCGAGGGAATGCGCCTTGCCTGCGAGGCGCTCGAGCACTTTCGGCGCATGAGGTTTGCGGCAATTGACCACAATCCCGAGATTTTTCATGGACTGTTCTTCCTCCAGTAGGCGAGGAACTCCACGTTACCCGCCGGACCGGGCAAAGGCGATTCGCAAACGCCCAACCAAGTCAACGCCAGCTCGGTCTCCCCGAATCGTCGAACCCGCTCGATCACTTCGGCGCGCACCGCGGGATCCCGGACCACGCCGCCCCGGCCCACCGATTCCCGTCCCGCCTCGAACTGCGGCTTGATCAGCGTGACGAGATGTCCGCCGTCCGCGAGCACTTGTTTAACAGCGGGCAGAATCTTAGTCAAGGAGATGAACGAAACGTCCACGACGGCGAAAACGGGCCGTTCCGGGAGCGATTCCGGGCCGAGATACCGGGCGTTCACACCGTCCATCACCACCACGCGCGGATCCTGGCGCAGCTTCCAATGAAGCTGGCCCCGTCCGACATCCACCGCGTATACCCGCGCCGCCCCGTGCTGCAGCAGGCAATCCGTGAATCCGCCGGAGGAAGCGCCCACGTCCAAGCAAACGGCCCCCTCCAGGTGAAGATCGAAATGCTGGAACGCGGCCTCCAACTTGCCGCCACCGCGGCTGACAAATCGTTCCTGCGCGGTGACCGCGACCTCCTCGTCGTCGCGAATCTCATGTCCGGGCTTCGATACCGGATGGCCGCCGACCCGGACCGACCCGGCGCGAATCAGGCGTTGGGCTTTCTCACGACTCTCGGCGAGGCCCAAATCCACCACGCGCTGGTCCAATCGGACGCGTTTCATGGCGAACAGTGTCACTCAAATGCGACGGCATGGCAAGCGGGGGAGAGGAAGTGGTTTCCCTCCTTCGCCCTGAGGCTACGGAGGGCAAGCAGGTTTCAGGGGCCGCGGGAGAGGGTCCCAAGCTCATTTTTCCAGCCGGCCCAGATCCGGCATCGCCTCCGTGACGATCTCAAATTCCAGTTCGCGGCCATCCCGAACGATACGCAGGCGGACAGATTCACCAAGCTTTCTCTTGAATACAGTCCGCTGGACCGCGCGCGAGTCTTCCACTTCAACTCCATCCACGCTCAGAATACGGTCCCCCGCTTTCAGACCTCCGGCCGCCGCGGGCGTGCTGCCGAGCACTTCGCCCACTTCAACACCGTCCACCGCCTGCCCGCCCCCGGCGACATCCCGGAGACGAATACCCAGCCAGGGCCGTTCGGCCCGACCGGTCCGCATGAGCGATTCCGCGATCCGCATCGCCATGTTCGCAGGCACCGCGAATCCGATCCCTATGTTGCCCCGGGCATACGGACTGCCCGTCTGGATCACCGCGTTGATCCCGATCATGCGCCCATCCACATCCACCAGCGCCCCGCCGCTGTTTCCCGGATTGATCGGTGCATCCGTCTGGATGAAATCCTCGTAGGGCAGGACGCCCACGCTGCGCCCTTTCTGGCTGACAACACCAAGCGTCACGCTGCTGTCCAGGCTGAACGGAGACCCGATCGCAATCGCGAATTCGCCGATGCGAACCTTGTCCGAGTCGGCCACTTCGATCGGCGTGAATTCAACGCCGGCGGGCGCCTCGATCCGCAGGACCGCCAGGTCCGTCAGCGGGTCGCTGCCGATCATCTTCGCCGGATACTGGGTCCCATCGTGCAACGCCACCTGTATCTCGCCGGCATTGCGAATGACGTGATGACTGGTAAGAACGTGCCCCTCGCGGCTCACAATGACGCCGGACCCCTGTCCGGCCAATCGCTCGGGAATTCCGTACACGGGACCAAACGGGACCGCGCGCGCGGAATGGTAGACCACCCCCTCCGTCCGGATCACCACGACGGCCGGCATGGCCTTATCCACCGCGTCCGCCACGGCGCTGCCGAACGCCCTGGCCACATTGGCAGATTCGGCCCGGCAGAACGACACGAACACGGCCCCTGCCAGAACAAACCAGACCGCCATCCCGCCGAGCTTCATCTTCATTGTCTTCTTTCCGCCTCGCTATGGGGAAAGAGACAAAGGACACGAGGAAGCGTTCAAAAAAAGCCCTCGGAAGACATCCCCAGCTCCGGGTGTCGAGTTCCAACGCTATGAGCAATATCAACTCCAGTTTCTACGGAGCCCCGGAGGCATGGGGATCCTCTTCCCAGCGGATTCCCAGAATCGAGGGGGCCGTACCGGTTCCGTCCTGCCTGAAATGCAGATAGAGGGCGCGGCAGGACACCGGCCACTCAGAAATTAGATCGAGATCGAACCACTCCACCAGATCGGCGCTCCCGATCATCCCCACGTCCGCCCATGCCTCATCCGCACAGAAAATCTCCACTCCATGCAGTGTCCTGCTTCTCCCGAAATCCAGGGCCACTGACCACGTCGTGGCCGCGGGATCGCCTTCCCAGAAGGTTTCCTCGTCACCGTCAACCAGTTCCGGCGCTTCCTCCCAGGCCCCATCACCACTCTTTGCCCATGCCTTCGGCCACACCGCTTTTGCCACGCTTCTGCCGGAAGCTGAAGACGGGGTCCACGCGACCTGGTCCACCCGGCCGCAGTCGCTCCCAGACGACACGCTCTGATCCTTTGTGTACATCCACCGCAACGTGTGCGTCCCCGACGGAATCGTGTACGTCTTCTGCTGCCAACTCACCGACCCCGATATCGAGCCCCTTTGTTCCACTCCGTCAATCAGGAACCTCAGGTAGTCATAGCGACTTTCCGACGACACGCTCCACCAGAAGCTCAGCGTCCCCGGCCCTGTCACCGTGGCCTGCATCCACGTCTGCTTATTGTGCGTTATACGGCCGCTTTGCGCCGCATCCACACCGTCGCGCGTGACCGAGGTCTGGTAATACCAGTTCGCGCTCCCGCCAGTTGTCCATGTCAGTTGCGGCGCGTCCACTGCCTCCCC
>JAKJGV010000142.1 GCA_022704185.1 Verrucomicrobiota bacterium
GCCCCGCGTTTCGCCGACGACGCGCGAGCGGATCAAGACCATCATGGCCGAGCTCCGCTACAAGCCGAACCTGTTCGCGCGGGGGCTCAAGGGTTCGCGCACGGGGTTGATCGGCGTGCTGAGCCGCTGGATCGAGAGCGGGTTCTTCGCCGAGCTGCTGCGCCACCTGGACGACGAGGTGAAGCCGCGCGGCGGGCGGTTGCTTTGCAGCTTCACGCCGTACCTCGACGAATACGTGGAGCAGTGGCGGATGTTCGCGCAGGGCGGACAAGTGGATGGCGTGATCCTGATCGCGCCGTCGCAGGATCTTTTCGATCACTCGGTGCAGCCGGGGGACGTGCCGACGGTGGTCTGCTGCGCGGACCCGGGGTTGGGGGGGCCGAGCTGGGCGCGCGTGGACAGCGTGAACATCCAGAACGCGAAGGCGATGGACCAGCTTATCGAGCATCTTTTCCAGCAGGGGCACCGGAGGCTGGTGCACATCGCGGGGGAGGATCGCAATCTCGACAGCGTGGAGCGGGCGGCGGCGTTCGAGCGTTCCGTGAATGCGCGCGACGGGATGGAAGGCTCGGTGGAGGGTGGCGCGTGGACGGTGCAGATGGGGCACGAGCTGATCACCGGGTACGTCGAGTGCAAGCGTCCGTTGCCGGATGCGTTCGTGGTGTTCAACGACACGGCCGCGCTGGGGATGATCCGCGCGCTGCGCGAGGCGGGCTATCGCGTTCCGGGCGATGTGGCGGTGACGGGCTGGGACAACGACGCGTTTGCCGAGGTGGCGGGTTTGACGACGGTAAACTTGTCCGTGGCGGACATGGCGCGGAGCGCGGTGGGGTTGCTGTTCGATCGCCTGGGCCGGCAGGGGGCCGACATGCGCGGGCGGCGCGAGCGGATTGATCTGAGCCTGTGCATTCGCGCGAGCGGTTTGCGCGGGACGGAGCCCCGCGCCACGTAGGACGCGATTCCGTCGCGTTCAGGCGATTGCGGAACACGCCTTACGGCGTTTACTACAAGCGGGGACGCGATCCCGTCGCGTTCAGGCGATTGCGGAACACGCCTTACGGCGTTTACTACAAGCGGGGACGCGATTCCGTCGCGTTCAGGCGATTGCGGAACACGCCTTACGGCGTTTACTACAAGCGGCGCGCGCGCTTGCAGTGAAGCCCGTAAGGGCTGTTGAATTGTCGGATTCCCCCGTCCCCGGCAAAGCCCTGATTCTATTACATATTTCTCAATCCCGGGAATCGGGACGTTCGATACATTTTTCCCGCTTGACACATATAAGGCCCCCATCTAGTATGGGCGATAGTGCGGGATCGTTCCCGCCAATAAAGGGGATAAGCAGTGAGTTTGGGACGCGTATCTGCCCAGGCCATTCAGAGCAACCTGCCCGCATCTTCCCTTTCCCTTCCTCAAGCAAGCTCCAGTCTGCCAAAAAGACCGCCAAATGGCGGATTCTATAGGGATTTGGAGGACTGGGTCAGCGATCTTAAGACTATATGCGTACTAGATGTATCATTGTGGAATGCTTCGGATTCAGTAGTTGAAAGGAGCTGTAGATGAAAAGGGGATGGATGGTTGCGCTGGTCTTCGCGTTGCTCTGCAGTCAGGCGCTCGCGTTCACGGGCTATGTGGGCCTCAAGAACGGCTATTTCTACGACAAGGCGAGTGGCGCGCCGTGGGTGCCGCACGGTATCGCCTACCAGACGTGGAACCGGCCGCTCGGGGTCTGGCAGACCTTCAACCAGATTGATTACGACCTCGATGAGATGGTGAAGATGGGCGCGAACAGCGTGCGCATCGACATCGTCTGGCAGCATGCCGAGGAGCAAGGCGACAACATCTTCAGCTGGTCGAACTACGACTACTTCATGCAGGCTTGCGAGAAGCGCAACCTCCGCGTCTTCGCCCTGATCGGCTACCAGTGGCCGCCGAACTGGTTCCCCGATGCGTGGTACACGCAGCACCCGCCCGAAACCGACGCCGAAGGCATCGTCCACACCAACCGCTGGCAATCCGACATCATCAACTACGAGCACCCGCAGGCGCGCCAGCAGTTCTACGACTGGATCTACGCCGTGTGCTCCCGCTACAAGACCAACAAGGCGGTTGCCGGCTGGATCGTCGGCAACGAATCCGGCTACCTCGGGCTCTGGAGCGGGCTGCTGGACGGCTATGATCCGCAGTCCGAGCAGGCGTTCCGCACGTGGTGCCAGCAGAAGTACGCCACCATCACGAATGCGAACGCAAAATGGGGCACGTCGTTCACCTCGTTCACGAACATCGTTTTCGTCGAGCAGTACCGCGCGTACGGAGTCGAAGGCGCGCTCTGGGCGGACATGGTCCAGTGGCGCGAAGACTCCATCGCGAGCTTCACGGCGCTCGGGTCCAAGGCCGCCAAGGCCGCGGACACCAATCACCTGATCTCCTATTCCACGGTCGGCATGCAGTGGGGCGAGGAAGACTGGCGTTATCACGGCGAGGATCGCGGCAAGATCACGGCGGCATGCATCGCGACGAACGCGCCGATTGATTTCTTCAGCGTGAACAACTACCCCTGGTCCATCCTCGGCCACGAGTCGCAGAACGGGCATTGGGGCGTCTCCTACACGAAGAAGGTCGCGAAGGTGCCGGTGCTTTACACCGAAACCGGCTTCACCAGTTCCGAAACGATGTGGCCCGGCATGAACGAGTTCCGGCAGGGGCCGCTGATCCGGAATTCGCTGTGGGAGTCGCTGCAGGCCGGCTCGATCGGCACGCACATCTTCTCCTGGATGGACCGCCCGTGGATCACGGACCGCGAGAAGGGCTTCGGCATTGTGTACGCGGACCGGAACATCAAGCCGGCCTACTGGACCAGCCGTGACACCTTCAACCTGATGCAGCAGGTGGAGATCGCGAAAATCCTGGCGGGCTCTCAGGATCCGAAGCCGGATATCGCGTTCCTCTGGACGGACGCGAACGATTCGCAATACAACCGCTACGAGTGCGAAATGCAGCAGATCGCGGGCGCGATGGAGCGGCTGGGGTACGAGCCGAATTTCATCAACCTCACGGAGCTCGGCGCGGGCGCGTACACGAACTTCAAGGTGATCTGCCTGCCGCGCAACATGCGCGTCGAAGACGTGGTGCCGAACTCGACGAACAAGACGGTCCTCGATTTCCTGCGCACGGTCGTCATTCCCAAGGGCGTGCACGTGCTGGCGTCGGCGGACATCCCCGGCCAGCAGAACTTTCACGGCACGCCGCGCGCGCAGTTCGTGAACGAAGTGAAGAACCTGTTCGGCGTGGACCCGACGGACATCGGCGGGTTCGAGGCGCCGATGCGGCGCCGCGAGTACGTCTCGTGGTACTGGCATCCACTGACCGTGCGCTTCAACACGAACGCGGTCGGCTCGGTGACGAACGGCTACAACTACTGGTGCAAGGTCTGGAAGTACAACGACGAAGCCACGGTCACGAGCGGCGGCGTCGCCTGGGCGGAGATGGACACGCAGCGGAACAAGGGCTTCGAGGACGACGCCTCGAACGCGACGACGCTGCAGAAGTGGGACGGCACGTGGAAAGAGACCAACAGCGAGCTGATCGTGCGGAGCGGCTGGGGCTGGCAGTACAGCGGCTCGAACATGGTCCAGGTGTGGGGCGACGCGGGCATGTGGAAGAATTTCCCGGCGGTTCCGTTCGGCCGCTACACGGCGAGCACATGGCTGCGGAACAACAGCGACGACCCGCTGCGGAACGGCGCCTGCGCCTCGGTGTCCATCGAGTGGTACGACGAGCGCGGCTTCTATCTCGGCGCGGCGGAGAGCGCGCTGCTGACGACGAACACGCCCGGCAATTCCTGGGTGCGGTACGCGGTGGACGAAATCGCGCCTTCGAACACGTACACGGGCCGGCGGATCATCCGCGTGGGCCCGAGGAACATGCTCGCCAACGGCGCGCTCACCGGCTCCGGCGTCTCGCCGGCCGGCTGGGCGAACTGGAATGAGGGCTCGCACGATCCGTGCACGAGCGTCTATGCGGGCATCTCGGGCAATTCGTGGGTGTTCTGGTGGGACGGCGGCATTTACCAGGATTTGGTGACCGGGTTCTCGCCGGGTGAGAAGCTGAACTTCGGCGGCTATCTCTACACGCCGGGCAACGACCGCCTGCGCGACGGGACGAAGTACGGCGTCATCGAGCTGGAGTTCTACAACGGCGGAACGTTCCTCTCCCGCACGTCGGCGACGCCGACCGTGTGGTGGGGCACGACCAACGACACGTGGATCAAGACGGAAGCTTCGGCCACGGTTCCGGCCGGGGCGACCACGGTCCGCTTCATGATCCGCTGCAACAACTTCGCCGACGGCAACGGCCGCTTCATGGCGGACGACGTGTTCCTGCGCAACGCCTCGCGCGGCAACGGGTCGGTGTACGTGGACAACCAGAGCCGGAACCCGGCGGTGGTGGTGAAGAACCACGGCGCGGCGAAATCGGCGATCTTCCTGTACTCCGTCGGCGACAACATGCCGGACGGCGACGGCGACGGCGAGATGGACGTCCTGCCGTGGCTGAACCGTTACAACGTCCTCGGCGCGATCGTGCGCGATTATTTCGGCGTGCAGCCCGCGATCAAGGCCACGGGCGCGAACGCGTACCTCTGCCTGCCCGAGTACCGCACGTGCACGAACGGCGCGCTGCTCCTGCAGATCAAGAACT
>JAKJGV010000143.1 GCA_022704185.1 Verrucomicrobiota bacterium
GCTGAAGATTGGTGCGGCTTTCCGATTTCGCGCGGTTTCGTTTGACATGGCGGCGGCAACGGGCTACAAGCCCACGACTCAATGGGTTCGCGTTTGGCGCGGCATCTTCTTTCCCTACACGTCCGGCAGGTGGAGATTACTGAGAACAACCGGACGAAAGAAGTATACGCATGAATTCGCAGAACGTATTCGCGGCCCTTATGGAGCCGCTGCAGCGGGCGGTGGCCGAGGAAGGCTATACGACGCCCACTCCCATTCAACAGCAGGCCATCCCGCATCTTCTGCAGGGACGCGACCTGTTGGGTTGTGCGCAGACCGGCACCGGCAAGACCGCCGCGTTCACGCTGCCGCTCCTGCAGGAAATGACGCAGACGAAGAACCCCACGCATCCGGGAAGGCCGCGCGCGCTGATCCTCACGCCCACGCGTGAACTGGCCGCGCAGATCGGAGACAGCATCCGGACGTATGGCCGCCACGTGAAGGTTCGCCATACCGTGATTTTCGGCGGTGTCGGCCAGCACCCGCAGGTGCAGGCGCTGCGGCGCGGGCTGGACGTGGTGGTCGCCACGCCCGGACGACTGCTGGACCTGATGCAGCAGGGCCATATCCATCTCGACCGGATCGAACTGTTCGTCCTGGACGAGGCTGATCGCATGCTCGACATGGGGTTCATCCCGTCCGTCCGCAAGGTCGTCGCCCGCCTTCCGAAGAAGCGTCATTCGCTGTTTTTCTCGGCGACAATGCCGCCCGTGGTGGCGGACCTCGCCCGCCAGTTGCTGCACAACCCGGTGCAGATCACCATTGACCCGGGCAAGCCGACGGTCGAGCGCGTCGTCCAGAAGCTGATGTTCGTGGACAAGGAGAACAAGGACGCGCTGCTGATCGATCTCATCGCCGGGCACAACATGGACAAGGTGCTGATCTTCACGCGCACCAAGCGCGGCGCGGACCGCGTGGTGAGGAAGCTTCACGACGCGGGCGTTGCCGCGTCCGCGATCCACGGGAACAAATCGCAGACAGCGCGAACGTCGGCGTTGTACGGGTTCAAAACCGGGAAAGTGCGCGCGCTGGTGGCCACCGATATCGCGGCGCGCGGACTGGATGTGGACGGGATCACGCACGTCGTGAACTACGAGTTGCCCGAGGAGCCAGAGACCTACATTCACCGCATCGGGCGGACCGCGCGGGCGGGGGCGGACGGCGATGCGGTCGCGTTCTGCGCCGCGCGCGAGCGCGAGTCGCTTCGCCTGATCGAACGGTTGATCCGCAAATCCATTCCGGTGGATCGTTCGCATCGGTACCATTCCGAGAAAGCGTGCCATGCCACCGGCGCCGCCGCGCGGCCGGAGCCGAAGAGCGGGCGTCAGCGCCCGTTCGGGCATGATCGGCACAAGCGGCATCAGGGCCATGGTGCGCCCGGCCCGCGTCATCACCGGCAGGGGTGACGCGGCGCGAAGAGGCCCCAACGGATTTGGGGCCTACGTAGGGCCGAAGTCCGTTCGGCCCCGGAAAAAGAGAGAAAAGGGGACGATCCTTTTCCGTTTCCGGTCAAACAGCGCAATGTCCTGCCAGGTTTCCGCTGGAGAATGCCCACTGGAGATTGAAGCCGCCGCAGGGGCCGTCGAGGTCCAGCAATTCGCCCGCGAAGAACAGGCCTTTCACCAGGCGGCTCTCGAGGGTCTGCGGGTTCACTTCGCGCAGGCTCACGCCGCCGCGCGTGACGATCGCTTCGTCGAAGCCGCCGGCCGAGGCAATTGTTAAAGGAATAGCTTCCAGCAATTCGCCGAGCGCTTTTTCCTGTTCGCGCGTCAGCGTAGCCGCCGCCGTGTGTTCCCGGATGCCTGCGACATCCATCAGGGCTTTCGCCAGCGACGCGGGCATGTGTTCGCCCAGGAGCTTGCGCACCAGCCGGCCGCCGTCTCGTGTCCGCCACCGGCTTGCGGAAACGTTCACATTCAGCGCGACCCGGATCGGAACCTGGCCATGCCGGGCCAGGAGCGGCACCACGTCGCGCGAGAGATCGAGAATGACGGGGCCGGACACGCCGCGGTGGGTGAACAGCAGATCGCCGGTGCAGCCGGACTTCGATTGCCGGGGCAGGTCAACCCATGCGCGGACGTTCGGCATGCTCACGCCCGTGCAGGCGTGCGGCCAGTGTTCCTCCGTGTGGAGGGAAACGAGCACGGGCAGCGGGTCCGCGATCGTATGTCCGGCCGCGCGCGCGAGTTCGTAACCGGTGCCTGTCGCGCCAAGTTCAGGATAGCTTCGCCCGCCGCAGGCGAGGATTACGGCGTCGGCATTGATTGCGGCGTCAGCCGTTTCGATGCCGCAAATGGCTCCGTCCTTAATGATCAGAGAGCGGACAGCGCAATTTGTCCGGCGTTCCACTCCGGCGCGATCGCACGCGTCGAGCAGCGCGCGAAGCACATCGGAGGACTTGTTGGAGGACGGATAGACGTGGAAGCCGTCGGGGCTGGAGGTCGCAACGCCGAGCTCCGCGAGGAGTGCGCGGAGGCGATCGGCGTTCATGAGTTCCAGCGCGGGCTGCATGAATCTTCCGTTACGGCCGAAGGCCTCCATGAAGGCATCCGGCGTGCTCGTATTCGTGATGTTGCAGCGCCCGCCGCCGGTGGCGAGCAGCTTGAGGCCGGGCTTCGGCATCTGTTCGCAGAGGATGACTTTCGTCCCGTGCCGGGCGGCCGCGAGGGCGGCCATCAGGCCGGCGGGTCCGGCGCCGATAATGAGGACATTCCGGTTCCGATGAGCTGGTTGGTCCCTTCGCATGGGCGGGGAGAATAGCAAATCAGCCGGCGCTTGACACATTTTGATAATGAGCATATGCTCATAATGAATGATGAGGTGACTATGCCGAGACCATTCTGCATGAGACAGGTCGGGTTCGTGCCCGGCGTGACGTATTTCAAGCCGGCCGGCGTTCCCTTGCGCGTGCTCGCCGAGGTGGTCGTGACGCTGGACGAGCTGGAGGCGTTGCGGCTGGCGGACCTGCAGGGAGCGTACCAGGAGAAGGCGGCGGAGCAGATGAAGATCTCCCGGCCGACGTTCGCCCGCATCGTGGAGTCGGCGCGCAGGAAAGTCGCCGACGCGTTGATCAACGGCAAGGCCATACGTGTGGAAGGCGGACCGGTTCTGCCATCGGCCTGCGGGATGCCGTCCGGAAAAGGGCGGGGCGGGCACGGGCGGGGACGGCACGGACGCGGGTGGGGAAGTTGAACGGGAAGGGATGGAGATGAAAGTGGTGGTTACATCGAAGGACGGTCTGTTGGACGGCGAATTGGATCCGCATTTCGGCCGCGCGCCGAAGTTTATCCTGTTCGATACGGTTACAGGAAAGAGCTCTGCTCACGACAACGCGCAGAATCTGAACGCCGCGCAGGGCGCGGGTATCCAGTCCGCGGAATCGGTCGTCCGCCTGGGTGCCGAAGCGGTGATCACGGGCAACGTGGGGCCGAAAGCGTTCCGGGCGCTTGAAGCGTCCGGCGTGCGGGTACTTCTCGTTCCGGCCGGACGGACGGCGCGCGAAGCCATTGACGCGCTGAGCAAGGGCGAGTTGCAGGAAGCGACCGCCGCGACGAAAGAAGGACACTGGGTGTGAGAGAGTGGAGTGGTGGAGTGATGGGCTGAACACAACACTCCCGTACTCCAACACTCCAGTAGCTGAAGACACAGTCATAGACCGGGATGGAAAGGAGGCAGCAATGCCGAGAGCAGATGGAACAGGGCCGCGCGGGCAGGGTGCCGGGACCGGAAGGGGAATGGGACCTTGCGGAGCGGGGCAGCGACAAGGGGCTTCCGCAGGCGCAGGACAAGGCGCCGGGCGGGGAGCCGGACGCGGATTGGGGCGCGGCATGGGCCGCGGACAGGGTGGAGGACAAGGCCGCGGCGCAGGCATGGGTCGCGGGCAGGGTCGAGGCCGATAGCATTAAGAAAGGAGGCATGACCATGCCAGGAGGAGATCGAACAGGACCGATGGGAATGGGACCGATGTCAGGCCGCGCGGCGGGATTCTGCGCGGGCTACGGAGCGCCCAGCTACGTGAACGCGGGCTGGGGGCGCGGATTTGGAATGGGATTCGGACGTGGCGGCGGAGGTCGCGGTCGGCGTAATCGCTTCTTCGCGACCGGAATGACTGGCTGGATGAGGGCCGGGGCGCCGTACGCGCAGTCCGCGTACACGCCGGAGCAGGAACTGGATGCGCTGAAACAGCAGGCCGAGTACTTCGGCAATGCGCTGGAGGAAATCCGGAAGCAGATCCAGGAGTTGGAATCGAAGCCGGCGAAGGAATAGAACATAACAAGCAGCGGGAAGAGCGGGCATGCGGCCCGCCTTTCCTGCAGCCGATGATGCAGCGCTACCACCATATCTTCGGGCCGGTTCCATCGCGGCGATTCGGGCGGTCGCTGGGCGTTGACCTGACACCGCTCAAGACGTGCATGCTGGACTGTATCTTCTGCCAACTCGGCCACACTTCGCGGAAGACGACGGAACGCAAGGAGTACGTCCCTGTAAAGGAGGTGGAATCCGAACTGCGCGAGTGGCTCCGGGAAGGGCGCACGGCAGACTACGTCACCCTTTCGGGATCGGGGGAGCCG
>JAKJGV010000144.1 GCA_022704185.1 Verrucomicrobiota bacterium
AGGAAAACGCCTCCACGGTTTCGCCGTGGACCAGGATGTCCATTTTGACAAGGTCCGACTCCTGGTACCCCGCGGGCTCGTAATCCATCGACGCATACCCGCGGCTGAGACTCTTCAGGCGATCGTGAAAATCAACCAGTATCTCGTTAAGCGGAACGCGGCACGTGAGCATGACCCTGCGCGTGTCGAGCGAGTCCGTCTTCTGGACCTCCCCGCGTTTCTCCATGACCAGTTGAAGCATGTCTCCGATGCATTCGTTCTGACAGATGACAAAGAGATCCACCATCGGTTCTTCCATCTTCTCAATACGCGTGAGGTCCGGCAGGTGCACCGGGTTGTCAACCTCCAGCACCTCGCCGGTCTTCATGTAGACTTTGTAAACGACCCCGGGATAGGTCGCGATGATATCGATCCCGTACTCCCGCCGCAGGCGTTCCTGCACGATCTCCATGTGAAGCAATCCCAGGAACCCGCACCGGAATCCAAACCCCAGCGCCACGGATGTTTCCGCCTGGTAGACAAAGGCGCTGTCGTTGAGGATCAGCTTCTCAAGGCTGGCCTTGAGCTTGTCATAGTCGCCGGTATCCACCGGATACAGCCCGGTGAAAACCATCGGGTGAAACGGCTTGAAGCCCGGCAGAGCCTCCGACGCGGGGCGCCTGGCTTTCGTGATGGTGTCGCCGATATGAATCTCCGACGCGTTCTTGATGTTGGCGATGACATATCCCACCTCGCCGGCCCTGAGCACAGGAACGGAGATGGGTTTCGGCCTGAAGGTGCCGACCTCCTTGACTTCGTAATCATTGCCGGTGCCCATGAGGCGTATCGTCTCGCCGGCGGCGATGTCGCCGTCCTTGACGCGGAGATAAACCACCACGCCCCGGAACGCGTCATACTCCGAGTCGAAGACCAGCGCGCGCGTTCCCGCCGCGGGATCAGTCCTGGGCGGCGGAACACGCTGCACGATCGCTTCCAGCACCGCCTCCACCCCTGCCCCGGTCTTCGCGCTCACCCGCAAATCATCTTCCACCGGCGTCGCGAGGATGTCCTCGATCTGCTTGATCGTGTCCTCGGGATTGGAGTTCGGCAGATCGATCTTGTTGATCACGGGAATGATCGCTATGCCTTGCTCCGAGGCGAGGTACGTGTGCGCCACGGTCTGTGCCTCGACACCCTGCGTGGCATCCACGACCAGAACCGCCCCCTCGCAAGCCGACAGGCTTCTCGACACTTCGTACGAGAAATCCACGTGGCCGGGCGTGTCTATCAGGTTGAACTGATAGGTCTTTCCGTCGCGCGCCTTGTAGTGCATGGTGACGGGATGCGCCTTGATCGTGATACCGCGCTCGCGCTCCAGATCCATATCGTCGAGCACCTGGTCCCGAAACTCGCGGCGGTCGATGGTCCCCGTGATCTCGAGCATGCGGTCCGCGAGCGTGGATTTCCCATGGTCGATGTGGGCGATGATGCAGAAGTTGCGAATCAGCGAGAGATCACTCATGAACACTGCTCATTGCCTCACACCGATTGTGAATGCGTCCTGCGCGCGCTTGCGCAGAATGGCAATTTCGGCCGCCATATCCGCCGCGCGAAAGAGGTACGTTCCGGCCAGGAAGATATTCGCGCCCTGCGCGGCGCACTGCGCACCGGTATCCGCGTTGATGCCCCCATCGACGGAAATATCCACCGCCGGATTGCGCGCGCGGAGCTCCCGTATCTTGGGCAGAATCTGCGGGATGAAACCCTGGCCGCCGAAACCCGGGTGCACGCTCATGCACAGCACTTCGTCCAAATCGCCGAGGACTCCATGTACCGCCTCCGCGGGAGTCTCGGGATTCAGCGTGATCCCGGCGCGCGCGCCGCGCGCCCGAATGTCCTTGAGCACCGTTGCGGGATCACATTGCGCCTCAATGTGAATGAGCACCGTATCCGCGCCCGCGTTGACGAACGGTTCCACGAAATGCTGCGGGTGCGTCACCATGAGGTGTACGCTCAGGTGCGTCTTCGTGCAGCGGCGCGCCATGCGGACCACGTCCGGCCCCATGCTCAGGTTCGGAACGAAGTGACCATCCATGATATCCACGTGCAGACCGTCCGCTCCCGCCGCTTCGACGCGGTGGCATGCTTCCTCCAGGCGGCCCATATCGGCCGCCAGAAGCGACGGCAAAACCTTGATCTCAAGCTTCTTCTGCACGTGTTCTCTCCGCGGGAGACAGGTCCGAGAGGCTATCCCATCCCCACCCCATCGTCAAGGTCCCGGCATGCTCAGCCCCGCATCCGATGGGACCTTCGGTCAATACCACACCCTCCACAGAAACAACCCCTGTGGCGGGGCTGTGGGGACACGGGCGGTGCGGATCCTGGAATGGAGAATCGTTTTCCCAACTTCCGGCTCGACCTCGCCCGTCCCGACCCGAATCAGAAAACCGGCGAGACTGCGCACCATCTTGTAGAGAAATCCGTCTCCCCTGGCGACGATGGAGACCTCCGCACCCCTCCTCGCGACCTTGAGCGCCCGAAGGTGGCGAACGGTTCCGTTGACCTCGCGGTGCGGGTTCGCGGAGAACGCGGCAAAATCGTTCTTCCCCACAAGCAACGACGCGGCTTTCCTCATGGCCTTCACGTTCAGCGGCTTTCTGACATGGGCGCGGTAATGACGCAGAAACGGAGGCATGATCTCGCCGTTCCAGATGAAATAACGATACTCCTTGCCGGCCGCGCTGATCCTCGAGTGGAAGCCCGGCGGCGCGCGGCGGACGACGAGCACGCGTATGTCATCGGCGAGCAGCGCATTGCATCCCTGCCGAAACCTCCGCAGAACAGGCGTTGCCGCCAGGTCGAAGTGCACAACCTGGCCGCGGGCGTGAACGCCTGCATCCGTGCGGCCGCTGGAGTCCACGCGGACGGATTCGCCCGTGAGGGCAAGAATCACGCGCTCCAACTCCCATTGGACGGTCTTGCGATGAGGCTGAACCTGCCAACCGGAATACTGCGTGCCGTCGTAGGCGACGGTCATCCGGTATCGCCGCTTACCAGCCGGGACCGGCTTCACCGCCATCGTCGTCTCCTCCGGGATGCTGCGCGTCGAGGTAGCTCTGCAGGATCAACTGCGCGGCCAACTTGTCCACCACCCCGCGCATCTGCCGCGCGGAAACGCCCGCGTCCGTCATCACCCGCTCCGCCTCACGCGTGCTCAACCGCTCGTCCCACGTTTCGATGGGAATCGAGAGCTTGTTCCGGAGCAGGCCGACGAAATTCTCGACGCGCTCGGCCTGCGGGCCCTTTGATCCGTTCATGTTCAAAGGCAACCCGACCACCAGGCGCTCCGCGCGCGTTTCCGCGCAAATCGCCACGACCGATTCCGCCGCCTCGGCTTCAGTCCTGCAGTGGGCTACCCGCAGCGGAGTCGAGAGGATGCCTGACGGGTCACTGACCGCAAACCCGAGACGCTTGCCCCCATAATCGAGACCGAGTATGCGGGGCATGGCTTACAAGACCTTTCCATAGCGCCCGGTCGCGCGAAGACGGTGAACCATTTCTTTCACCTCCTGCGCGCGCGCGCGCGAACAAACCAGCGTAGCGCCATCCGCATGCACCACGATAAGGTCTTTGACGCCGATCAAAGCCGTCAGCCGGTCCTCCGAGATCACGATGTTGTCGCTGGAGTCCAATGCCTGGCAATCGCCCAGCACCGTGTTTCCATTCGAGTCCTTGTGGAGATGAGCCTCCAGCGCGGGCCATGACCCCACATCGTCCCAGCGAAACGCGCCTTTCACCATCACGATGTTGTCGGCTTTCTCCATGAGGGCGTAATCTATCGATATCTTCTCCAGCTTCTCATACGCACCGGCAACCAGAGCATCGAAACGATCCGTCCCGAATGCGGTCGCAAGGCGATTCAAGAGGTCCGCCAGTACCGGCCTGTGCTTGCCCAGCGCCTTCTCAACAGACGCAACCGACCAGACGAACATGCCGGAGTTCCAGAAGTAATTACCCGACTCCAGATACTGCTTCGCCTGCGTTTTGTCGGGTTTCTCGACGAATCGCGCCGCTCGTTGAAAAACGATGCCCGAGAACTTCCCGACCTCGGGACCCGCTTCGATATACCCGTATCCCGTGCTGACGTCGGCGGGCTGGATGCCAATCGTGATCAACACTTCCTGCTTCAGGGCCATCGTCAGGCTTTCCCGCAACGTCGCTTGAAAGACATCGAGATCGCCTATGATGTGGTCCGCCGTGAGAACGCAAAAGGCCGCGCCGGGATCGCGCGACTTGACAATCGCCGCGCCGAGCGCGATCGCGGCGGCTGTATCGCGCCCCCGGTTCGCCGATGATATTCCCGGGCGGCAAGCCGGGCGCTGCCCTTCTGCTCGCATCCACGAGGTCCGCATGGGTGATCACGTAGACACGATCGGGTGATATCAAACCGGAGAGTCGTTCAACAGCCAGGGCGAGCATGGGCTTCCCGCCGACCAGCGAAAGCAGTTGCTTGGGACGCCGCTCCGTGCTGTAGGGCCAGAAGCGTTCGCCTTTCCCCCCGGCAAGAATAACGGCGTAGAATCGCTTGTCGCTCATGTCACACCTGCTTCACCGCTTTAACCAGCCTGCC
>JAKJGV010000145.1 GCA_022704185.1 Verrucomicrobiota bacterium
AGACCGGCGGGATTGTAGTAGAGGGCGTCAACGCCGTCCGCCGTCGCGTTGACCGCGCCGCCCATGCCGAGCGCGCGCTCGCCCACAAGGAACGGCTGGTAGTTCGCCTCGCCTGCCAATGCCTCCGAGATGCCCGACAACACGACCCACGCCACCAGCAACAACCTCTTGTTCATAGCGACCTCCTTTGCCGAATTGCCGAAAACCCGCGCCCACTTCCGAGCGGACAATACCATTACTCCTTGTACGAGTTGATCAGGATTCCGCCGTCAACAAACAGCGTCTGGCCGGTGATGTAGTCGGCCAGGGGCGACGTGAGAAAAACAACCGCCGCGGCGATCTCTTCCGGCTTGCCGAACCGGCGCGCCGGAACCAGCTTCGCGATCTCCGCGGCATAGTCGTCGCCCGGATCCCCCCACATCGGCGTCGCAGTCGCGCCCGGACCGATCGAGTTCACCTGGATATTGTGCGGCGCAAGCTCCACGGCCATCGCCCGCGTGAGTCCGTCCATGCCCGCCTTGGAGGCGTGGTACGCGGCGGCATGGGTTGTCCCGTCCGCGGCGTGGATGGAGCTGATGTTCACGATTTTCCCCCCGCGCTTCTTCAGGTGCGGCACGGCGAAATGGATGAAGTACGCGCACGCGTCGAGATTGACCGCCATGACGTTCTTCCACACGGCCGGAAACGCCGGCGCATCGGCAGCAGCGGATTCATAAATGCCGGCGTTGTTCACGAGAATATCCATGCGTCCCGCGGCCAGGATGATCTGCTCGACAGTGTCCCGGCAGGCCTGTTCCCGCGCGCCGTCGCATTGGATCGCTTTCGCGGAGGTTATGGACGCGATCTTCGCGGCATTCTTTCCGCCCTTGTTATAGGTGAAGAAGACATTCGCCCCGGACTCGCAGAGAAGCCGGACGCACGCTTCGCCGATGCCGCTCGATCCGCCCGTGACCAGCGCCGTCTTCCCGTCGAGCCGGATATTCATGTCGCGCCTCCTCCCCCCCGCCGCTCCACTCCGCACGCGGGCGTCAATAATACGTTGTCCGCAAGACCGGCTGAAACAACCGCGTTTCGCGCGCGCAGATCGGCTGAACCGGACACTTCGCGCATTCCGGCTCCGTCATCTCCGGACACCGCCTGCGGTTTGTAAAGAAAAAGTAGTCCACGGCCGCGACGGACCGGCCCGAATCGCGCACCAGTTGCCGCACCGCTTCAAACGTCGCGTCGCGAACGGCCTTCTCCTCGTCCGCCGTCACCTCGCGCCGCGCCGCAAGTTTCTCGCGGAGGGAGGGATCGTCCACGCGCACGAGGCCGGTGCGAAGCGCGCTGCGCTGGAGATGGTAGTCTATGATCGGCATGAACGCTTCCGGATCCGTCACGCGCAGAAAACGCTCCGGCCGGTTTTCCAGGATCACCGCCAGCAGCATCAGCTTCTTCCGAAGCGGATCCTCGCCGTACCCGGGCATGTCCGCGCAACGATCGAGGAACGCGGTGAGCGGCGCGGCCGAGCGGTTCGCCTCGTTCAGAATCGCTTCCGGCGAGGTCTTGCGGGCCCGGAACCACTCGACGTACCGGCGCGCGATATCGAGATGCGCCTCCCACATCGGCAGGGGATTTTTCCCCTGGTCATCGGAGAAGACCGCCGACAGTTCGGTGTCGCTCCTCTTCGCCAGGGAATCCGGCGCGAAGAATCCTTCGTCGTTCAGCCACGCCCGCGTCGCGCAGCGCGAAAGGAAGTCGGACCCCTTGTGCTCGATCCCGTCCACGCGGCTAAACGCCGGACGATCGTAGCGCCCGTCCTTCAAATACCAGAACCCGAACTGGTGCGCGGTGCAGAAGAAGAAGTAGTCCACCACCCCCCGCCGGTTCCGGTTCGGGAAAACAACGCCCTCGCTCGCGGTGCAGAAGTCGAAGGGCTGCACGTCGCCGGCCCGGCGGAGGTATTCCGAGAAGGCACCCACCCGCTTCTGATCCACGCGTACCATGCGTCCAGTTTAGCATCCGCACGGCCCGGCGCAAGACGCCGGCAATACGGGCGCTCCTGCCGCGCGGCTGCTTTGAGCACGCCAAATGGAGGGCGAGACTCTGTCGAGCCGCATAGCCGAGTTCTTTCGACAAGGCTGCGGCTCGGCACGACGCCAAAGCCATCTCCAATCAACCAATCCCCAATCCCCCCTCTCTAATCTTCCCCCACAGCTTGCGTCCCGGCGCCGCGTTCTCTATATTGCTGATTCCGACGGAACGCAGCGGGCGGCAACCAAGGAGGATGCGCGATGACGAAACGGCACGGAATGTTTCTGGGTTTGGGATTGCTGGCGGCGGGGACTCTGCTGGTCGCGGGATGCGGCAAGGCAAAAGCGCCCGAGGCACAGGCGCAGGAGCCCGTGAAGCCCATCGAGCTGTCCTACAGCATTTTCTTCCCGCCCTCGCACATCCAGGCGAAGACCGCGGAAGAGTGGTCCCGGGAAGTGGAGAAACGCACCGGCGGCCGCGTGAAGATCACCACCTATCCCGGCGGCTCGCTCACCAAGGCGCCCCAGTGCTACGACGGCGTCGTCAACGGCATCTCCGACATCGGCATGAGCTGCTTCGCGTACACGCTCGGCCGGTTCCCGCTGCTCGAAGGACTCGACCTGCCGCTGGGTTACCCGGACGGCCTCGCCGCGTCGCGCATCGCGACGGAAATGGTTCGCAAGTACGCCCCGCAGGAAGTGGCCGACGTCAAGGTGCTCTACATCCACGCGCACGGCCCCGGCATCCTCGCGTCCCGCAAGCCGGTGCGCTCGCTCGATGACATGCGCGCGCTGAAGGTGCGCGCGACCGGGCTCTCGGCGATGATCGTGGAAGCGCTCGGCGGCACGCCCGTGGCGATGAGCCAGCCGGAAACCTACGAGGCGCTGCAGAAAGGCGTCGTCGAGGCCACGCTCTGCCCGATCGAAACGCTCAAGGGCTGGAAGCAGGGCGAAGTGATCAAGTCCGTGACGGACTCGTCCGGCATCGGCTACACCACCGCGATGTTCGTCGTGATGAACAAGGGCAAGTGGGACAGCCTCCCCGCCGACATCCAGAAGATCATCACGCAGGTCTGCGATGAATGGGTGGACAAGCACGGCGAGGCGTGGAACGAAGCGGATCGAGAAGGCGATGCGTTCGTCAAGGAACTCGGCCACGAAATCATTCCCCTCTCGGCCGAAGAAGCGACCCGGTGGAAAGTGGCCGTCGCGCCCATCCTGAACGACTACGTCAAGGCCGCGACGGACAAAGGCCTGCCGGGCGGCGACTTCCTGAAGGATCTCCAGGAGCGCATCGCGGCCCTCGACACGCTGTAAGCGGAGGGATCATGGCGGCCGCGTCGTCATCGCCCCCCGAGTACGGGCAGCGCTTCCTGCGCAAGCTGGTGCTCGGGCTGGCGTTTGTCGCGGGCGCGGGAACCGTGGCCATGATGCTCGTCACCTGTGTGGACGTCGTCGCGCGGGCGTTCGGGCATCCGCTCAAGGGCAGCTACGACATCGTCCGCCTGCTGAGTCTGGTCACGCTGTCCTGCGCGCTCCCCTACACCACCGCCGTCAAGGGCCACGTCGCGGTCGAGTTCTTCTTCAACCGCCTCCCGCCCGCCGTGCGGCTCGTCGTGGATTCCATCATGCGCGTCCTGACGATCGCGCTTTTCTGCCTGCTCACCGTCCAGGGCGTGCGATACGGGCAGAGCCTCAAGGCCAGCGGCGAAGTGATGCTGACGCTCGGCTGGCCGGTCTTCTGGGCGTCGTACGTCATGGCCCTGGGCTGCGCCGTCTCCGCGCTGGTGGTCCTCCAGCATCTCTTGCATCCGCGAAAGGTGTTCATGTCGCCATGACCCCGATCCAACTGGGCCTCGTGGGGTGCGGGCTGTTGCTCCTGCTGCTCGTGTGCAGCATGCCCGTCGCGTTCGTGATGGCACTCGCGGGCGTGATCGGCTTTGCAATGGTGGTGTCCACGCCCGCCTCGCTCAGCATGATGACCGTGGAGCTGTTCGACACGTTCTCATCCTACAGCCTCACCGTCATCCCGCTGTTCGTCTTCATGGGACAGATCGCCTTTCACGCGGGCATCAGCCGGCGGCTGTTCCACGCGGCCTACTGCTGGCTCGGCACGCTCCGCGGCGGGCTGGCGATGTCCACCGTCGGCGCCTGCGCGGGCTTCGGCGCGATCTGCGGCTCGGGCCCCGCGACGGCCGCCACCATGGCCTCCGTCGCGCTGCCGGAAATGAAGCGCTACCATTACGACATGGAGCTCGCCAGCGGCACCGTCGCCGCCGGCGGCAGCCTCGGCATGCTCATCCCGCCCAGCGTCGTTTTCATCGTGTACGGCATCCTCACCGAGCAGTCCATCGGCAAGCTGTTCATGGCGGGCGTCATGCCCGGCATCCTGATT
>JAKJGV010000146.1:0-4008 GCA_022704185.1 Verrucomicrobiota bacterium
AGCTTTCGCAGCAGGGCACGTCGTCGCGGGTCCTGATCGCGGCCATCCAGAAGGACATGGTCACGGCCGTGGGCGATGCGTTCCGGGCGGTGAAGACGATTCCGCGCTGGATAGACGTGGACCTGATGGCGTGGTGGCATTTGCTCAAGCAGCAGGGCGAGGTGCCGGAGCAGGGCCTGGCGGTGCAGTTGATTTTCGAGCCGGAGAACGCGAGCCTGATCATCAGCGAGCACGGGGTCCCCGTGGTGATCCGCTCGCTCGGCGCGGCGGCGGGAGTGTCCGAGGAAGAGTTCCATGCGGAGCTGGCGGAAGAAATCGGATACAGCCTGACGACCCTGGAGGCGGAGGTCGGATTGGCGGCGGGGTTGCGGATTTTGCTTTGGCACGGGGGCGACCAGACGCCGCCGAAGATGGTGTTGCCGGGCGGCGCGCCGGTTTCGGGCGTCGCGGGCCTGGCGGCGCGCATCGGAGAAGTTTGCGGCGCGGAGGTTGCGATGCGGCGGCTGGAGGAGTTGCCGTCGCTCAGCGAGGGATTGGCGCGGCGGACGATCGAGCGCCAGGGCATCACGCTTGACCTTGCGCCCGCGGATTGGCGGGCGGAGGCGCAGGGCCGGATCACCCGCAAGACGCTGGCCATCGCGACGCTGGTCTTTGTTGTGCTGTGGGTGGGCGGACTCGCGCTCTTTTTTGGCGGCCTCGGCATGGCGCGCAAGCGGCTGGCCGCCGTGAAGGCGGAAGTGACCGCGATGGAAGCGCCGGCCGAAGAAGTGCGCGCGCTGCGGGACAAGATCCGCTCGTTCGAGGACTATGCGGATCGCTCGCATTCCGCGCTGGAGGCGCTCCGCGAGGTGGTGGTCGCGCTGCCGGAGTCCGTCGATCTCACCTCTTTCAGTTACAGGAAGGGCGCGTCGGTGAACGTTCGAGGCATCGCGAACGTCCCGGACCCGATCTATGACTTTTTCCAGAACCTGGAGCAATCGCCGTTCTTCACCAAGATCGAGACCGGCGATGTGCGGAGCCGCGCGGTGGGAAGCGCCCAGAAGTCCGAGTTCTCGGTGACGGCGCACCTGCCGGCGAAGGACGGCGAGAAGGAACCATGAAGCTGAACATGCGCGAGATCGGGCTGGCGTGGATAACGGCGATCGTTGTCGTGCTGGCCGGCACGTACTGGTTCGCCCAGCCGAAGGCCCAGGAGTGGAAGGACATCGAGAAGGCCCTCCAGAACCTGGAATGGAAGAAGAAGGAGGCGCAGCATCTCCTGGCCGGCCGGGACGAGGTAAACCAGCAGCTTGAGCAGATTCGCGGCAAGCTGCCCGCGCACGCGGCAGGCAAGGATGTGACGGCGGAACTGCTGCGGATGCTCGAGCGAACGGCGCAGCAGCACGGGCTGGTCCTGCTCCGGCGGGAAGCGGAACGCGAGCGCAGCGCCGGCGATATCTACGAAGTTTCGATCAACTGCAACTGGGAAGGGGAGCTCGAGGCGATCGTGCATTTTCTCTATGCTTTGCAGACCCAGGGTGCTATCTTGGACGTCCGGCAGTTGACCATGAGTCCGATCCCTGGCGGGAAGGTGCGATTGAAGGGCAACTGCACGGTGGATTTCGCGTACACCCGTCCTGCGGCGGGGGTGGATTCGATAAAAACAACGCCTGCGCCCGGTGGTTAAGCCGGCAATCGGGAAACGACTTCTCATGTTGAACGGGAAGAGACAGAGACTGCGGCGGGTGATGGCCCTGGGCATGGTGGTGGTCTTTCTTGTGGGGGCGCTCCCGGCGCCGGCCCAACTCATCCCGCCGCGTCCGCAGCCGCCCGGCATGCCGTCGCGCGCGCCGACCCCTATGCCGAGTCTGCCTTCGTCGGACGAAGACGCCAACCTGCCGGATCCTCTTCCGGTCGCGGCGGGCTCGACGGAAGGAAGCGGACATCCCTTGCTTTCGAAGGAGGCCGCCGAACGGCTGGTGTCGCTGAACTTCAGGGATGCGCCGTTGGACCAGGTTGTGACGTGGTACAGCGAGCAGGTGGGGCGGACGCTGCTCAAGTCGCCGGGCATCAATGCGACGATTACCCTGCGCGGCACCACCAAGCTGACCACGCGTGAAGCGCTGGAGGCCATCGAGAGCGTGCTGGCCATGAACAACGTGGCCCTCGTGCCCATGGGCGACCGTTTCCTGAAGGTGGTTCAACCCACCGCGGTGCGGCAGGAAGGCATGCCCATCCAGGTGGGGCTGCCGGAAGAACCGTTCCCGGAGACCGATCAACTCATCAGCCAGATCATCACGCTGCGCTACATAGAGATGGCGGAAGCGCAGACGGTGATCCAGGGGTTCCTCCACGGGTACGGGAAGATCCAGCCGCTGGAGCGTGCGAACAGCATTCTCATCACGGAAACGGCGATCAACCTCCAGCGCATCCTGGACATCCTGGAAATCATAGACCAGCCCACCGAGGCGCGTGTCGAAACGCGTATCTACGAGTTGAAGTATGCCGAGGCCGCCAAGATCGCGGGCCGCCTGAACGAGTTGATCCAGGATTCCCAGGCGAAGGACGAGCGGCCGCAGGTTTCGATGCCGGCGAGCCCGCAGCCGATCGTACCGGCGGCGCCGCCCGGCGTTATCCGCGCGCCGCGAACGGTCGCGGCCGCGGAGCCGCAGACGGAGATGGAAGCGGCGCTGGCGGAACGCGGTATCGTGCAGGGAAAGGTGAAGATCGTCGCGGACGAGCGCACGAACATCCTCATCGTGATCTCGCGTCCGCCGAACTTCGCGTTCTTCGACAAGATCGTCGCCATCCTCGATCGGCCGGTGGATCCCGATGTCATTGTCCGGGTGCTCGCCCTGGAATATGCGAAGGCGGAGGAAATCGCGTCCATACTCAACGAGTTCGTCGGTGCGGCCAAGACGGAAACCAAGGCGGCGGGGACGCCGGCCGCGGGAGGCCAACCGGCGGAAGGCGGTGCTCCCGCCGCGAGCACGGCATTGGATGCCTTTGTCGCGCAGCGGGCCGCTGCGGCCGATCGCATGCGCCAGGTGGCGGCCGAGGAGAAGACCCGGATCGGACAGCTTTCCCCCAATACGAAGATTCTGGCGGACAAGCGCACCAACTCGTTGCTGCTCATGGGAACGAAAGGCGATATCGCCGCGCTGGAGGATGTGATTGATCGGCTGGACACCATGCTGGCGCAAGTGTTGATCGAAGCCGTCATCCTGGAAATCGGCCTCACGCGGGGCGTGGAGTACGGTATCGATTGGTTGCAGCGTTCGATGACCGCCTACAACGCGCAGCAGGCCGGGCCCGGAGGTTTGACCGTCCGTCAGCCGGTCTTTTCGTTCGGCGGGGGACAGCGCCTCACCGAGAGCACGTACCAGGATGGGAGCGCCATCGGGCGCAACGACCCCTTGCTGGGCGTGGGCGCGCTGACGTACTACACGACCATCTACGACTTGAACATTGACGCGGTGCTTCGCATGGCCGCCTCTTCATCCGATGCGAATATCCTTTCGACGCCCGTGATCCTGACCACGGACAACACCGAGGCCAAGATCGTGGTGGGAGAAGAACGCCCGGTGGTGACCTCGACCAGCACGTCTACCGCGGGCCAGCAAACGTCGAGTTACCAGTATCGTAATATCGGCATCAACCTCACGGTGACGCCGCGGATCAACCCGCAGCGCTTCGTGGTCATGGAAGTTTCGCAGACGGCGGACAACGTGGGCGGCTTTGAACTGATTGACGGGAATCGGGTGCCCGTCATCACCAAGCGCGAGATGCAGGCTTCGATCGCTGTGCCCAGCCGGTCCACGATCGTGCTCGGGGGCCTGGTGAGCACGGACCGCCGCAATACGCGGTCGAAGGTCCCGATCCTGGGCGACATCCCGATTCTCGGAACGCTTTTCCGCTCGGACACGAGGAACGACAACCGTACGGAACTCCTGGTTTTGATGACCCCTTATGTTCTGATGACCCCGGAAGAGGCGCGGCAGGAAACGGTGCGTCTGCACCAGTCCACCC
>JAKJGV010000146.1:4018-4377 GCA_022704185.1 Verrucomicrobiota bacterium
CCCGGGCCGGACATGGCCGATGGATGCGCGGTTGGTCGGACAGCCGCCTGGCGCAGCCGACCAGCGCGCAGATCCGCGAGGAGCGGCGGCTGGAGCGCGAGGAAGGCAAGCGCGCGAAGATCGAGGGCCGGGAGGAGATGCGGCTGGAATCCATGAAACGTGATCCCTCGGTGCCGCGGATTTCCGTGGTGGTGCCGTCGGAGATCTCGCTCGAAGACATTCGCGAATCCCAGGCAGAGTTGGAAGGCGACGAGGGGCCCTACGAGCCTTCATCGGTCGAAGTCCTCGTTGTGCCGGAAAACGCCGAGAGCGAGTGGAGCGTGACGGGAGAGGGTGAAGAAGCGGCTCCGGCGCCGCCT
>JAKJGV010000147.1 GCA_022704185.1 Verrucomicrobiota bacterium
GCGCGCCTTTGCGGCGGGTCAGCTCGCGGGCTTTTCGGGCGGCCTCGCGCGCGCGGGCCGCTTCCACCGTTTTGCTGATGATGCGGTTGGCGATGGTGGGGTTTTCCTCGAAATAGGTCTGCAAGCCCTCATAGACCATCGAGTTCACGATGCCCTGGACCTCGCTGTTGCCCAGCTTCATCTTGGTCTGGCCTTCGAATTGCGGATTGGGCACGCGCACGGAAACGATGGCCGTGAGGCCTTCCCGGGTATCGTCGCCCGAGATGCTCATATCGGCCTTCTTGAACTGGTTGTTCTTGCGCGCGTAATCGTTCAGGGCTTTGGTCAGGGCGGCCCGGAACCCGCTGAGATGGGTGCCGCCTTCGTGGGTGTTGATGTTGTTGGCGAAACACGAGATCGTCTCGGTGTAGGCCGTGGTGTATTGCAGCGCGATCTCGCACTGCACCCGGTCCTTCTCCGCTTCGAAATAGATGGGTTTGCGGTGAAGGGTCTCGCGGTTCCGGTTGAGGTATTCCACGTACTCGATGATGCCGCCCTTGTACTGCATCACGAGCGGTTCGGCGTCGGTGCGTTCGTCCTCGAAGAGGATCTTCAGGCCCTTGTTGAGGAACGCCAGTTCGCGCAAGCGCCCCAGCAACGTATCGGCGTTGTATTCGGAGACTTCGAAGATCTCCGGATCGGGGCGGAAGGTCACCCGCGTGCCGGTGGCTTTGGTCCGTCCCCGTTTTTCCAGTTTGCCCTCGGGAATGCCCCTTCTGAAGGCCAGGACGTGCGCAAATCCGTCGCGCCTGACCTCCACCTCGCACCACTCCGACAGGGCGTTTACGCACGAAACGCCCACCCCGTGCAGCCCGCCGGCCACCTTGTAACTTGAGTTGTCGAACTTGCCCCCGGCGTGCAGCACCGTCATCACGACTTCAAGAGCGGACTTGTTGCGGTATTTGGGATGGTTGTCCACCGGAATGCCGCGACCGTCATCGACAACGCTCACGCTGTTGTCGATGTGGATCGTCACACTGATCTTGGTGCAACTGCCGTTCAACGCCTCATCGATGCTGTTGTCGACGACCTCATAGACCAGGTGATGCAGCCCTCGGACGTTGGTGTCTCCGATATACATCGCGGGTCGTTTCCGGACCGCCTGGAGACCCTCCAGCACCTGAATGGAACCAGCATCGTAACCGTCTTTTGCCATTGAACTTACCTCACAAATCGGGATCGTGGCCGAAGGCCGGAATTTCGTCGCCATATTCTAGCAAAACGGCACGGGAAAATCAAAGAAAAACGCAATATTTTGCGCCTGTTGGAAGCGGTCTATACGCCATCTTGTGAGTCGGCGGGTTCCGCGCCCTCCGAAAGCACAAGAAAGATGTCGGAGATGAGCTCGTGGCCGGCCATCCGGTTGATCCGGCCGATGAGGCGCCACTTCCGGAAGGCGAAGGTATGCATCCAGACCGGACTGTCGGCCTCGATGTACAGGGTGTTGTCGCGGATGCCGTGCGGCCGTCCATGCTCCATGAGATCGGGACCGGCAATCTCGGGCCAGCGGGACCAGATCTGGGCCAGTTCGAGCTGGCGGCCCAGCTCGGTTTCGCGCTTCAGCTGGGCAAGCACGTCTTGGATGCTCGAGGGGTCCTTCTTGCGTTTCACGGCAAGGTCCTCGACGCGGTGAAACGCGCCCGGGTCACGCGGACGACAAGGCTCCGTTCCGGATCCGGAACACAGAACACGCCAATCCGGAAGGCACGGCGCTGGTGGTCAGGTCGGTGGTGGTGAGCAGGCACTGCGCTTCCTCCGGAATCGCGTTGAACAGCCGGCTCGAGCGATGGGCGTCCAGCTCGGACAGCACATCGTCGAGCATCAGCATAGGATACTCGGAGATGCGTTCGCGTACCAGCTTCAGCTCGGCGAGCTTGAGGGCGAGCGCGGCGGTGCGCTGCTGGCCCTGGGACGCGAACTGGCGCGCCGGTTTGCCTTCGACCGAGAGTTCAAAATCGTCGCGGTGGGGCCCGCGGTTGGTCAGCCCGTAGCGGCGGTCGCGGTCGCGATTCTCCAGCAGCACGGTGGCGTAGTCCTCGCCGCTTCCGATGTCGGGAAGATACGCGAGCTCGAGACCTTCGCGCGCGGCAATGGCGTCGTAGGCCGGCGCGGCGAAACGGGCCAGTTCCCGCCCGAACACCAGCCGGCTGCGGACTATGACCGTCCCATGCCGGACAAGCTGCTCGTCCCAGGCGTCGAGCAGGTCTCCCGTGACCCGGTCCTGTTTCAGCAGTTCGTTGCGCTGCTTGAGCGCCAGGCGGTACTGCTGGAGGGCACGCAGGTACGGCGGCTCGAGCTGGGAGATGGCCATGTCGAGAAAGCGGCGGCGGATCGACGCGGTCCCCCGCACCAGTTCGACGTCTTCGGGCGAGAAGAACACGACCGGCAGCTTGCCGAGAATGTCGCTCACGCGGGACTGGGACACGCCGTTAACTTTGAACCGCTTTTCGCCGCGCCACCAGATTGCGTCGACGGCGACCTCCCGGCCCGGGCGCTGGGCGACGGCGCGAATGCGGAATCCCGGGCAGCCGTGCTGCACGAGATCCGTCTCCTGATTGGTGCGGTGGCTCTTGGAGGTAGCGGCGTAGAGTACGGCTTCGAGAAGGGAGGTCTTGCCCTGGGCGTTGTCGCCCGAGATGACATTGACGCCGCCGCCCGGCGCGAAGGCGAGGGACGCCAGGCACCGAAACCCGTCGGTGTGCAGCTCGCGCAGGACCATGGCGCTCCGCGGGCTCACGACATGGCTTCGGTAAGTTCTTGCACTTCCGGCATCGAAGCGAAGAAATCGTCCATAATCGCGGGGATTGTCACGCTTTCGACCCCCAGAAGGGCCCACGATTCGCCGGAATCGCCGACGACGGCGCCCTCATACGAAGGAAGACCGGCCTCAATGCACATGGCGTCGGCCACATTGAGCAGCGCGGCATAGCGGCGGGAATCGTCATTGTCGCAGCGGGACAGGTCATGATGGGCCAGAATGGCCGATGCGATCGATTCCGGCAGACGCCAGTTCATCGCCAGCCGGCCGCCCACTTCCGCGTGGTCGGCGCCGATGACTTCGCATTCCACCTGGTACGCCGGAATACGCCGGCTCCGGCTCACTTCCTCCGCCTGCATGAGATCCTCGGCCATGTAGTCTTCCAGGATGATTTTGCCAATGTCGTGCAGCAACCCGTAGACGAAGGCCTCATCGGGTTGCAACGGCAGCCGGATGGGCCCGGCGCGCAGCACGGCGCGCGCGGCGAGTCCGGCGGCGATGCTGTGCTGAAACACCAGACCCGCACTGTGGCTGAGCGTATCAAAGACCGTGGCCGTAAGCACGAGGTTCTGGATGACCTTGGCCCCGAGCAACGCGACGGCATGCTCGACCGACGTCACGTGCTCCCGCAACCCGTACGCGGCGGAGTTCGCCAGGCGGAGCGTCTTGAGGGCGATGGCGGGGTCCTGGGTGATGGCTTTGCCCACGTCCGACAGGGACGATTCGGGATCATTCAACAACTGGATGATCCGCGCCAGCGTGGCCGGAAGACTGGGCAGGGTGATGATTTCTTCGAGAAGGTACTCGATATTTCGTGGCGTGTTCACGATGGGTTCAGGGCCGGCAATCCGCTCTCGCCAAACTGGCGCTCCTGCGCGCATAGAATCGCGACGACGTCCGCCGGCGCAAGCCTTTCCAGGATGGCCGTCAAAGGCAGCGACTTGACTGGGCCCCCGTCTTTGTCCTGAAGCACGGCCATGGCCCCGCCCGGCACGTTTCGCGGCCCGATGAGAACAATCCGCCCCCGCGTGCCATCGTTAAGCGTCACCGGCCCCACGACCCCGGCCCCTTGCTGCTTCCAGTTGTTCAAGGGATTAGAAAATGTACTCGGGCTCGAGGATGGGTTCGTAGTTGACATCGCGGTCCGAGAACGGGAAAGTCACCACTTCGAATACGCCCGTTCCCGTGCGGACAAACGCCCGCGCGGTGCCCAAGACCGGTGCGACCCCGAACAGGTAGGCAAAGGGCTTGCCCTTCTTCAGGTTACGGTCGAACGTCAGGGGGATTTCGGCCCACCCGAGAAAGACGTTCGACAGACCGCGGCCAAGCTTGGTCAGCGCTTTTTCCATTCCGGTGGTCGGCGGAAACTCCCCCGTGGGGTCGTAGACTTGGGCCCACGACGCGGTCGCCGTGACTCCAATCGCCACCACCAATAAGAGGGCCATGGATTTCTTCGCGGTTCTGACTGGTGTGCCCACCGGGCGCTCCTCCCGTTCTAACGAATTAACACTTCAGGTGTTGCGCAAC
>JAKJGV010000148.1 GCA_022704185.1 Verrucomicrobiota bacterium
CGCCGGCGTCGCGCGGATGCGTCCGACGCGGAGCGGCATGCCGACGACCTTCTCAAGCCGATCCTGCACGTAAGAGCGGAACCCGTCGGTGTGCACAGCCAGCAGCGCGGCCACGTAGGCAATGGCCGCGAGCAGCACAATGACCATCAGGACATGCGGAATGAGGCAGCCGTGATGTGCCGTTTCCCCATCTTCCCCGTCCTTCATCAACCGACGTGATGCCACCGTGCCTTCTCCCCGAGTCACATACCCGACAATTCTTTCGACCGCCGGTGCGCCGCGAGCACCGCCGCCTTGATGCCGTCACCCACCTTGTGCGCGCGCAGCCGGTCCAACGCGGCTGCCGTTGTGCCGCCCTTGGAAGTAACCCGCTCCCGAAGCACCGCCGGATGCTCCCCCGTTTCCGCCAGCAGGTGCGCCGCACCGCGGAACGTTTCCTGGATCAGCTTCCGCGCCGTGCCAGCATCCATGCGCAGCTTCCGGGCCGCCTCCAACATGGCTTCAACGAAGTAGAAGACGTAGGCCGGGCCGCTGCCGCTCAGCGCGGTCACGGCGTCCATATCCGCCTCCCGAACCCGCACGGTCATTCCGACCGCGCCGAGAATCGTTTCCGCGCACGCCATGTCCGCGTCGGTGGCCCATCGCCCCCTGCACAGCCCCGCGATCCCCGCCCCCACGAGCGCCGGGGTGTTCGGCATCGCGCGGACGACACGCGTCCCCTTCCCCAGCGCCTTCTCGATCCGCACGGTGCGGATGCCCGCGGCAATGCTCAGGACCAACGTCCGCTTCGGCAATGCCGTGCAGATCTCCGCCAGCAACTCTCCGAACTGCTGGGGCTTCACAGACAGCACCACCACATTGGCCCTGCGCACGGCGTTCCGGTTGTCCTGCTCGCCGCACACCTTGTACTTCTTCCGGAAGTGGCGCAGCCGCTCCGAACGCACATCCGTTACGACAACCTCCGCCGGCTTCACGATCCGGCCGCGCAGCACACCCCGAACCAACGCCTCCGCCATGTTGCCCGCGCCCAGGAAAACGATCCTAGTTTTCTTCATGGATTTCGCCATTGCCCACCTCTTTCTTCGCGCGCTCTCCGAACAGCGCCGTTCCGATCCGCACCCATGTCGCGCCTTCCTCGATCGCCACCTCGAAATCATGGGTCATGCCCATGGACAGCTCATCCAGCGCGAAGCCGGTCTTCCCGCGCCACGCATCGCGCAATTCACGCAACCGCCGGAAATGAGGCCGCGCCTTCTCCACATCCTCCGCGAACGGCGGCATGGTCATCAAGCCCACGACATTGACGTTCATCAGGCTGTTCGCGCCTTCCAGTAGATCCGGAATCGCGTCGGGCGACAACCCGAACTTCGCGCTCTCTCCCGAAACGTTGACCTCCAGCAGCACATCGAGCCTGCGTCCCGCTTCCGCGCTCGCGCGGTCCACCGTTTCCAGCAGGCGCAGCGAATCCACGGAATGGATCACGTCGAACATTTCCACCACCGGCTTCACCTTGTTTCGCTGCAGATGGCCCACCAAGTGCCACGATATGCCGGACGGGCAGTTCGGGATTTTCGCGCGGGCTTCCTGGACGCGACTCTCGCCAAACGCGCGGACACCGCATTCGAACGCTTCGCGGATCGTCTCCGGCGGGTGAGTCTTGGAGACCGCGAGCAGACGGGCCGAATCCGCGGAACGCCCCGCCCGCGCGCAAGCCGCGGCCATGCGTTCCTGGATCCGCAGCAATCTTTCCTGTATCCCAGCCGTCATTTCGATCCTTGCCTCGTCATCCCATCACAGACTCCTCGTCACGCGTCGCGTTCCTCGGAATGACACATCCGGGGTGGTTATAGCTTTTTCGCACAGGTGTTGTCCACGCCGCGGAAAGGAACCACGGCGAACACCGAGGCACTGAGAAGGATGATGCGGGTTTCCAATCCCTGGAAAAACGGTGTGAAATGTTTCCGGTGTCCGGAAGAATCCCTCATCCCCACTCAACCGATGTACCGAAGCAAGGGAAGAGTCAGCCGGTGATCAGCCGCAGGCGGCGGTCTTCGTCCGGCTCGTCGCGCACGTGATCCGAGTTGATGAACTCGTTAAAGAGGTCAATGATCGCCGGCCGGAGATCGTCGGGAACCTGTTGCCCCACCAGGAAGTACTTCGCGCCCTGCACGAGCGTTTCCTCCTGCTTCAACTGTGCGCTCCCGACCGACCAGATGAAATCGAGACGATGGCCCATGGTCTTTGTCAGCCAGATCTTGACCGGCCGTTTCCCGATCAACTCGGTCATTCTCGTCTTGAAATCCTCGGGCGTCATCGGCGTGCAATATACCCCCCCTCAGATTTGCCGTAAAGAATACGAGGATCCTCGACTGTGCTGGAGGTTTCGGGTGTGAGTGCCCGACACCGAAACCCGGCTCCGCGTACCGCTTTGCAACGGCGCAGGGAATGGAGTATACTGCTTCGCGAACAGGGATGCGCATGCAACAATCCGCAGCAGAACATATCGGTTTTTTCGAATCCGTCCTCAATGCCTTTCCTTCGCCGGTTCTGGTGGTGGACAAAGACATGGAAGTGGTGTCGCGAAACACGGCCGCAGCGCAGTTCTTCGATGGCCTCGACGAAAGCGTTGTACACGTGAAGACCGGCGCGCTGCTCAGTTGCCTCCACACGGCGTCGGGCGCATCGCCGTGCGGAACGAGCCGTGCCTGCGCGAACTGCGTGATTCGCAATTCCGTCCACGATGCCATCGAGGGACACCGAGCCATGCGGCGCCGGTATCGCATGCGCGCAAAACAGGGCGACTCGGTGCGTGAAATCCTGCTGCTGGTCACCACAGCGCCTTTTCTTGTCGCGGACCGTACGCTGGTCCTGCTCGTCCTGGAAGACATCAGCGAGCTCGCCGAACTGAAGGCCATGATTCCGATTTGCGCGAACTGCAAGAAGATCCGCGACGACCAGGCGTACTGGCACCATGTCGAGGCCTATCTGCAGGATCACCTCGACCTCCAGTTCACCCACGGCCTCTGCCCGGACTGCGTTACCAAGCTGTATCCCCAGGCGGCGCGCACGCTGAACCACCCCGATTCTTGAACCTCGACATCGCGCCTCCGCGGCGCTAGTGTCGCATTCCGGAAGCAATGAGATTCGTGTCGGCTCAACGGCTCGGAAGCGATCAGGAGATCGCTTCTACACAGAACTTCCAAGACGCTGCAATGGGAGAAGAGATGTCATGAAAAGATGCCTTCTGATCCTGATTGTTGCCGCCACGGCAGGATGCGGCAGGCCGGACGATTCCGCGGAGACACCCGATCCGTACGTCGTGCGCCTCGAGCAGCTCGAAGAAAAGCTCGCGGATGCCGACCGCTCGACCGGCGCGCAGCTGGACCAGATTCAGCGACAGCTTGGCGAGTCCTCCACCCGGGCGCGCCACGACGTGCGGGACCTCGAAATTCGCCTGACGGCCGCCCTCAACAAGGTCCAGCAACTGGAGGCCACCGTGCGAGCCCTCGAAGCCGCAACCCACGCCCCCGGATCGCCCGCCCCGCAACCGCTCGCGGAACCGGAGCAGACGCAGGAGACCGGACCCGCGGTAACCACCGCGCCCACGCCACCGACCCCAACCGAATCGTTTCCGGTCAGCATCCGCGACCTTCTTGGCGCCACGGTGATCACCGGCACACACCCCAGCAGCCGGGAGGTCGAGACCGACGAGGTCTACCGGGACGAGTTCGGCCAGAAGGTCAAGCGAAAGAAGACCGAAACGGTGGTGGTGAACGAGTATGCCTACCAGGCGCGCTTCACCGCGGAGAACCTGACGGATCAGCCCGTCAACTTCACGGCCAGCGCCGGTCGCGAGGCGCTCGATTTCTCGCTGCCTCCGGGCGAGGCGCTCGAAGGGATTTCCGTGGATTGGACGCCCGGCTCGCCGCTGACGATCACGGCGAACGGACAAAGGAAGAAGCACACGATCCCCTGGCACCAGGACCAGGCCGACCGCATCACTCCACAATAGGCAGCCACTTCTTCAGGACGGCGCGCAACGTTCCCTCGCGCTTCCAGTCATCGAGCATGCGGTTGATCTGCGATCGCAGCGCGGCATTGTCCCGGTGCACGCCCCACGCGAGGAACTCCTCCGAAAGTGCGTATGGCAGCATCACCAGGTCCGCCTCGTGCTTCGAAGACAGCCACCAGACGGCGGGCGCGTCTGCCACGATGGCGTCAATCCTTCGGTTGCGGATCAGGTCCAGCGCCGCATCCTCGATGTCCAAG
>JAKJGV010000149.1:0-3608 GCA_022704185.1 Verrucomicrobiota bacterium
CGCCGTCTTGCCTCGTCGCGGTTCTCAAACACCTCGCGCATCCGGGCCGAGGCATGATCCGTGGAGGCCTTGGCCCAAAGCTGGTCGTCCGTGAACGACGGCTTGCCCGCGTCGCATTGGACCGGCGTCATTTCGTAGTCCAGCAGGTAGGAGTGCTCGGGGGGGAGATAGTCCAACGGACCGCCGAATCCGGTCATGATAACCGGCTTGCCGAATGTGGCGGCGTCAAACGCGCCGAGGTTCCAGCCTTCGCCGCGCGACAGCGAGACATAGCAGTCTCCGCGCCCGTGAAGCAGGATCATGTCGTCCTCGGACAGTGATTCGGTGATCACGCGAACCCGGGCGGGATTCGGGTAGAACCGCGCGATTCGTTTCACGACGTCAATCGTCCGCGAACGAAACCCGAACCAGTTTTGTCTTGTGAAATCTTCGGCCGTGGTCTTGAGGATCAGTGTCACGGGATCCTTGGCCGTGAACGTTCGCAGGTACGTGTGCAGCAATTCCGACAGCGCCTTGCGGTCGCTCCAGACCTCGATGCAGTAGAACACGAAGTCGTCCGTCGGAACGCCCCAGTCCTTGCGGCGCGGGGCTTCGCGCCCGTCGCGCGCCACGTGGGGCAGCACGCTCACGCGGGGCGTAAGGCCCCGCTGTTCGAAGACGCGCTGGTTCCACGTGCAGGGGACGACGATGTGATCGGCCATCTCGAGTCCCACCGCCCAGTGGTGGGGAAGCCGGTCGGTTTCCCACACCGTGCAGGCCACCAGCGTTCGATCCGGCTCCTCGGTGCGAAAGCGAACGAGGTATTCCGGCACCATGAAGACGACGTTCGTGTCGTATTCGATCGGGAGGTTGCAGATGGGATCGAGATCCGGTTCGCCGATGCTGCGGCCGTTGAAGGGTTGATACCAGAGGTCGGAGACTTTTCCTCCGATCATGGGCACATAGGAAAGAGGAACCCCCTCATGGCGGAGCGCGATCGCGAGCCTGCGCGCGGCCACCCCGTAGCCGCTCCTCTCGTGCATGGCCACGAACCGGATGCCTCGTTGTGAGCGCGGGAGGGATTTATTCATGGCTTGGCATCCGGAGAGGCGGCATGTCCGGCAGCGCGTTCGTGAACCGCGCGCGCAGGATCTCGCGCAACATGCCGGTGGAGCGGCTCACATAGTACGCCGTATCCAACAGGGGATAGACGAGGCATCTCGACAACGGCAGCCCGCGGCGCACTTCCTGCACGACCTGCTGGGGGTAGATGAACAGGGCCAGGGAGTTCAGGATCAACGCATGAATGTTCCGTCCGACCTCGGTGTAGCGTTTGCAGAAATCCTTCCGGTGTTTCCAGCGGAACAACGCCAGGCCGCGGCCTTCCACGAAGGCGCGGCGGACCACGTGCCGGAAACGGCGGGGATGCGCGTGGCGAACCCGCGCGTTTCGCTGGAATCGCACGATGAAACGGTCCGTGCACAGCATGCGCCAGAAGATATCGTTGTCCTCGGCGGCGAAGAACCGCTCGTCATACAAGCCCACCGTTTCGAATACGCGGCGCCGGTAGGCCACGTTGGCGCCCGCGGCCACCGGCGGGGTGAAGGACAGCAGGCGCGCCTGGTCGGTGAACCGGCGGTACTCGAACCAGTGCGGAAGCAGGTGGTCCGTCTCGCGGGCGATAATGACGCCCGCGAGGCAGCCGACCTTCAGGTCCTCCGCGCCGGCGAGCAGGTTGCCGAGCCAGTCGGGTTCGGCCACGCAATCGCTGTCCACGAACGCCACGATTTCGCCGCGCGACGCCAGCACGCCGGCGTTCCGGGCGCGCGCGACGCCGGGGCGCGGCTGCGTGACCACGCGGACACCAAGACGGGCGGCGATGGCGGCGGTGTCGTCCGTGGATCCGTTATCCACGACGATGACCTCGTACGCGTCGCGTGGGTACTGCTGTCCGAGCACCGACTGCAGGCAGTCTTCAAGGTGCGCCGCGGCGTTGCGGGCCGCGATAACCACGGAAACGAAAGGGCGGTCTCGTAATGTCTTCTCCATGGGCGGACAATGAAACGGCGCTGATTCAATCAGAGCGATTGCGCGAGAACAAGCGGAGAAGTGGACGCCGGCGGGCGAAGAAGAGGCCCCAGCGACAGGGATGCTGGAACAGGCGCACGCGGAATCCGGCGTGCCTGAGACAGCGCACAAGCTCCTGTCTCGTATACCGGGAGAAGCCCGGCAGCCCGACCGTCGCAGGGTCCAGGTTGTCATATCTCCCGCCGATTTCGTGATATTCTCCCGCGATCTGTTCGATATGCGCCAAGGTGTGCGACATGAGCAGGATCGGCCATTCCGCGCCTTCCGCGTCCAGCTTCAGGAGGCGGAGGCGTTGTGGGCCTGTGCCGGTCAGCGTTCGAACCACATCGTCGAACTTCACCGTGCGTGCGGAATATTCCTCCCCGGGGTCGAGAAGGGAGGCGCCCCCGGTGTTCAGCGCGTCGCCCCAGTACGGGAAGCGGCCGAAGCGGAGTTCGAGACCGGCTTCGTTCCAGACCGCCTCGCGATGAATGGTGAATCGGCCCGCGAAGGGTTCCAGGTTCCGTTCGCATAGCTCGAGATTCTCCTCGGATATCTCGTACACATGGACATGACCGGCGCCGCGCAACAGAACGGCGAGCGCGAAGTAGCCGGCATGCCCGCCGATATCCAGGATCACGTCGTCCCGCCGAAAACGTGCGGCTTTGAGCCGATACTCGTCTTCCCGGTGGATTTGGTTGAACACGAACTGGTCAAGTGTGTGGGGCCGGTAGTGAACGGTCAGGCCTCTGTACTGAAGGGTCTCCGTGTTCATCGTTCCGCGCCGCCGATGCCCGATCCCTTCCCGAAAGTGGCGCCCAACGACCATGCAAGGACCGTGGCCAGCAGAAACGGAAGACCGTAGAGCATCCTGGCCCACGGTTCCCGGCGGGTCTTCATGAATATGATGCCGAGTCTGACCCAGAAGATGGAGGGAAGGTTGAGCCAGAACCACCGGCGCTTGCCGGTGATCAACCAGCGCGGGAGCGGGGGATGCTCGAGAAAATACTCCCGGAAGGGCGGGCCCCAGGCCCAGCTGTGCTTGCAGGATTGAAGCAGGGACCCCCGCGCGTAGTGAAATACGGAAAGAGAACGATCGAAGTAGAGGAGCTTGTTTGCAGCTATCACGCGATCCTGTAACTCGCAATCCTCCAGGATGAGGAATCGGACGTCGAATCCGCCGACCTGCTCGAAGACATCCCTCGGCATCACGAAGAACGTGGTCGGCTGAAAAAGCCTTGTTACACCCGATGCGCGGCTCTCCGTCCAGTTGAACCAGCATGCATAGTGATCCGCAATGGCCACGGGATTCCAGGCTTGGGAAGGGTGCAGCCGTATCGGGCCGCCCAATCCGCCGAAAGTTCCCAGCTCCTCCGCCTTGCGGATGATGCGAACCAGGAGTTCGTTGTCCGCCGGAAGGGTGTCGCTGTCCATGAAAACCAGCAGGGAGCCGCGCGAGCTTCTGACGGCCGCGTTGCGCGCGGCGCCGGCGCCGAGCTCGTTCGAGGGGGCGATCGTCACTCCGCGTTCCTTCAGGATTTGAAGCGTGTCGTCCCGCGAGG
>JAKJGV010000149.1:3618-3847 GCA_022704185.1 Verrucomicrobiota bacterium
AGCCCGCCACGATTTCCATTTCCCAACCCGGCGGGACCACCAGGTCCCTCAGCGCGTCAACGAGCGCCCCGAGGTGGCGCGCGGCATTTCTGCAGGGCAGGATGAAGCTGACCCGCCTGGGAGAGGGCGTTGTGCGCGGCGGTTCAAGAGCGGGGTTCATGGAGGTTCAGGCCGGTTGGTGAGCCAGCAATTCGTAGAGCAGGCGGTAATAGCCGTCCTCCCGGCGGAT
>JAKJGV010000014.1 GCA_022704185.1 Verrucomicrobiota bacterium
GCCCACCATCCTTCCCTGCAGGGCAAGCTCGAACTCTACCCCGCACCAAGCTTAGCTCTGGTACGGGGCTACGACCAGAGGATTATTCCGCCTCCGCGCTAACGCGCTCCGGCGCGACATGCTGACCAACTGCCCGTCCGCCGTAGCTCGCAGAGCGAAGGCGGAAGCTATGGGCCCATCGGAATTCAGCGGCGAAACCTTACTCAAGGATCACACGCGCGGCCAGAAAAAAGCGGATGCGCTCAGAATTCCGGTGCGACGAGTTTAATGTCCAGCAACATGCGATCGGAAAACCCAGAAAAGGAGAAGGTCTGGAAATCGCCCGAGGTTCCGTGTTCCTCCCGCGGCTCGACGTATGTGCCGAAGAGGCCGACGCCGATCCAGGAGCTGTTCGTCATCTGGTACACCATCACGGGCTGCGACGTGGCCTCGCGAAGGGTCCATTCCCTCAGGATTCCCTTGCCCCCGCCCGGCGTGCCCGCCATCACAAAGCCCTCGCCGAGTTCGGCGATCACGATCTTGCAGCCGGGGAACGATCCTTCCTCTGCGAGACGGATCTTGACCGTCGTGCCGCCGGGCACGCGCGCAGTGCTGACGGCAAATCGGCCCATCGCCTTGAGCTTGATGCCACCCCCCTCCCCCGCAATGCCAAGCATGCTCCCGATACCCAGCGATATCACCAACAGAAATACCAGCAGATGCCATGCTCTCATGTTCCGATGTTGGCGAAAGGCACAACCGAGGTCAAGCGCAGCCCCCACCGAGCGCTATACCCCCTTCTCATTCTTTGCTTTGTTTACCGGCAAAAACGTTGTATTCAAGGGACAAACAGGCATTCGCAGGGATGGGACGCGTATGAGCAAAGAACCATCTGATTTGTTCGCCAGCATACCCCTCCAGTGGGTGGGCCCGGCACGGCTCGTCGGTGACGAAGTCCAAGACGAGGTCATGATCCCTCTTGCCACCTACGAAGAACCCCTCTGGCCCTCCGTCAACCGCGGCGCGAAGGTCTCCATGATGACGGGAGGGATCAACACGGTTGTCATTGACGACCGGATGGCGCGGTCCATCCTGCTGGAGGCGCCCGACGCTGAAGCCGCCGCCGTCACCGCCGATTGTCTCCGCAACCGCATCGAGGAACTGCAGGCCGTGGTCCGCACGACCAGCCGCTTCGCGCAGTTGCTCGACCTTCATTTCCAGGTCGTCGCCAATCTTCTGTACGTCCGCTTCGAACTGTCCACCGGCGACGCCGCGGGCCACAACATGGTCACCGCCGCGGCCGACGCGTTGGCGGATTGGATTCTGAAGCAGTATTCCGACATCCGGTACGTTTCGATATCGGGCAACTACTGCACGGACAAGAAGTGCAGCGCGGTGAACGGCATCCTCGGACGGGGCAAATACGTCGTCGCCGAAATGACCGTCCCCGCCGATATCTGCGCGCGGGCGCTGCGCACGACGCCGGAACAGATCGTCAACCTCAACATCAAGAAGAACCTGCTCGGCACGATGGTGGCGGGCGGGGTCCGGAGCGCGAACGCGCATTTCGCAAACATGCTCCTCGGCTTCTATCTCGCGACCGGACAGGACGCCGCGAACATCATCGAGGGCTCGCAGGGATTCACCTTTGCAGAGGTCCGCCACAAGGCTCTTTATTTCTCCGTCACGCTGCCGAACATCATTGTGGGCACCGTGGGCGCGGGCAAGAACCTTGCTTTTGTGCAGGAGAACCTGAAGCGGCTGGGTTGTCTTGAAGAACGGGAACCGGGCGACAACGCGCGCCGGCTCGCCGTGATCTGCGCCGCCGCGGTCCTCTGCGGCGAACTCTCCCTCCTCGCCGCGCAAACCAATGCGGGCGAGCTGATGAAAGCGCACAAGAAAATGGAAAGGAAATCCACCGCGAATTAACGCCTACTGACGCGAAGGAGGCGTTCCTCCTTGTCTTTTCCGCTTCCCCATTCGCGTTATTTCGCGGGACCTTCAAATGACCGACACGACCAACGAACGGAAGCTGAAGCATCTGCGGACGATCGAGAGCGATCCTGGGTCGGACCGCCGGCGCTACTATTTCGACGAGATACGCCTCAAGCACCGCGCGCTGCCGGAGCTGGACATCAAGGATGTTGATCCGTCGGTCGAGTTCATGGGCAGACGGCTGTCTTTCCCGTTGCTCATTTCCTCGATGACCGGCGGGGACCACGAGCTCGTCCGCAGGATCAACTTCAACCTGGCGAAGGCTGCGGAAGCGACCGGCGTGGCGATGGGTGTGGGCTCGCAGCGAGTGATGTTCACCAACCCGGTCGCGCGCGACAGCTTCGAGCTCCGGCGCCTCGCGCCGACCACGCTGCTCTTCGCAAATCTCGGGGCTGTTCAGCTGAACTGCGGGTTCACGATCGAACACTGCCGCAAAGCGGTTGAAACGGTCGGCGCCGATGCGCTGATCCTTCATCTCAATCCGCTGCAGGAGGCGGTGCAGCCGGACGGCGACTGCAACTTCGCGGGGCTCGCGGCAAAAATCGCGGAGGTGGCGCGCCAGTTGGGCAAGCCCGTGATCGTCAAGGAAGTCGGCGCGGGTATCTCGGCGGAGGACGTGCGGCTTCTCACGGACGGCGGCGTCCGGTTTGTTGATGTCGCGGGCAGCGGCGGCACGTCGTGGAGCCGGATCGAGCATCACAGCCTCATGGAAGCCGAGCGGCGAAACCTCGGGCTGACCTTTCAGGATTGGGGCATCCCCACGCCGGACGCGCTACGCGCGTTGGCGCCCTGCCGTGACCGGATCACGCTGATCGCGTCGGGCGGCGTGCGGTCGGGAATAGACATGGCGAAGGCGATGATCCTCGGCGCGTCGCTCTGCGGCATGGCGTCGCCATTCCTCAAGCCCGCAACGGAATCGGCCGAGGCCGTCATCGGTGTTATCGAGACCCTGCGGCGCGAGCTCACGACCGCGATGTTCCTGCTCGGCGTGTCTTGCATGGACAAGTTGATCGGACGGGAGGAATTGCTGTTGGGGAGATGGGGTGATGGGGAGATGGGGTAATGGGGAGATGGAGATTCATAAGACATTCTTTTGCTGTATTCCCGCAATCAATGCGTCACCCCAATGCCCCAACACCCCATTACCCCATTCCGAGGACCTGACATGACAACCGTTGGCATAGATCTGATCAGCTTCTACACCCCCCAGTACTTTCTCGACCTCAAGACGCTGGCCGAGAAGCGCGGCGTGGACTTCAACAAGTTCTACACGGGGCTCGGCCAGGAGAAAATGGCGATCCCGCCGCCGGATGAGGATATCGTCACCATGGCGGCCAGCGCGGCGCGCCCGATTCTGGACCAGACCGACCCGAGCGAAATCGAGTTGCTTCTCTTCGGCACGGAAAGCGGCGTGGACCAGTCAAAGGCGGCCGCGATGTTCGCGCACGGGTTGCTCAAATTGCCCACGCGCTGCCGCGGTTTTGAAGTCAAGGAGGCCTGTTACGCCGGCACCGCCGCGCTGCAACTGGCGATCCCATGGGCCCTGCGGAATCCGGGCAAGAAAGCCCTGATCCTGGCGTCCGACATCGCCCGGTACGATCTGAACAGTCCGGGCGAACCGACCCAGGGCGCCGGGGCCATCGCGATGCTGGTCGGCGTGAATCCGCGCATCATGGCCATCGAACCGGAGAGCGGATTGTATGCGAGCGATGTAATGGATTTCTGGCGACCCAATTACCGCGACGAGGCCGTGGTGGACGGCAAATATTCGATGCGGGTTTACATTGCCGCTCTGGAGGAGGCGTGGCGTCAGTATCATGCCCTTTCCGGGCGCGGATTGGCAGATATGGCCCGCTTCTGCTATCACCTCCCCTTCACCAAAATGGCGGAGAAAGCGCATGTCCGACTTGCCAAGACCGCGGGAGTGGCCAACCTCTCCCCCGAGGATATGGAACACCAGATGGGCGAATCGCTGCATTACAACCGGATCACCGGAAACACCTATGCCGCGTCCCTCTACGAAGGGCTCTGCTCTCTGCTCGACAACTGTACGAAAGATCTTGCAGGCAAACGAGTTGCGTTGTTCAGCTACGGGTCGGGCTGCATGGGCGAGTTCTTCAGCGGCATTCTACAAGCGGACTACAGGAAACATCTCTACTCCGCCGCGCACAAGAATTTACTGGACAATCGGACCGAGCTGACATACCAGCAATATGAGGATGTTTTCCAGCTCGGTTGTCCAACGGACGGGGGGGATCATACGTTTGCCCAGTATCGGACGGGGGTGTATCGTATGAAAGGGATAAGCCAGCACAAGCGGCTTTACGAAGCGCTGACATGAAGGCAGTTGCACCAGGCAAGTTGATTCTGACGGGCGAGCACGCAGTGGTTTATGGCAAGCCGGCGATCGCGATGGCCGTGGACCGCAGCGCTCAATCCATCATTGTCCCCGGCGGCGCTCACGATGAAATCTCGTTTGAGATGCAGGATTTCAGCCAGCAAGAGTCGTTCACGGTCCGCGCCCTGCGTGAGCTCAAGAACCGGGTGATGAAGAACTACCGCCTGTTTCTTGAAGGCAGGCTCGGGATCCGCGAAGTCCTGTACAAGCCGGTCGAGTTGTTCCAGTTTGCGTTCATCACGATCCTGGACGGGCTGCACCTGAAGGTGGCCGACGGATTCAAGATTCAGCTTCGTTCGAACATCCCGATCGGCTGCGGCATGGGGTCCTCCGCGGCGACGGTCCTCAGCACGCTCCGCGCGATTGGACATTACTTCCGCGTGGACTTCCGGCCGGAATGGTACCAGGCCTACAGTCTGGAGACCGAGAACCTCCAGCACGGGCACGCGTCCGGCGTGGACACCTACATCTCTCTGCACGGCGGCTGCGCGCGTTTTCAGGAAGGCCAGGCCGAGAAGATCCCCCTGCCCCGCATGCCCATGCACCTAATCAACACGGGCACCCCGTTGACCACAACCGGCGAGTGCGTGACGCATGTGCGCGAACGTTTTTCGCAGAGCCGGATCTGGGAAGACTTTGAGGCCATCACGAGGGCCATGGAGATAGCGCTTGCGCGGAACGACACGGAAGAGATTCAGCGCCTGATCCGCGAGAATCACCGATTGCTGAGCGAAATCGGCGTGGTTCCCCAGAAGGTCGGCGGCTTCGTTGCCGAGGTGGAAAAATGGGGCGCCGCGGCCAAGATTTGCGGCGCGGGTGCCACGGCCGGCGACAACGCCGGCATCGTGCTCGTCTGCGCCGAGAAGGCCCCGAAGGAACTCTGCGACCGCTACGGCTACGAGCTCATGTCCGTTCGCGGCGAACCCCTCGGCGCACGAATCGTCGGATGAATTTCGCGGTTCGTTCCTTGTTTGCCAGATACGGGATACGGGATGCGCGGCGCGGGATTGGGGACTTTTTCCCGGCTCTTCCTTCTGAAACTCGAATCGCAATCTTCCTGTTTCACGAATCTCGCATCCCGAATCTCGCATCAATCCCCCATCACCAATCATTGGAAAAACCGCTCAACCGTGTATCATGTGTGCAGCCGTAAAGAGGAAAACACATGCACACTCCGATCCGTACTTCCGCGCCCGGCAGCATGATGCTGCTCGGAGAACACGCTGTCCTTCACGGCCATCACGCCCTGGTCTGCGCGCTCAACCGGCGTATCCACGTCATGCTCTCGCCGCGCAGTGATCGCGAGATACACATCACCTCTTCCCTCGGACGGCTTGAGCTCACGCTCGACACGATCGAACCCAAGGAACCCCTGGCTTTCGTGCTTGGCGCCGTGGCCCAAAGGAAAGGCGATCTTAAGAGCGGTTTTGATCTGACCGTGCAGTCCGAGTTTACACACAAGGCGGGGCTCGGTTCTTCAGCCGCGGTCACCGTCGCGACTACTGCGGCGTTGGGTCTTTGGCTGGATGAGAAGGTGGAAGAGGAAAGCGTGTTAAGGGCAAGCGTAGCGATCATCCAAGACATCCAAGGCCTTGGTTCCGGCGCCGATGCTGCCGCGAGCGTATATGGCGGCATCCTTCTGTATCGGGCAAAGCCCCTCAAGGTGATGAAACTCGGCGCTGTGCATCCCGTTACACTGGTCTACTCCGGCAGCAAGAAGCCCACGGCAGAAGTGGTGCGCCTCGTTGAGGCGGCGCACGCGAAGCAGCCGGCAACTTATGATCGAATCTACGAGCTGATGGGCCACAGCGCCGAGGAGGCCGCCGCCGCGATCGAGCGCGGCGATTGGCAGTCCGTCGGGGGCCTGTTGAACATCAACCAAGGCTTGATGGATGCCATCGGCGTGTGCGACGGCAAGCTTGCGGGGATTGTTTATGCGCTGAGGAAGGATCCGGGCATCCTGGGGGCAAAGATATCCGGTTCGGGGCTTGGCGACTGTGTTATCGGGCTCGGCCGCGCCCGCAACGAGGCGTTTTCGTACGATCAACTGCCGACCGCGATGGCATCCGAAGGACTCGTGATCGGCGAACAACAGCCGGTGTGATGACGATTCCCCTCACCCCGACCCTCTCCCCGTGGGAGAGGGTCGGGGTGAGGGCTCTTCGATGTGAGGGTTTTTCGATTGCGACGCATCGTCGCCTTGTGCCATAAGCGAGTCATGACGCTGACGAAGAAGGACGTCGTATCAAACGTGCTGCGGGGCCGAACCTCGATGCCGCGTGCAGAAGCGAAAGCCTTCGCCCCCGCCAACATCGCGTTGTGCAAGTACTGGGGCAAGCGTAACGAGGAACTCAACCTTCCTGTCACATCAAGTCTTTCGCTCTCGCTGGGCCCGCTGGGCTCGGAGGTCGTGCTTGCGACCTGCGAAGGCTCCGACCGGGTCGAGCTGAACGGCGAGGCGGTTCCAGAACGCGCGCCGTTTGCCGCGCGACTTTTCGAATTTCTGGATTTGTTCCGCCCCACCCCGGCGACCCACTTCAACGTGATCGCGCGCAACACGATCCCGACCGCCGCCGGGTTCGCTTCGTCCGCCTCCGGATTCGCGGCGCTGGTGACCGCTTTGAACGACCTCTTCGGATGGGGATTGGACAAGCGCGCGTGCTCGATTCTGGCGCGCTTGGGCAGCGGCAGCGCGAGCCGGTCGGTGTACGAGGGGTTCGTGGAATGGCACGCCGGTTCGCGCGAAGACGGGATGGACAGTTACGCGGAACCACTCGATGCGCGATGGCCGGAGCTCCGCTTGGGCTTGCTCACCATCTCGTCGGAGACCAAGAAGACCGGTTCGCGGCCGGGCATGAAGCACACGATCGAGACGTCGCCACTGTATGCCGCGTGGCCCGCCAAGGCAACGCGGGACCTCGCGGAGCTGAAAAGCGCGATCGTCGCGCGCGATTTCGAGCGCCTGGGCCGCACCGCAGAATCCAACGCCCTGGCGATGCACGCCACGATGATTGCGGCATGGCCCACGCTGCTCTACTGGTTGCCCGAATCGGTTCGTATGATGCAGCGGATTGTCGCCATGCGGGAGGACGGAGTGCCGCTTTTCTTCACGATGGACGCCGGCCCGAACATCAAGCTGCTGTTCCTGGAGCAAAGCGAGCCCAGGATCCGCGAAGTATTCCCGGACGTGCAGGTTGTCGCGCCGTTTTCGGCGTACCGGTAACGATGTCCGGCCAATCCGAACTTTAAATCCGGCATCTTTCTTTCAGCCCGCGGGCCGCGGGCCCTCCCGCACACGCACTCAGCCCCGCTGTTGACATCGGGGTCGTTTTTCTTAGTATGTCCCTTTCGCAAGGGGCCAGGTAGCTCAGTTGGTAGAGCAACGGACTGAAAATCCGTGTGTCGTCGGTTCGATTCCGACCCTGGCCACCACCTCTGAACAAACAGTTTCCACTTATTTCACAGGTACTAAACCGCTATTGCCCTGTCCCTGATTGTCCCTAACGGTTGTCAAGTGCTACCTGTTTTCCGGTGCGCGAAAGGCCCACAAAAAGCCTACAGTCTTTGTTCGTGGGCCTGCCCTTTGCGGGGGCCGGCTATAAGAAGGGGTTCGGCCCCCCGGCGTCCGACAAACCCGACAAACCGACAAACCCAAAAAAGCCCGGACGACGCGAGACGACTAAAGACGACTGAAGACGACTGAAGACACCCGTGGTACAGGCAGCGCGGAAGGGGCCAATAGATAAGGCAGTCCGCCGGCCGTAGGGGTCGTGCGAGACGCGTCGAGCCGACCCCGGAGGCCGCCACAAGCGACCGCCCCCTTGAGGGGGCGCGTCGCAACAGGGGGTGGATAAGGCGGCTGTCGTGTGGCCCGAGTGAACCCGGAGGGCGCGCGCTCCCCCGGCGATCCTGAGTCCGCGAAGGACTGGCGCTTCGCCAGCCTTTAGAAAAGGAGCCCCGATTCTTCGGGGCTCCCGTCGCCGGGGGATGGGCGAGCGCGTCGCGTCCCCAAGTTCTCGGTGTCTCGCTACCCGTACCGCTGACGGGGCCGCGAGTCTGCGAGCGGGTGAGGCCGCCCCGCGGCCGAACGGAAGAGCGCGAGAAACCGAAACCCGAAGCCGCTTCGGCGAGGGCGAAGCTTGGGGGCGATTCACTCGGGGCCGCCGACACGCCGCCGCTACATCCCCCCGCTTCGGGGGGCTTGGGGGGCATCCGAGCGACGCGCCGTTTCGGTGCGTGGCGAGTCCACACGGGGCGCGCGGCCCAGGGGATCGGCGAGACGGAGCGCCACAACGCTCAAGGCGAGCGATTCGCAGGGCCGCGCGGGGTGGTCTACCCGAGCGAGCGCCGAAGGCGCGAGCCGAGGGGGAAGAAGCTGGCGCGGGAAGCCGGAGGAGCCTGCGGGATCCGGGCCAGCTTCTTCAGTTCCGTTGCTGCCAGGCCGCCCACGACCTGAGCAGGCTCTCGGCCGCCGCCTGCCGGCTGTTGAACCATTGCGGGGCGTGGGTGAGGTGCCAGAACCAGAAGTCGTCCTCGTCGGCCGGGTTCGCCGGCATCAACTGCCACTTGCCGCCGAAGACTTCCGGATCGCCGTCAACGAACTCCCACGGGACGCCGGTCGCCACGCATAGGTGGTTTAGGTGTTGGGTCGTGGTCATGCTCGCCTCGTTGGGTACAGGTGAAACAGTTCATGCGCTGGCGCTTGCTTCACGTTGCGCACCGTGGCGGCCCGCAGCCATCCCTTGGTTTCCAACACGTTCAGAGCTGCCCAAGCGTCGGCGCTGTCCTCAATTCCAGCCCAACAGAACCGCGCCACGTCGCGCGGCTTCACGGCTTCAATCTCGCCCAACCCCTCGGCGGCCCGCATCTCGCGGAGCTTCGCGCGGTGTCCGTCCAGCACCGGCCACAACTCCCGGGCCTGATTGCGTTCGGTGGTTTCCCCCATGAGCGCCACGGCGCGGGCGATGTGCGCGCGCAAAGCCTTCCCCAGAACGTGCGCGCGTTCGATTTCCGCTTCGGTGATCGCGCTCGGCATCGCCCCGGCATCGACCTCGACCAGATGGAACACCAACGCAATGCGGGCCAGATGCTCGGGCAGCTTGCCCAGGCATTGCGCCAACAGCGGCGGGGCGTGAACTGCGTCGCGCCGCGTCGCATCGTGACTCTTTTTCCACAGCGCAAAAGCTCGCGGCACCAGCCGCACCAAATGTGGAATTGGTTCGCCGTCCTCGGTAGTGGCGTGCTGCATTTCCAGCAGCCGCGTGATGGCGTCGGCGTAGCGTTCGAGGATCTCCGGCGCAATGCTGGCCGTCGGATATTCGCCCGCGCCGCTGGCCTCGGGAACGACGTACAACCAACGGGCGAGGAACCCGCTCTCGCGCATTTCCGCGCTGCCGCCCAAAGTCCGCAAGCTGTCGGGCTGAGTCGCAAGGAACGCCGACAACACGGGGTGGTGGAGCTCGAACGCGGATTTGTCCGACCCGGCGCGATCGTAGCGCAGATAGTCACCTCCGTGCCCTGCCAACCAGAGCTGAACGTCCTGGCCTTGATTTGAGTACCGGCCTCGGGCGATCGAAAGCACCTGACGGGCCTCCGACGAAAAGACGCCCAGTCGGCCACCGTTCGCCGCCATGATGCGAGCCATGGCCTCGGGTGTGGCGTCGTTGACGACAAAAACGGGTGCGGTGGGTTTCTGTAGTTCGACCCGCTGCAACTCGGCAAGGTCTACCGCGAGCGCGTCCGCATCTCCCTTCCCGCTTTGGATTCGGTGCTCAATCCCTTTAATTTGCGCGCCAGCGGCGCGCGCTTGCGCGTTCCATCGGTTCATTTCGTCTGCGTGAAGCGCGGCGTTCGCCTTCTGATAGGCGAGCAGCGGCGCAAGCACGATCCGCGCGACCGGTGTCTTTCCGCAGTACACAGGCACGGCCGCCATGCCGAACACATTCGGGTACTGGCGGTGATCCCGCTTGATTTCTACGCGGGCGACGTTGCGGGCGGCAATGCTCGCAGCGCACAACAGGGCCAGCCCGGGCAGTTCATCGGGCACGTTCATCGTGCCGGCTATCGCCTGTCCGACTTCCCGCAATGCCTCGGGGTACACCTCCCACGGCCACGGCGGGGGCGGCTCGCCGAGAGCGCTTATCGGTTGCGGCTCGGCCCAGGCGCTCGGTGCAGGTGGTGTGCCCTGCACCCGAACTGAGGGCGCGGCGTCCGGAGTCGGCCGCCAGCCGTGTCTCTTCGCGAAGAAGAAAAGCGTGCCGGGGCCGACCGCGCCTTGGTGGAACGTGCGCCACTTCGCCGCGCACTCGCCCGTCTTGTACTTCTGTCCACGCGCGGACCAACTATCCCACGTCTGCACCGGCTCACCGGCTGCGTGCAGCGCCATGCCGACAACGAGCCAGGTCCGGTAGTCGGCGTCGGGCGGGAGGCAGTCCAGCGCGGCCCGAATGTCGGCGGGGTTGGGTTGGTCGTCGTGCGGGCTGCGCGAGGGCTCCGCTTTCTGTTCCACGTCCGCCTGGGGACCGAACGCCTCGGCCTCCGCTCGCATGATGAGTTCGGAATCATAGCTGACGAAGCAGAGGCGCGACACGTCCTTGCCCGCCGGATCGACGTTGAGCCCGTACTCGTCCGCGAAATACTGCTCGGCCTGGCGGAAGCAGGCCGTGTGCGTCGCGGCATCGTGTGCCTCGACGGGCACGATGATCTTCAAGCCGTCGCCGGAAGGTGACACGAAGACGGCGAGGACGTGCGCATTTCTGGCAAGCAACGCCTTCGTGCTGGCCACGGCAGAGCCCAAATGATCGAAGTCCAGGACCATGAGCATCGAATGCCGTTTCAATGCCTTGGCCGTGCGGGAACCGAACTCCCCCGCGAAGATGACAGCGGGGAGCGCGCACTTGAGTGTGGCGATGGCTCGCGTCGCCGCCTCAACGTCGAGACGCTCGCGAGTCTCGCGGAAGGTCAGGCGGATGCGTTCGACCGCCTCGCGCCAGCGGCCCTCGCGAATCCCGCTGAGGATCGCGGCGCAGGTGGTGAGCGTAGGCGTGGTGCTCGTCGCGGAGGCAAACAGCGTCGCGGACTTGGAAGACCAGGCCGGGCGCTTGTGCGTCGTTTCGCGGGCTTGACCCGCGTCCGGCAGTGTGCTAATTGTTAACTTATTCGTGTTCCCCCCCGCCGCCCCTGCCAGGGCCGGGGCCTGCCCCGGTGGTGCCGCGCGCTGCTCGCCGATTGCCGTTTCCCATGTGAGTGCATGGCCTCTCATTGCGCACCTCCCGCCGCCAGCGCGGCAACTTCCGACTGTCGCCAGCGGATGGATCGCGGGGACCGCTTGACCGAATGCAGAAGCCCGCGCGAGCGGTACCGAAAGACCGTTTTTGGGTGCACGGCAAGCTGCGCGGCGGCCGCGCGGGTGGTAATCAACGAGTCCGGCTGTGGCACCGGTGCCTTAGCGGCAGCCAAGATGCGCCACACAATGTCCGGCGGCGTTGCGAGTGCGTTGAGAAACGATTTGAGGGCAGCGAGTTGCTCGGTATTCATCGCTCACCTGCCTCAACCGGGAATAGGTCGGCAGGTGTGACTCCGAGCACGCGAGCCAGCTTGCGCTGGGTGGTTGGCGCGGCGTCCTGGCGCTGGCAGACCAACTTGCTCAAAGTCGATCTGTCGATGCCGGCGAGTCTAGCAGTTTTCTGATTGGAGAAGCCGAGTCGCGCGATTGCGGCGACTAAGGCAATGTTCTTCGGACGATCTTTTCTTGTCACGGGCCCTTCCTCCTGGGGGAGCTCCCCCAACATGGAAGCTATGCGCGGTTTTATTCGCGCGGGGCCCGTGCAGTTCGATGGCCGCACGGCGGGGATCGTCCCGGCGCTGAGCACAGCCCAACGCCAGCACGCGGATCAGTTTCGCCGGTTGGCACCACAAGACCCTAGGAGACTTGTCTCGCAGCAACGCCGCCCGGTGGGCTTCGCCTCGCTCCGCGTACTCGTTCATAGAACGCGAGAGGTAGTGCCAGGCTGAGACTCTGACAAGCGCAAATGTGGAAAAATTGTGCGGAGCGCAGAAGAGGCGGAAAGCCGCGCAAAAATGCGCCCCCCGGAAGGACGAACCAACGATGCCTGGGCGGATCGGCTGTCTCATGCGGTCAATGCGGCGTGGCCCTTACCCGCAATCTCTTCGATCAGTTCGGCCAGTTCGCAGATTCGCACGGCGCCGTTGAACACTTGGGCGGTGTCTGCATTGTCGGCCAAGGCGCCGCGAACATGTTCGGTCTTGTCTATGATGGCTCGGGCAAGCGCGGCGGCGTCGGACAACTCGAGGGCGGCCTCTTGGATTTCATCAGCGGGGCTTTGCATCGTGGGACTCCTTCAGGGTCGCGGCCAGTTGTTCCAGTTCGGCTTTCACGGGCTTCCAGGTCTTCGCGTTCAACGTCGCGGCCAGTTCCTTCACGCGCGCGGCCGCATCCACGGGTGGCAATGCGGGCTTCTCATCCGCAAGGATCGGCGGCAACGCGGCGGCGGTGGCCCGGGCGGTTGCTTCCGACAAGTGCGTGTAGTGCTCCGACATGGCCGGATTGCTGTGGCCGGCCAGCTTCATCATCACGGCTTGCGGGGTGCCGGCTGCCGCGTGAAGCGAAACGAAGGTGTGCCGCAGGGAATGGAACCCCGCCAGAACAACAGCCCGCTTGCCGCTGTGCTTGCGAACGAATTCGCCCTTCTTGTTCTTCACCATCACGAACCCGGTGCCTGGGGCGACGGTTTCAATCCCGCAGGATTTCAGGTGGGCTTGAATGTCCTGGCACAGGGTAGACTCGTCGCGCTCGTACCGCGCGGCGATATTGGGCATGACGAATTGCCCCCGGCGCGAAAGTGCGGCCAAGTGTTCGCCAAGGATCGTCGGTATCCCGATGATAACCGGCTTACCCGTGCGGGCCGTCTTGCGGGGCACGCGCCGGATGATGGCGCGGGCCAAGTCGGTTTCATCCCATCGGAGCGTCGCGGCGTCCCCGAGCCGCAAGCCGGTGAATGTGCCGATCATGAGGAGCGTTCGCATTTCGCCCGCGGCGGTTTCGAGGATCAGCTTGAGTTCTTCGATGGTGAACGGGCGCTTGTTCTTGGCGACGTGTTCCCGGCGGGCGATCTCCGCGAAAGGGTTCACGGTCAGCCGGCCGGGCTTTTCCAGCGCCGCGCAGAACGTCCGCATGAACGCGATGAGCTTGTTCACACGGTTGCCGGACAAGCCCCCCTTCTCAAGGTGGCGCACGAACGCGGCGGCATCGTCGGCGGTCACGTCGCGGAGGAATACGGCCTCGGGGTTCCGCTCGTTCAGCCAGTCGGTGAACAGCGTCAGGTTGCCCCTGTAGTCGGCCAGCGTGCGGGCCCCCGCCCTGCGTGGGCGGCGTTCGGACTCCAGATAGCCCTGCCATGCGTCCGCGAGCTTCAATGGCGGGTGGGCCTCGTCGTTGAGCTTGGCGGCCTCCTGGGCGGCGGTGTCGGCGCGGGACTGGATCGCCTGGAGCGCCTCGGCTTTGTCGGCGGCGCGGATCGGGGCCATGATGCGTTCGGCGGCGGTCTTGGCGTCGCGCTCCTTGGTGGTGTCCAAGCTCTCGACGACTTTGCGGCCGGCGACCCTGTACTGCAGGTACCACTTCTTGCCGCGCTTGAACAGGTGGCCGGTTCGCTTCTTCACGGAAGACCTCCCGGGTAGTTTGTCGGTTTGTCGGGTTTGTCGGTGGGGCGCGGAGAGAAACCCGCATTCGCGCATTGAGAGGGGGTGCTACCTGTTCCACCTTTAGTCCACATCTGCTCCATAGGTATGCAGGATAGGCCTACAGAAAGCCTACAAGCAAGCTGTTTTCTTAGGGAAATGCGGGAAAACAACGGACTGAAAATCCGTGTGTCGTCGGTTCGATTCCGACCCTGGCCACCATCCTACGCTCTGCGCTTCGCTTGAGCTTCGGATGGCAAGCCATTGATTTCAGCGGCGGCTGAGACGGCGGTTCGGTAGCACTCCACGACGGCGGGATTCGAGCTCACGCGCCAATCCACCATGCCTCCGACTTCCTCTTCGTGCTTCAGGATGCTGAACCAGAAGATCGCCTTCAAATGAGGCAAATCCCGATCCAGCCGAGGCTGGGATTCGTCGGTCGTGTTGTAGACCTGCCTGATCCACTCGCACTTGATCGCCGCTTCCGGGGCTCCGCCCTTTTTCGTGTCGCCGAGGTCATAGAGCGCAGAGGTCTCGGCGACCATCATGGGCTTGCCGTGTTGCACGGCGTAGAGATCGTGGAAATTGCCGACCGGGTTGCCGAATCCGAGGGCGCTTCCCCACTTGCCATGCGGCGGGATCTCGCTGGCGCCGCGGGTTTCGCCCCAGTGGTAGTAGCTGATCCCCACCCAGTCCACGACATCATCGCCGGGATAATACGGGGCATACGGATCGCCCGACTCCAGGTGCGCATTGGCAAACTTGCAGCCGGGCCATGGATAGCCCCACCCCTGGTTGGGAGTCCATGCCATCGCCGCATCCGGCGCTTCGCGGCGCAGGATTTCAGCGAACGCGCGGAACCGCTCGATGTACTTGCCCGGCTGCTGGCCCCACGGATACCAGCTCCCGTTCATCTCGTGATTCCATCGCACGATCGGCGGCGTCCAACTCTCCCTGCGCACGCGTTCCGCAAACCGCGCCACCTGGTCGGTCTTGTACGAATCCAATCCCTGGAAACATTCCACGGTGACCACCGGCACGGCACGGACCTCGCGGCACGCCACGAGAAAGCGCGACAGCTTGCCGTCCTCGGGCGATTTCGGCTCCACAACGCCCGGAAACGACACGAACGTCATGAACATCCCGTGCCGCACACCGGTCTGCCGGTTGAACGCGGCAAGGGTTGTTTGCTCCTCCAACACGATCGCGCCGGGACAGACTCCTTGCCCCGCGACTTCCGGCCCTCTTGCTGTAGAACGCGCACTCACAACACCCCTCCACACAAAATATACTGGTATACTACCGGTATTGCATCGCCTTGGCAAGCGGATTCGTGGGGGCTGCGATTCCAACGGATTTGGGACCTATGGGGCCCGACTCAGCCCAGACGCGCTTCGATCAGGCGAACCTGGCGGTTGCGAAGGGCCTCGGCATGAGGCGCGGGGATGACGGCGCCGCGGAACTCCTCGACCCGGCCGTCGTTGAAGGTCACGCGCATGGAACGGATGGCCGCCCCCGCGGGACCGAACGTGTTGCGGCAAGGACCGTCCTGTGTGTAGATCACCACCGTGTGGCTGAGAAAGACGAACGCAAACGAACACCGGGGCACTTCGTACGAAACCGGCTTGCCGTCGGGGCCCGCCAGGTCCATGCGACGCGCTTCCGAGGTGAACAGCCAGGACGGCAGAGTCGGCTGCAACACCGCCTCCAGCGCGCCGGATTTCCCCGTGCGAAACGGCCGTTCGCCCGCGCACATACATATCCACATGTGAATGAACTCGGCGGTCGCGCCGCTGAGCCGGGCCATAAACCCTTTTCCGACTTGCCGGCGGTCCGGATAGACATCGCTGACAAGGAACGATGAGTTCTCCGTGGTACTGCGGCCGTAGACCTGCGGATCGAGGAACGGAATGGCGCAGTGCCGGAAATCCTCGAAAAACTCCTGCGGGAGTCCGCCGCGCAACATCTCCAGCAGGTACTTGTATTCCATGTGCAGCCAGACGGACTCGTTCTCGAGCCACCCGCGCGCGAACGTGCGGGTGCGCCCGATCGAAATCGGCTCCCGCGACACGTCGCCGTTGACCTTGTACATGCTGAGCGTCCTGTCGAAGAGGCTGCTCCGCCGCACGGCGCGCACCAACTCGGCAGCCTTGCGCGAATTCTTCTCCAGGCGCAGCGCGTGAACCTGTCCCTCGAGGAACAGCGGCAGGCGGATTTGCCTGACCGCGAGGGGCGTAAAGGTCGGATGCCCGTCCACGACGGGTCCCGGCTTCCACCGGGCGATTTCGTAACGGAAGTACGTGTGGTACAGGCCGGTCTTGCGGTCCCGCGCGGCGGCAATGCCGGACTCCACCCGGGCGAGTGCGCGCTCGAGGAAATCCCTGACGGACGCCGCGGATATCTTCTTCTCCTTCCCGGAAAAACCCATCCAGACGCGCGACCGGTATTTCTCCTTGAGCGCGGATGCGGCATCCCAGAAGCGAAAGGCGCGCCGACGGCGATCGCCGCCGTTTCGCGCACGCAACAGCCGGTGCAGCCCCGAAACAAGGTCTCCACATTCGACCGGGAGGGTCCACGCGAAATTCCGCGGGGCCGTCTCGATCGTTTCGCGAAGCAGGAGAATCAATCGTTTCAGCTCGAAGGTTTCGCTAATCGAGGATCCGAAGCACCCGGGCAGGCCGTTCAGCGCGTCGTACCAGTTCGGGCGGTCCGCCTCCATCTCGATGCCCATGCCGCAGAAGTCGAGCGAGGCCAGCTTGACGGCGGCGAGCCCGAGCAGCTTGGAGGCGAGCGTCGTGGCATAGACTTTCCCCCTGCCCTGCCGCGTCCGCACGGCGTACGGACGCGTCGGCCTCGTGCGGATCAGTGCTTCCTTGTCCGGATCCGCATACAGGCTGTTGAGCTGGCACGGCACGCCCTTGAGCAGCACGTACTTCCGGCTTCGCGGCTTCACGAAGACATGGGAATCGCAGTAGGTGAACTCTCTCCGTCTGAAGAGAAGATCGTTCACACGCTCCGGGAATATGCCGCGGAACGACTCCAGGAGGTCCATGTTGTAGGTCCAGTGGTCGGTCCAGAAGCCGTGTCCGTGCAGCGAGGCCTCGACGGGCTCGGCATGGTGCAGGATTTCCGCCACGAGTTCCTCGCGGCGGCCCGCGGCCATGCCGCGCGCGGTCATATCGGTGAGCAGACGGCCCAGCTCGAACTCCTTCGTCACATGCTTCAGGAACCACCCGGTCTGGCGTCCCGCCATCTTTCGCGCGGCGGTCCGAAGGGCCGGCGTGTCCTTGCAGATCAGTTTTTTCGGCTGCACGAGCATGGGATTGAAGCCGTCGGGCTGGATCAGGTTCATGAAGAACACGATATCGGAAGCGCCGACATCCGGGTTCATGAACACATCATGGCGACGGTTCTGGTTGACATCCCGGTAGTTGCTCTCGCCCTGCGAGAAGAACGTGGGCTCGATAATGTAGTAGTTGTAGTCGCGCTCGAGGTCCCCGTGCTTTCGCGTGTAGAGGGAAAGGACTATGGGCTTTCCGTCTTTCGATCGGCCCAAGGTGGTCGGGCTGCCCCCGCGCATGACATTGTCGAGAACGTTCTGCCGGGCGTACGCGTCCAGGGTCGCATGGGACGACACCATGGCACACGGCTGCGTCAACTTCTCGACAAGCGCCCGGTTCTGGCGGAGCGCCTGGTCCACGTAGGACTCATCGCGCGCGCGGGACACGAACTCGGCCAGGGGGGCCGGTGACGGGGCATAGCCGTAAAACATGTGGAAAGTCTTCTCCGCGAGAGGCTTCAACTCGTAGCCGGCGAGGAGCAGGCCGCACGGAAGCTGGTTCTCCGTCATCTGGTCGCCGGGCGCGCGATACGGCCCGGGATCCAGGAATAGGACCGGCCGGCTCAGGTCGGTGGAGGAGCCGTACACGGCCGCGGGGTCCACGATCGGCTGAAGCAGGCGATCCGGCGCCCCCCCCTCGTATCCGAAGCAGAAGTTCACGCCGGAGACCGTTTCCACGACGGTCGAATCGTCGGATGTCGCCTTGGTCCGGAACCCGGGCGTCCGTTCCGCGAGCCCGATGACTTCCGCGTGGGATTGCGCGATATAGCGCATTTCTTTGATCGAGAAGTTGTTCAACCCATGAGGAATGATCAGCGCGAGGCCATCGAGCATCTGCACCGACACCGGCTTATCGGACAGGTTGCGGACGCGGACGGAGCGAACCAGAGCGCCGAGCGATTCCTGCGGCAGGGTGAAATAGCGCACCTCGACTTCGACGCCCGCATCCGGATCGGAGTCGCGGAGGGTCAATTCCCCCGGCCGGATTTCCATGGTCTGCTGCGGGGCCGGCCGGCCGTTGGCGGCCACCTGGAACGGTTCGTGGTAGCGCTCTCCGCCGGAATCGGAAATCTTGAGGAAGGTCTGAAAGCCCTGGCGGAAGACGAGTTGGAACGCCCAGTTCGCGGAGACGAATTCGGCGATCGGATGATCCTTGTCGCGCAATCCGAAACTGCAGATCCCCTGTCCGCGGTTCACGTAGAAGGCCCACATCGGGATGCCCCACGGGCCGGCGATGCCGGGCAGGAAACTGGCAAACGGCGAGGCCATGTTGTAGTTCCGGATCGTAAAAGACCCGTCGGCCTCAAACCCGTATGAAGAACGGCACTCGCTCATTCGAACCTCCCAACCGGACCGTTCCCATGTACTTGGACTTGCGCTGCGAGTCAATTTCATTGTGACGAGCCGGACAATAAGCGCTGGCTTTTTGGCGGCCATGTTGTTTATTTATCTGCGGAGGGAGGTGCCGGAAGGCCGCAGGGGACCCGGCACGCAAGGAATCACCCGCCGGAGAACAATCGTGGCACACTCGCAGGGCAAGAACGCGAGTCGCAGGAAACAGCGGGCCGATACGCAGGCCGCGCAAGGGCCTTCCGACGACGAGGCCATTCCTTCCGTTCTCAAGGTGCTTGTCGTGGATGACGATGCCGTGGACCGGCTGAATGTCTGCACGGCGCTGCGGTCCTGCAAGCTCAACGCCGTCATCGACGAAGTCGAGTCCCTGGCGGCCGCCTTCGAGCGCCTGCGCGCCGAATCGTACAACGTGGTTGTTCTCGACCACCTGTTGCCCGACGGCAAGAGCATGGATTTCCTGCGCGAGCTGCGCAGCCGCGGGCTGCGCATACCCATCGTAATCACCACGGGCTATGGCGACGAAGCCCTCGTGGTGGAACTGCTCAAGACCGGCGCCGGAGATTACCTGCCGAAGGACCGCATCACGGCGGATTCGATATTCCGCGCGGTGTCGCACGCCATCCGCGTTTTCCGCGAGCACGAAGAGGCGATCCGCAAGGACGCCCTGCTCGAGGCCAGCGCGCAGGCCGCCGCGCTGCTGCACGCGAGGAGCGATCGCTTGTCCGTACTGGGCGGCGCGCTCAGCCTTCTGGGTCGCGCCCTGGATTCGGATCGGCTGGCGGTTTTCGAAGTGCTTTCGGATCCTCGCACGCACGGGCCCACCGTGAACCATCGCTGCGAATGGACGGCGGCCGACAACGGGATCCGCATGAATGACCCGGCGCAGCAGAGCGTTCTGTTCGACCGGCTCGGACTCACCCGCTGGCACGCGGTCCTGTTATCCGGGCATGTCGTCGCAGGCATTCCGACCGCGTTGCCCGAAGGAGAACGCGCGCTTTTCGTTTCCCAGGGCGTCCGCTCCTTCATGGCGGTGCCGATCATGATCAGCGGCCGGTGCTGGGGGTTCGTGCAGATCGAATCGCACACGAAGGAACGCGTCTGGTCGGAACAGGAGAAGCATGTCCTGCTCACCTTGTCCTCGGCGATCGGCGGGACGCTGCTGCATCGCCGGGACGACGATGCGCTGCGCCAGAGTGACGCGCTGCATCGCGAGATCGTCAACCTGCAAGCCGAGCTGATTTCCCGTTTCACGCCGGATTACCGGCTCACGTTCGTGAACGACGCGTGTTGCCGATTCTACAACCGGACGCGGGACCAGCTGATCGGCGCCGATTTTCGCGGCTTCGTGCCGCAGTCGCAACTGGAGGCAATCACCGCGCACCTTGCCGCGCTGACTCCCGCGCAACCCGCCGGGATGCACGAGAACGAGGTGCAGAACGCGAACGGCAGCATCCGGTGGATTCAGTGGACCAACCGCGCGTTCTTCGACGACCTGGGCGTGGTGCGGGAGTACCAGTCCGTCGGTCGCGACATCACCGCGCTTCGGAAAGCCGAACAGGATGCAACCGCATCGCGCGACTTCCTTAACAACATCATTGATGCCATTCCGGACCCGATCTTCGTCAAGGACCGCCAGCACCGGATGCTCCTGGTCAACGAGGCGGAATGCCGGCTGACAGGCTATCCTCGGAACGATGTTCTCGGGAAGACGGACGAGCCTTTCTTCCCGAGGGAACAGGTGGAGGTGTTCTGGGAGAAGGATGAGGAGGTTCTCACCACCGGCAGGGACAACATCAACGAGGAACAGATCACGACCGCGGATGGCGAGACACACATCATCGTAACCAAAAAGTCTCTCTACCGCGGCGCCTCGGGCGAACCGATGGTCGTAGGCGTAATCCGCGACGTCTCCGATCTGAAGAAGGCGGAGGCCGCGCTGAGGGAAAGGGAAGAGCAATACCGGACGCTTTTGGAAAACCTTTCCGTAGGGGTGTTTCGCACCACGCCGGACGGCCGGATCCTCCAGACCAACACCGCGCATGCGCGGATACTGGGTTTCGGGCGGCCGGAAGAGCTCATGCGCTTTCGGGTGACCGCCTTCTACCAAGACGCGGAGGGCCGGGCCCGGCTGATCCAGGAGCTCGCGGAACGCGGCTCGGTCCGCGAGTACATGCTTCGCCTTAAGAAGACGGACGGTACACCCATCATTGCTTCGCTTTCCGCAAAAGCGCATTTCGATGCATCCGGCCGGATAGACTGGGTGGACGGCGTGATCGAGGACGTCACGGAGAAAACCCGGGCCGAAGCGGAGCGCCGGCGCGCCACTGAATCGCTGCAGGCGGCATTGACCCACCTCGAAGACCTGGAAGCCACGATCAACCGCAGCCCCGCGGTGGTCTTCGTCTGGCGGGTGGCGGAGGGGTGGCCGGTTGAATTCGTTTCGCGCAACGTGCAGCGGATGCTGGAATACTCCCCGGACGATTTTCTGTCGGGCCGCGCGGCGTGGGTGGCAGTTACGCACCCCGAGGATGTGCCTTGGCTGGAGAAGGACGTCGCCCAGCACATGAGCGAGGGTGTGGACGAGTTCGTGCAGGAATACCGGCTGATCACCAAGTCCGGCCGTGTACGGTGGGTCGAGGATCACACGCGCGCGATTCGCGATGCCGAGGGCATCGTCACACACCTCCAGGGCATCCTGCTGGACATCACCGAAAGGCACGAAACCGAAGCGGCACTGCAGGAAAGCGAATCGCGTTTCCGGGAGTTCGCGGAGATGATGCCGCAGACGGTTTTCGAGGTAAACCTCGAAGGAGGCCTGACCTTTGTCAACAAGAGCGCGCTGGCGAGCTGGGGTTACACGGCAAGCGAAGTTGCTGCCATGTCCTGTTTCGACATCATCATCCCGGAGCAGCGGGAGCAGATGCGTGAAGGTATGAACCGGCGGCTTCAGGGCGACAAGACCGCGCACGAATATACGGCCGCCCGCAAGAATGGCGAGACCTTCCCCATTCTGCTTTACGCGGTGCCCATCCTCCGCTCCGGACAGCCGGCCGGTATTCGCGGCATCGCCATTGACATCACCGAGCGCAAGCAGCGCGAACTCGCGCTGCGTGAGAGCGAGGAGCGTTACCGGGCCCTTGCGGAAGGGTCTCCGGACATGATTTACATGTGCGATCGCGAAGGCCGTGTGCTCTACGTCAACCAGACCGGTGCGCGACAGTTCGGCCAGGAACCCGCCGCGTTGGTCGGCAAGACCCAGAGGGAGCTTTTTCCCCCGGAGATCGCCGAGCACCATGCGGGAACCATCGGCCGGGTTTTCGAGACCGGCGAGCCGATTACCGCAGAGAACCCCGAGGTCATGCCGGGCGGCAAAGTCTGGATTGACACGCGGCTGGTGCCGGTCAAAGACCGTGACGGCCGGGTATCCGCCGTGCTGGGGTTCTCGCGAAACATCACGGCGCGTGTGCTTGCGGAGCAGGCGTTGAAGCAAAGCGAGGAGAACTTCCGCGCGCTGGCCCAGAACGCGCTCGACGGGATCCTGATTTTTGAAGGCGCGGCCCAGATCGTCTATGTCAATAGCGCAATGGCACAGATAAGCGGCTACAGCCAGAATGACCTGATGGGCAAGACGATCGAGGACCTCTGCCATCCGGACGAAAAGGAGTTGCTCTACACGCGTTTCGTTCAGCGGCTCGAAGGCCAGAATGTGCCCAGCCGCTATGAATCGCGCTTGATACGGCACGACGGCTCATGCATTCCGGTCGAGGTATCCATCACGCGAACCCAGTGGCATGGACGGCTCGCCTCGATGGTCATCCTGCGCGACATCAGCGAGCGCAAGCAGATCGAGGAGGAACGCGCCCGCTATGCCGCGATGCTGCTGGAAGTGCAGGAGCGGGAGCGCCGGGACATCAGCGCAACGCTGCACGACCACCTGGGCCAGCTGCTGACCCTGACACAGCTCGAACTGGGCTCCGTTCGAGGAGCCGAGGAGAAATCGTCCGGAGCCCTGCAACGGGCAACCCAGCGCTTGAAGGACGCCCTGGACTCGGTCCGGCGGCTCGCGGTGTCGCTGCGGCCGCCCATCCTGGACGACCTGGGCATCGAGTCCGCGATCGAATCGCTCGCCGAGGAATTCATGGAAAGCTCGAATACCGAGGTGCTCTTCTCGCAAAAGGGGGATCCCCTGCAGTTGAGCAAAAAAGAGGAGATTTGCCTGTACCGCGTGCTGCAGGAGGCGCTGACCAACGTGGTGCGTCACGCACAGGCGGACCGCGTGAGCATCACGATCACAAACGACATTACGGGAATCACGCTTGAAGTGCAGGACAATGGCAAGGGCCTTGATGCGGAGACTGATGATCGGCGGCACGGCATCGGCTTCATCCTGATGCGCGAGCGAATCGCGGGATGCGGAGGAACCATAGAGCTGTGTGCCGCGGAAGAAAGGGGGACCGTCCTTCGGGCCCATGTGCCCGCCGAAAAGCGGTGGAAGGAGTGATCTCATGATCAAGCTGATGATCGCGGACGATCACGTGATGCTGAGGGATGGGCTCCGAGACAAGTTCTGCGACGAGGAAGGCATCGAAGTCACCGGCGAAGCGGGAACGGGCGAGGAACTCCTCAGGAAGCTGCAGCCCTTGCAGCCGAATGTCATCATCCTCGACCTCAAGTTGCCGGACACCAACGGGGTTACGCTCATTCGCCAGGTCAAGGACGCCCTCCCGGCCTGCAAGGTGGTGGTGCTTACGATGTACGACCACACGCGCTACGCCACGCATGCGATGGAGAGCGGAGCCGACGCATTCGTTGTGAAGGGCGCTCCGTTCGAGGAACTGCTGGAGGCGGTGCGCGCGGTAGCCGACAATCGCACCTACATCTCCACCACCATGGCCGTTCGCATCGGGAAACTTCTGAAAGGGCGCAAGAAGAAGGGCTCGCTGGAGGCGCTTTCGGAAAGGGAGTTCCAGGTGATGATCCTTCTCGGCAGCGGCATGTCCGTCAAGGAGATCGCCTATCAGCTCAACTTGAGCGAGAAAAGCATCACCACGTATCGTGCGCGCGTGATGGAGAAACTCGAGCTTTCCAGCCGGGCCGACTTGATCCGATACGTGCTCGAAGCCGGACTCATCGAATAGCCGTATTCCTCTGCGTGCAAACGCTTGTGCGCTTTACGCAACCGCTCTCCGACAGCAGAAGGCTTGTAGGGATAATCCTATAGGTTCCACGCGGTTACGTCATGGACACGACTCCGGGGGGATTCTATCTATATTAACAGTTCTTTTGATTCTCAGCCGATGACCCGCATTGGGGTGAGGATGGAGTGCAGACTGGGGGTTCGGGGGGGCCTGCAAAGGGCGAGGAGTTACGAGCCATCGGCTTGAGGAGTGGGAAGGCCTGTATGCCCCGGCGTACAGGCCTTCTTGTTTTTCCGGAGCAGCGGAGCTTTCTGTGCTGCGCCACACGGGCAGGGTATTCCTCTTCCATTGCGGCAGATATTCCGCTGTGCTACAAAACGGCCATGCCGCCTCATGCTCAAATCCGGGACCTGCAATCGCATGCCGGCCGTGAAGTCACATTGCGCGGCTGGTTGCACGGCAAGCGATCCGGCGGCAAGATCGTCTTCCTTCTCGTCCGCGACGGCACCGGGCTGTGTCAATGTGTCGTCGAGGCCTCGACGCCCGAGCCCTATGACCTGGCAAAGCGCATGGGGCAGGAATCGTCGCTCACCGTTTCCGGTGTCGTCCGACGCGACGACCGTGCGCCCGGCGGCTGTGAACTCGCCGTGACTGCGGTCGGCGAGATTCAATCCGTGGACACCTACCCCATCGCGCGCAAGGCGCACGGAGTGGACTTCCTGATGGATCACCGGCACCTCTGGTTGCGGTCGCTCCGGCAAACCGCGATCCTTCGCGTCCGCCACGCGCTCATCCGCTCGGCGCGCGAGTTCTTCGACTCCAACGGCTTCACCTTGATTGACACCCCGATACTCACACCCGGCGCGGCCGAAGGCGCGGGGACGCTCTTCCCGGTGGACTACTTCGGCGACGAGGTGTACCTCGCGCAGACCGGCCAGCTCTATCTCGAAAGTGCCTGCATGGCACTGGGCCGGGTCTATTGCTTCGGTCCGACTTTCCGCGCGGAGAAGTCGAAGACTCGGCGGCATCTCACCGAGTTCTGGATGGTGGAGCCCGAAATCGCGTTTGCGGAGCTCGGCGAACTCATGGATTGGGCGGAGCGGCTGGTATGCCACATGGTCCAGGACGTGCTCCGGCAACACCGGGACGATCTCCAAACCCTCGGCCGCGACGTTACGGCGCTGGAGCGGGTTTTTCCGCCGTTCCCACGAATCACCTATACCGAGGCCGTTGAACTGCTGCACGCCCCTCACGTTCACGAACGCCTCGCGAAACAGATGGAGGAGCGGCGAACCACGTTGAATCAGTGGATCGGTGAACTCGCGCGCCTCGAAGAGGAAGAACGCACGGCCAGGAAGGGGTGGCAGCAGGAAAAGCTGGCCGAACAAATCCAGGCGTTGCGGGAGAATATCCGCGATCTGGAGGTCGTGGTCGGCAACATGCCGCGGCATATGGCGGATGCGCTGCAATTCGAATGGGGCCGCGACCTGGGGGGCGACGAGGAAACGATCATTTCCACGGAGTTCGACCGGCCGGTCATCATCACCGGGTATCCGAAACGCGCGAAAGCTTTCTACATGAAACCCTCGCCGGCCAATCCGGATGTGGTCCTGAACATGGACATGATCGCGCCCGAAGGCTACGGCGAGATCATCGGCGGCAGCCAGCGCGAGGACAACCTTGCGGTGTTGGAGAAAAAGATGACGGAAGAGGGCATGGATCCCGCGCCCTACCAATGGTATCTCGACCTCAGGCGATACGGCACCGTGCCGCACGGCGGATTCGGACTGGGCATTGAGCGAACCGTGGCATGGATCTGCGGACTCAAGCACATCCGGGAGACGATTCCCTTCCCGCGATTGATGGGACGGATGCAGCCCTGAGGGATGAACGGCGTGATGGCGAACTGATGCGGGATACGGGATGCGAGATTCTGCGTTATTCAAAGGTACAGGCTCTCGGCGGATGATGGACTGACGGAGTGGCGGAAACATGGAAACCCGGATTGCCGTGCTTGGGCCGAATGAGTGTTCCGAAGCCGAGTATGCTATGGGGGTGGAAGTCGGCCGGGAACTCGCGCGGCAGGGATGCGTGGTCGTCTGCGGCGGGCTCGGCGGCATGATGGAAGCGGCCGCAAGGGGCGCGAAGAGCAACGGAGGCATGACCGTCGGCATTCTGCCGGGAATCGACGCGGAAGAGGCGAACGAGTTTATTGACGTTCCACTGCCCACCGGGCTCGGTGCGTTTCGCAACATGCTCGTCGTCCGCAGCGCCGACGCCGTGATCGCGATCGAGGGGAAATACGGCACGCTCAGCGAAATCGCCTTCGCCCTGCGGTTGAAAATCCCCGTTATCGGGCTCAATACGTGGACGCTTTCGAAGGACGGCCGTGTTGATCCCGGCATTCTTGTCGCGAAGACACCCCGGGAAGCGGTTGAACTGGCCTTGCAGAAAGCGCGAGGCGCCCTTTGAGCAAACAACGCCCAACGTTGAACACTGAACTTCAATGTTGAATGTTCAGCGTTCGATGTTTTCCCGGGGTCTTTTGTTTTGGTTCACTTTCGGCTTGCGGACGCGCAGCTTGTCCGCCGCAGGAGGGGCGCGCGTCCCTCCCCTTCGTATTCAGGCGCGTTTCTGATTCGGGGAGGGTCGGCGGCTCGCCCGTCGAAGGCGTGGCTCGCCGACCGAGCCGAAGGAGCGGCAAAACGAAAGGCCCTGGATGTTATCCCCTCCTTCACGCCTTCGGCGCCGGGAGCGTTGCGCCATCCACGCCTTCGCGCACGGAGATCAAGGCGAGGATTTTCGGCACATACATCCGCGTTTCCATCGGAAGCGAGCCTTCGATCGCCTCGAACGTGTTTCCTCCGCTCTGCTTCAGCAGACGCCCCACCCTGCCCTCGCCCGCGTTGTAAGCGGCCAGCGCAAGCGGCCACGAGTCGAATTGCTTGTGCAACACGCGCAGGTACTGTGCCGCGGCGCGCGCGCTCCTGCCGGGGTCTGTTCGCTGATCCACGGGACTGGTGGACACTCCGAACCGTTGCGCCGTAGCCGGCATGAACTGGAAGAGTCCGACCGCTCCGACCGGGCTCCGTGCCTTCGGATTCAGGGACGACTCCACTTCGGCGAGCCACACCAACTGCTCGGGCACGCCTTCTTCGCGAAAAACCTTCTTGAGGCCGGGAATAACCGCGTCCGCGTTTCGCGGAGCGGGTCGTCGGGCCATTTTCCTTTCCCAGGTCCCGCGGTCGCTCACCACTTCCTGCCTCCGCTTGCTCACGGGCGGCGGCGGCGGCGGGGGCGGCGGCGGACGCGGCGGAACGACCACGCGCTGACGCTGCACGGGTGGAGGCGGAGGTGGAGGAACGGGCACCGGACGGGGAACCGTCTTGACCGCTTCATCGGCCACCTGGAAATAGTCGAGGCGCTGCTGCAGCCAATCGGCATAAGGCTCGCCGCCGGGCAAAGTGCGCAGCAAATCCACGCCTTGAGCCACGTAGGGCAGCAAGCGGTCCATCTCCTCGAGATCCTGCGACGCAAGGGCGTTCTGAATGCTTTCCCAGAACGGCATCCAATCGGAGGAGCGAATGAACTGATACTGGTCGCGCACGGACTCCGGCAGATGCTGCTCCAGCACATCCACGCCCCTGTCGTAGAGCTCCCCGATGGAGAAACGCTCTTCCCCGGCGCGCGGCGCAACGGGGCCGGAAAGGAGTGTCAGCAGAAGGCACAAGCCGGGACGGGGGCCTCGCGTCAACGGGCGGCGGGCCGCAAAACGAAACGGGCCATCGTGGATCTTTCGCTTCATGTCCGCGCCACGAATCTTGTAGCGCAAAACGGGGAAGACGCAAGCCACATACTCACCAAGTCACGCGATACTGCCGGCCGAGGGTGAACACGTTTTCGAGATGCCTTATGACCGGCTGTGGATCGTTTTCGGTTCCGACCACTTCCACGACGTCGAAGCGGAAATGGGGCGGCTTGACGCGCAACCGACGCAGATACCGGATGGCAGCGCGGGACATCGCCTGCCGTTTGGCGCGGTTGACCGCCTCGACCGGCCGCCCGAAATCCTCCGTCCGGCGGGTCTTGACCTCCACGAAAACAAGCACGTCGCCCTTGCGCGCGACGAGGTCCAGTTCGTCGCGGGGAGAGAGGTGAACGCGGCGCCCCAGGATACGGTACCCCTTGCTTCTCAGCAGCAGCTCCGCGCGATGCTCACCCCAGCGGCCGGTTTTCTGGCGCGGCGTGAGGGATCCGGGCTCCTTCTCGCCGCGCGCGCGGGCGAGCAGGCTTGCCGCGAGGCGCCGGCCGGCTTTCAGCACTTTTTCCCGCACCCGTTTCATTCGAGTCCGAACTCCATCTGCGACACCGGGCCGAAACT
>JAKJGV010000150.1:0-3414 GCA_022704185.1 Verrucomicrobiota bacterium
CCCCGGCCCTCATCCCTCTTCCGCGCAGACATTATCATCTTATGCGCATATGCGCATAAGCTAATAAGGTCAGAGCGTGTGTGGGATGGGAAGAGGGCGGGGGACGCGCCGCTTGACACAAAGCCCCCCTGCTGTAGATTGAGGACGCTCAAGAGACGGACATAATCAACAAGGAGGTTCCCATGAGCATGATCAAGGAGTTCAAGGAGTTTGCCCTGCGCGGCAACGTCGTGGATATGGCGGCATTCGGGAAGATCGTCAACTCGCTGGTAACGGACATCCTGATGCCGCCGTTGGGCGCCCTCACGGGCGGCGTGGATTTCTCCGCCAAGGTGTTGACGCTGAAGGAGGCGATCACGGAAGGAGACAAGGTGATTCCGGCCGTAACACTCAACTACGGACTCTTCCTTAATAACATCATCAGTTTCGTCATCATCGCGTTCGCCCTTTTCATGGTGATCAAGGGAATGAACGCGCTGAAGAAGAAACAGGAAGCGGCCCCGGCCGCGCCGGCCGCGCCGCCTGCGGATGTCATTCTGCTGACCGAAATCCGCGATTTGCTGAAGAAGTAAGAATCAACGAAGGAGAGATGCGATGATGATGCGTAGAGTCATGGGTGTGTTGTTTTCTGCGATCTTGTCCGCTGCGCTTGTCGCGCAGGCGGAAGAGGGCGCAGGGGCCAAGTGGGAAAACCGGATTAATGGCGGTCTCAACCTTACGCGCGGCAACAGCAAGAACATGCTGCTGAACGCGGGGGCGGCGTCGGAGCGTAAAGGCGACGCGAACGAGGTCAGCCTGGGCGCCGAGATCAACTACGGCGAGACCGAAGTGAAGAAAGACGGCGAGGAATACGACGAGACGAACGTGGACAACGCCAAGGCCTTCGCGAAGTATCGTCGCCTGTTGGACGAGCGCAACTACGTCTATCTGAATGGCGATGTCGGCCGCGACGAGATGGCGGATATCCGATACCGCGCGATTGTCGGTCCCGGCGTGGGGCGCTACTTCCTGAAAGGCGACAAACATACGCTGAGCGCGGAACTGGGCGCCGGCTACGTGTTCGAGGACGTCGGCGGAGTCGAGGATGACTATGCCGCCGCCCGCGTCGCGCAAGCCTACGAGCTCAAGCTGGGCGACGGCACGCGGTTCTGGGAATCCGTCGAATACCTGCCTCGCGTGGATGATATGAGCCAGTATCTCCTCAACGCCGAAATCGGCGCGGAAGCGGCCATGACGGCGAAGCTCAGCCTGCGCGTGGTCCTGCAGAACAAGTACAACAGCGAGCCCGCGCCGGACAGGGACTCGAACGACCTGACGCTCACCGCCGGGGTGGCGTACAAGCTGTAAGAGGAATCAAGGTTGACACCGGGTTTCCCAATCCCTGGAAAACCCGGTGTTTGTTTTTCCAACCATTGGAAGACGCCGCCCGCGCGCTTGTAATCCGGCTTCTTCCAATGCACATTAGGTATGCATTTTGGAGGATAGATCCATGGCGCAAGCGGACATAGGCCTGATCGGTCTTGCGGTGATGGGCGAGAATCTCGTCCTGAACATGGCGAATCACGGTTACGCGGTGGCGGTGTACAACCGGACCGTGTCGAAGGTGGACGATTTCGTCGCGGGCCGCGCCGCCGGCAAGAGCATCCTCGGCTGCCGCTCCGTCGAGGAACTGGTCGCGGCGCTCAAGAAACCGCGCCGGATCATGATGATGGTCAAGGCCGGGGCCGCGGTGGACGCGCTGATCCAGCAGCTCCTGCCGCATCTCGAACATGGCGACATCCTCATTGACGGAGGCAACTCGTATTTCCCCGACACGATCCGGCGGACGAAGGAAATCGAGGCCAAGGGGTTGCTCTTCATCGGCACCGGCGTGTCCGGGGGCGAGGAGGGCGCGCTGAAGGGACCCAGCATCATGCCCGGCGGTTCGACGGCGGCGTGGCCGCACGTGAAACCGCTGTTCCAGGATATCGCCGCAAAGGTGGACGGCGTGCCGTGCTGCGATTGGGTGGGGCCGGACGGCGCGGGCCATTTCGTGAAGATGGTGCACAACGGGATCGAGTACGGGGATATGCAGCTGATCGGCGAGGCGTACGCGCTCATGCGCGACGCGCTCGGTATGCAGCCGCCGGAACTGCGCGACGTTTTTGCCGCGTGGAACAGGACGGAGCTGGATTCGTATCTCGTCGAAATCACCGCCGCGATCTTCGGCAAGCAGGACCCGGACACCGGAAAGTACCTGGTGGATATGATCCTCGATGCGGCGGGCCAGAAGGGCACCGGGAAATGGACCAGCCAGGTAGCGCTCGATCTCGGCGTGCCGGTTACGCTCATCACCGAGGCCGTGTTTGCCCGGTGCATGTCGGCGATGAAGGACGAGCGGGTCAACGCGTCCGCGACCCTCAAGGGCCCGCGCGCCGCGTGGCGGGGCGATCGCGCGAAGTTCGTCGAGGACATCCGCCGCGCCCTGTATGCTTCCAAGATCTGTTCTTACGCGCAGGGCTTCGCCATGATGCGGGCCGCCGCGAAAGAACATGGATGGGCCCTCGACATGGGCAATATCGCCCTGCTTTGGCGCGGCGGGTGCATCATCCGTGCGCAGTTCCTGAATCGAATCAAGTCGGCGTATGAGCGGCGGCCGGACCTCCCAAATCTGCTCCTGGACAAGTATTTCCGCGCCTCGGTTGCGAAGGTCCAGTCGAGTTGGCGGCGCGTGATCCGTGAAGCGGTTCGCCTGGGCGTTCCGGTCCCCACGTTCTCCGCGGCGCTCGCGTATTACGACAGCTATCGCCGCGCGCAGCTTCCCGCGAACCTGCTGCAGGCGCAGCGCGATTTCTTCGGAGCGCACACGTTCGAACGAATAGACAAGCCCCGCGGCGAATTCTTCCACGCGGAGTGGAGCTGACATGAAAAAAGCATCCGTCATCCTGGCCAGCTCGTCTCCCCGGCGGCGCGAGTTCCTCAAGAATTTCGACGTCGAGTTCGGCGTGATCGTTCCGGAAGTCTCGGAGGTTGAGAAGCGCGGTGAAGCGCCGCGCGTGTACGCGCGGCGGCTGGCCGTGGAGAAGGCGGATGCCGTGTTCGAGCAGCTCGCGCCCGCGATTCTTGCCGGGGACCTCAAGGAGATGGACGAGAAGCTGGCGCGGATCGTCGCGTCCGACGAACTCCTGATCATCGCGGCGGACACGATCGTCGTGCTGGGGAAGCGTATGCTGCAGAAGCCGGTGGACAGGGCGGACGCACAGCGGATGCTGCGCTCGCTGAACGGGCGTGCGCACGAGGTCGTCACGGGGGTGTGCGTGTTGAAGATCGTGAACGGCAAGCCGGTTCGCGAGCGAAGCTTCACGGTCTCGACGCGCGTGTTGTTCAAGAAACTCACGGCGGCTGAAATCGCCGGCTATGTCGCCACCGGCGAGC
>JAKJGV010000150.1:3475-3821 GCA_022704185.1 Verrucomicrobiota bacterium
GTGGGCCTGCCGGTGGCCGAGCTCGTCGATCTCCTCCGCAAGGATTTCGGATTCGCGGTATTTTGACGGGATCGTCGTTGCTTGCGGCGACGGAGGCCCGTCGCCCTCCAGAAGCGGTGCGGGTCATGGAGGGCGGCAGGCTCTGCCGCCGGGATCGTTTCAGGCGATCAGTTCTTCCATGATGGCTTCTGTGGTCGGTGATCCGCCCAGCAGCCGCGAGAAATCGGTCTTCGCTTCGATCGCTTTTGCTACGGATGCGGCGGCCTTGATGTCGCCGAGCAGGATGGCGCCCACAAGCCTGTGGTCGCGGAACACAAAACGACGGTACTCCTCGCCATCGCTGTCT
>JAKJGV010000151.1:0-242 GCA_022704185.1 Verrucomicrobiota bacterium
GAGTGCGACATGAAAAAGAGCAAGACGTGTGAAGAAACAGCATCGTGCGGCTGCGCGGAGCGCCGTTACTCGAGCATGATCACCGATCCGGTGGAGCGCGCGGCGAGCCGCGCGATGCTCCACGCGGTCGGGTTCTCCCGCGAGGATTTCAAGAAACCCCAGGTCGGTATCGCATCCACGTGGAGCATGGTGACCCCGTGCAATATGCACATTGACCAGCTCGCGCGCGAGGCGGCGGCGGG
>JAKJGV010000151.1:319-3784 GCA_022704185.1 Verrucomicrobiota bacterium
TGAGGCGGTTGTCGGTTGCGAGCAGTTCGACGGGTTGGTTGCGATCGGCGGGTGCGACAAGAACATGCCGGGCTGTCTGATGGCGATGGCGCGGCTGAATCGTCCCGCGGTGTTCGTGTACGGCGGCACGATCATGCCCGGAAGGTACAAGGGCCGGGATGTGGATATCGTCTCGGTGTTCGAGGCGGTCGGGCAGCACGCGCGCGGGCAGATTTCCGACAAGGAGCTCCGCGAAATCGAGGAATGTGCGATTCCGGGCGCGGGCGCATGCGGCGGGATGTATACGGCGAACACGATGGCTTCGGCCATCGAGGCGCTGGGAATGAGCCTGCCGAACAGCTCCGCGCAGGCCGCGATCTCTCCGGCCAAGGTGCGCGACTGCCGCAACGCGGGCCGGGCGGTGCTCGAACTGATCCGGCGCGGCATACGGCCACGGGACATCATGACGAAGAAAGCTTTCGAAAACGCGATCACCGTCGTCATGGCGCTTGGGGGTTCGACCAACGCGGTGCTTCACCTGCTGGCGATGGCCAATACCGCGGGCGTGAAGCTCTCGCTGGACGATTTCACGCGGATCGGGAAGCGCGTGCCGGTGCTTGCGGACCTGAAGCCCAGTGGGCGATACGTGATGGCCGACCTCGTGCGGATCGGCGGCGTGACGCCGTTGATGAAGATGTTGCTGGACCGCGGACTGCTGCACGGCGACTGCCTGACGGTTACCGGCAAGACGCTTCGCGAGAACCTGCGGGGAGTGAATCCGTATCCCAGGGGGCAGACGGTCATTCGTCCGTTTGCCGACCCGATCAAGAAGGAAGGGCACCTCGTGATCCTTCGGGGCAACCTGGCGCCGGAGGGCGCGGTGGCGAAGATATCGGGCCATGAAGGACTGCGGTTTGCCGGCAAGGCGCGCGTGTTCGAATCCGAGGAATCGGCGCTGAAGCGGATCCTCGACGGCACGGTCCGGAAGGGCGACGTCATCGTGATCCGTTACGAGGGTCCGCGGGGCGGGCCGGGCATGAGAGAAATGCTGTCGCCCACCTCGGCCGTGATGGGCAGGGGATTGGGCAAGGATGTGGCGTTGATTACCGACGGCCGGTTCTCCGGCGGCAGCCACGGCTTTGTGGTCGGGCACATCACGCCGGAGGCTTGCGTCGGGGGTCCGCTTGCGGTTGTGCGCGACGGAGATCCGATTGCGATTGACGCCGTCAAGAGGACTCTCACGGTGGGCGTTTCTGCCGCTGAACTTCGCAGGCGATTGGCCAAATGGAAGCCGCCTCGGCCCCGGTATAAGCGGGGCGTGCTCGGAAAATACGCGCGTACAGTCGGTTGCGCGTCAAAAGGCGCGTTGACGGACTTATCTTGAGCCCGGCAAGGCTTTCTGAGAGTATAGAACAAGAAGGAGATCACTCGGATGAACGAGAAATCGTCCGCACCTGCAACACCCCCGTCCGCACCCCCCGCAATTCCACCGCCGCCCGGAAAGGGCAAGTTGATCGGCTTGCTGCTGGTCGCATGCGTTGCGCTGGCGGCCGTGGTCTGGCTGCTCGTGATGAAGCGGCCCAAGGGGCGCGAGGTGATCGTGGAAGTCGTGGAGGAGGTGGTGGAGCAGCCGGTTTACACCTCTGAAGTCATTGACGCGATCAAGGAGCGCAACATCAAGGCAGAGGTGGGGCACCGCTACAAGGTGGTGATCGAGGACGAATCCAAGGAAGGCACGTCGGGCATTGCTCGGATCGGCGGCCTCGTCACTTTCGTGAAAGAGGCGCGCGTGGGCGACATTCTCGTGATCGAAGTGACGCGCATGAAGCAGACGACGGCTGAAGCGCGCATCGTAAGGAAGATAGAAACGGCGGAGCCGGTTACGCCTGCCGCGAGGCGCGAGGCGCGCCCGCGCGACCGCGAGGAGTTTGGCAGTGAGCCGGTGCAGGTGGGGCAGACGTATTCGGGTACGGTCGAGGAGATCGGCAGCAAGGGCGACGGAATTGTTCGTGTCGGGCGGAAAGTCGTATTTGTGGCCGGGACCAAACAGGGCGACACGGTGACTTTCCGCGTTACAGCGGACAAGGGACGTTTCGCGATCGGCGAGAAGATTTCCTCGGACGCCGCGCCAGCGGCGGAATCGCCTGCCGCGGAAGCGCCCGTCATCGCGGCCGAGCCTGAAGCGGTAGCGGCAACGATCGAGCCGGCTGTGATGGCCGAACCGGCGGCGGTCGCCGCAGCGCCGGCGTCGCAAGTGCGGAATGCGGCCACGTCAAGCAGCGAGGACGTGGAGGTGGGACGGATATTCGACGTGGTCGTTTCCGAGCAGGACAAGAAGACTCCGGATGTGAATGGGGTCGCGCGCATCGGCGGGCTCGTGGTGTTCGTGCCCAACAGCCAGCCCGGCGATCAGAGGCGCATTCGGATAACGGATCGAAAAGCCCGGTTTGCGTTTTCCGAGATCGTGGAAAGCGACGGATCCGCGGAGTAGCAGGGCCCCGCGCCATGGCACGGATCCTGACAGACGAATCCACTCTCACCAGGAAACTGAAATCGCTTTCGCGCGAGGATCGGCTCCTTTCCATTCTCAGCCGTGTGGAGGCCGTGGTGGCGGGGCTTCTCCTGCTGGCGGGCATCGCGTGGTACTTAATGAAAGGCGGCGCCGGCCTTCTCGTGGTGGGCATTGTCGCCGCGTTCCTGTGTGTCGCGCACATCATGAAAACCCGGGAGAACCGGCGCGAACACCGATCCGTCCAGGCCGGCTTGAAGGGTGAAGTGACGGTCACGCAGGTGTTAGAGCGCGAGTTGGGCAAAGAGTCCTACATTCTCAACGATGTCATGGTGAGGAAGGGATGGCATACGGCGCAGATTGACCACGTGGTTGTTTCGCCCAAGGGGATATTCCTGATCGAGACGAAGAACTGGCGGGGCAAACTGTCGGGCGATGTCCGGGACAAGCAGTGGACGCAGAACAAGGGGAAGGGTATCCCTCCGATCAAAGTGTCCAGCCCGGTCATGCAGAACGAACGGCACAGGCAGGTCTTCTCCGGCTTCCTGAAGGCGCGCCATGTCGAGTGGCCTGATCTGCACACCGTGCTGGTCATGATGAATCCGAACTGTGAATGGGACATCACGGGCATGGAAGCGCCTGTTCTGAAGCCCGGGGAGGTGGCGGACTTCATTTCATATCATCCGTCGTCGAAGTCGTACACGGAAAAGGAAGTGGATTCGGTCCTGACCCTGCTGGTGAAGACGCGATGAGGCGATGGACCAGATTGGAGCTGTTGATTTTGACGGTCAATACCGTTGGATTCCTCGCTTATCTCGCGTGGTTGATCGGAGGCTCCGAGCGCATCTTTTACACGCAGGACGGAGTGCTCTATCTTCTCCCTTGTCTGCCGTTTTTCTTCGTATTTGCTTTTTTGGGCGGGCGGCACAAAGGCCAGGCCGTGACGGCGTCCGGCATGGAAGAGGAGGGCCACGAAG
>JAKJGV010000152.1 GCA_022704185.1 Verrucomicrobiota bacterium
GGCGGTGGAAATGGCGGGCCTCGTCGACTACCAGCCCGGCTCGGTGGTCAGCCGGACCGTGATCGCCAAGAAGACCGGCACGGTGACCGTGTTCGCGTTCGATAAGGGACAGGGGCTCAGCACGCACTCGGCGCCGTTCGACGCGCTGGTCTACATCGTGGACGGCGAGGCGAAGATCACGATTTCCGACAAGCCGCAGAAAGTGAAGGCGGGCGAGCTCATCATCATGCCGGCCAACAAGCCGCATGCGTTGAAGGCGGTAAAACCGTTCAAGATGGTATTGGTGATGGTCAAATCTTGAGTCGCGCAATGACGTTTCTTGTGCAGATTGGCGTTGTGCTTGTGCTGCTGTCGTTCGCGTACGTGATCATGGGCGTCGCGCTGCATTTCCGGAAGCGGCGGCACGGGGCAGGGCCGACCTGCGCGTCCGTGCAAGCGCGCGACGGAGTGGTTCACGGTTGCGTTTGCAGGGAAAAAGGAGCGGAAGCGGGTTCATGCCGGAGCAAAGAAACAGTCGAAAGCCGAGCCTTGTCCTGAAAATCCTGCGCATGGCCGTACTGGTGTATGTCGGCCTTGCGGCCGTGCTGGCCATCGGCCAGCGAGGCTTTATTTACTTCCCCTCGCAGCAGTCCGAAGCCCTGCTGGCCGGGATCGCGCGGAAGGCGGGCATGGAGCCGTGGCGCTCCGCGAGCGGCGAACTGGTCGGATGGAAGACGGTGCCGCGCGAGGGTGCGCCGGAGACGGGCAACGTGGCGATCGCTTTTCACGGGAACGCGGGTTTCGCGCTGGACCGCCTCTACTTCGTGGATTGCCTGCGCGGGCTGCCGGGGGATCCGATCCACACTGTCTACTTGTTCGAGTATCCCGGTTATGGAGCGCGTCCGGGCAAACCCTCGGAGAAGGCTATTTGCCGTGCCGCCGCGGAGGCGCTCGACGAATTGACCCGTGACGCGCGGACGTGCGTCTATCTCATCGGCGAGTCGCTCGGCAGCGGCGTCGCGTGCCATCTTGCCGCGCAGCACCCGGACAAAGTGGCCGGGCTGTTCCTGGCCACTCCGTTCACCAGCCTCGGCGATGTGGCAAAACACCATCATCCGTTCATGCCCGTGCGCCTGTTCCTCGTGGAGAAGTACGACAACGAATCGGCCCTCAGGAACTATGCCGGCCCAGTCGCGTTCCTCGTGGCGGAAGAGGACGAGGTGGTTCCTGCCCGCCTTGGGGTGCGGCTTCACGACGGCTATCGCGGACCGAAACGTCTGTGGGTGGATGAAGGGAGTTCCCACAATACGCTGATGTACATTCCGACGGCGCCCTGGTGGGTCGCGGCCTGGGACTTCCTGTTGACGGGCGGGACGGCGACGCCCTGAACCGCGGTGCCTATCTCCCGCTCTTGGCGGTCACGCTCAGGAGAGTCTGAATCACCTTGTCCGGATCGGTGAACGGTTTGTCCACCCACGCCGACGCGCCCTCAGCTATCATTTCATCCGCGACCACGTCGGTGTGGCCCGACATCATGACGACAGGCAGCCCGGGGCGCAGGCGCTGGATCTCGTGCATCACGGTCACGCCGTCCATCCCGGGCATCCGCACATCCGTGAGGACAACGTCGAAACCTCCGTCCAACACGGCCCGCAATGCATCGTCCCCGGATCTCACGGTGGTCACCTGGTGGTCTTTCCGGCCCAGGAAATCCTGTATCTGCTGAAGCACTTGCGGCTCGTCGTCAATAACCAGGATCTTCATGTGTCGTCCCCTGCGAGGTTTCTGAAAGTCACCGATATGATCACCACAATTATCATAACTGAGATTCGGCGTGTCGCAACCCGAATTCGGAATGCAATAGGTTTGCCGGCGGTCGCGCGCGGGTGTATATTTAGGATGCGGCCCGGGAGCATGGAGCCGGTTGTGTGGTGCAATCGTTCTGGTCGGCGGCTTTGTCTTTTCCCGGGCCGCACTTTCTTTAGAGCACTTCAAACAAGGACCGCAATCACATCACGGATTGCCTGTCCGGTACGTGATGGGGATTTCCACTTCGATTCCTTCGGGCAGGCGATTCGTGTCCAGCAGTGTCGCGCCTGCGCGGCGCAGGATCGTGCGCGCGCCCTCGGCGAGCAACGCGGAACCCGTGTTCCGTACGACCTCCACGCGCTCGATCCGCGCGTCGCGACTGATGCGCACGTTCAAGGTCACGGTGCCCGCTTCGCGTGTGTAGCGCGCGGCGCCCGGGTAGAACTTGTTCTCCTCGATCCGGCGTCGCAACCGCGCGATCCATTCCACGCGCACCGCCTCGCGCGTTCCCGCTTCCCCTTCGATCACGGGCGCCGGTTCTTCGATCGGCGGTATCTCCTCGACGGGCGGTTCCTCTTCCGGTTGGGGCGGCGGCGGTTCCGGGATGGACGCCTCTTCCTGCGCCTGCGGCGCGGGTTCGGGTGGGGCGGGCGACGGCGGTGCGAGCGCGAGGCGGATCGTCGTTTCCCTTTCGACGTGGATCCCGCCGGGGCGCGGACCGAACGAATCACTGCGCGCGACGAACGCGAGGATCGCCGCCAGCACCGCGATGCCGGCGGCGGAACTGACGCGGTCGGCGAGATCACGGGTGTTCGGGCTGGGCGGTGATGAAGACATCGTCTCTTCCGGCTTGGCGGATGCGATCAAGCGTTGTGATGAAGGGCTGGAAGGGCGCGGCGCGGTCCACGCGCAGGTCCACCGACCGGTCGGGATTCGCCGCGAGCACGCCGGAAATCTCGTCGGGCGCGAGCGCCCGGCCGAGGTGGTGCAGGACGCCGGCCGCGTCAATGGAGAATACGAGCCGGGGCGAGTCGCTCGCGACGGGGCTTGCGGTCGAAGCGGACGGCAACGCGACGCGCAGCGCGGGCTGGCTGAACGTCGAGGCGAGGATGAAGAACAGCAGCAGCATGAAGATGACGTCTATCAGCGGCGTCAGGTCGACGTCGGTGTCGAGCTCCTGTTCGAGAAAGCCGTCATCCATGGCGATCCTCCTGCGGCGCGCCCGCGCGCTGGCCGGCGTACTCCGTGAGCTCGACCTGGAAGCCGTTGATCTGCATGCGGAAGAAGTAATAGAAGCAGAGCACGGGGATGGTGATCGTCAGGCCCATGATCGTGGTGATCAGCGCCTCCCAGATGCCGGTCGCGAGCACGGCCGGGTTGACCGCGGTTTGCGCGCCGATGACGCGGAAGACTTTCACGATGCCGAGCACGGTGCCCATCAGGCCGAGCAGGGGGGAGATGACGGAGATCAGCCGCAGGAGCGTCATCGCGCGGTTGACCTTCCGCAGGTGCTTGTGGAACAGGAACGCGAGTTCGGCGCGCAGATCGTTCGCGCCGTGATGCGCGTGCCGGACCGCCTCCGAGAAGATGCGGATCAGCGGATTGCCGTTCCCCTCGGCCTGCGTCTCGCCGCGCTCGATCGCGGCGATGTGGCGCCGGAATCCGCTGCCGATCCAGAAGAGATAGAAGAGGTACTTCACGGACAGGTAGATCGCCGCGGCGGCGACGAAGACGAGCGCGACGCCGGCCGCGCCGATGGATGCGTACAGGGTTTGAATGTTCATCTGGGCTTCCGTTTCGTTATGTGGGCTTCGTGGCCAGCGCCTGGACCACGAGCCGGACCAGGAACTTCTTCCATCGTCGCAGTCCGCGCGCGTCGCGCGCCTGGATCCACGCGGATTCCGCCGCGCCGCGCAGCGCGGGCATTTGATTCATTGCCCGCGCGACGTCGGTCCCGTACACGCTCTGTTCGCGGCGCTGGAA
>JAKJGV010000153.1 GCA_022704185.1 Verrucomicrobiota bacterium
GTCGTTCAGCCGTCCGGCCTCCTCAAAACTTCGGCCCGCTGCAAGAAGGCGCTGCGCCTCGGCTTGCCGGTGCCGCCGATTCTCAAGCGCCGCAGCAAGCTGTTGCGTCTGGGCCTCCAACTCGGCATCGGGCACAAGCTGGAGGCTCTGCTGGTAGAGCTTGATCGCTTCGTCATACTTCTTGGCGTTAAGCAAGGCCTGCGCTTCATCGCGGAGCGCGGCGGCTTTCGTCTGATTCTCCTGCCGGTTCTTGAGAACCCCTTCGAGCGTCCATATCCGTTTCTGAACCGCAGTGTCCGGCCAGGCTTTAAGGCTGAGCCGGTACTTCGCGAGCGCCTGATCCGACTGGCCGCTCTTCTCCAGCGCTTCGGCTTCGTCCCTCAGCGCCGACGCCCGCGTCCTGCGATCCTCTTCGCTCGCCATTTTCTCGCGCAGCGCGGCCATACGATCTTCGAGTTCCTTGTCCGGCCACATCGTGATACTGCGGGCATAGGCTTCCAAGGCCTCTTGGAGCTTGCCCCGGTCCTCGAGATTCCGCCCCTCGTTCTGGAGCGTCTTGGCGTCCAACTGCTTCTGCTTCCGCGCGGCGGCCTCCTGTTCCATGCGCGCGATTCTTGCCTCGAGGTCGGGGTCGGACGCCAACCCGATACTTGCGCGGAAGCGGTCCAGCGCGGCCTCGATGTCGCCCGCCTGGTGGAGGCGTTCTCCCTCAGCCTTCAGATCCCCGGCGCGCAGAGTCAAGGCCTCCTGTTGGGATACCTGGCGTTCGATCTGCTCGATATGCTTGCGCACCTCCTCGGACGGCCAGATCGTCAGGCTCTCACGGTAAGCGGCAAGCGCTTCGCCGGTCTTGTTGAGGCGAAGAAGTTCGTAGCCCTGATCGCGCAGTTCCTGGGCTCGCGCCTGGAGAACGGAATCTTCGAGTTCCTTCGCGGAGACGACTACTTCCATTGTCGTCCGCGCCGCGCCGAGTTCGATCCCGTTGGCATCGCGCACGGTCGCGGCAATCGTGTACCGGCCGGTGCTGCTGCAAATAACCACCGGCGATGGCGCGTCCGGATCGCGAATGGCGCAGGCCGGACTGCTGCTGCGCCATTCATAAACCAGAGAGACGCCCTTCGGCGGAGAGGGGGCAAGCTCCGCCTTGAATGTGACGGGCTGGTCCACTGCGTAGCGACCCTCAAGAGGGACGAGGCCGGTTCCAGTGCGCCACACCTTGGGCACGTTGTCCGTTTTCTCCGGCCCGCGAATCGTCACGCGATACTTGCGCGCCGTGACTTTTGCCGCGGCCTCGGCAACGACCTGTTCGAAGCGGGGCAGCACGGCCGAAACGCGGAATTCCGCGGGTTCGTTGGTCTTCAGACTGAAGCGGATCTCGCGGAAATCCGCGGCCCGCGAGAGAATGACGGCGTTCGCGGGCACGGCACTCCACCGGTATTCCAAGTCGGCCTGCTCGGGTTTCGATACCACGACGGCGCGGACCTCCTGGCCGACGTAAGGCTGAAGAGGCTGCAACGTGATGGTCACTTCGGGGGGCGCCACCGTGAAGCGCAGGGGCTCGGAACGGCTGACCGGCTCGTACTTCCCGCTGTCCGTCCGATAGAGCACATCCACCCAGATTTCGGATAGACCGGGCTTCATGAAGCGAAGCGTTGTGGCTGGTTCGACGCTCTGGGGCGGATTGAATTCCGCGCCGGAATCGCTCTGCCAGCGGAACGCGTATTCTCCGGCCTCCGCCGGGTATTCCGTGTAAAGCTCGCATTCCAGTTCGGCGGTTTCCTCGATGAACAATCGATTGCCTGCAGGCGAGCGTTTGAGCAACCGGACCGCGGGCGGACGCGCCATGAGGCTGACTTCATCCCGCGCCGTGAGGCCATCGGCATCGGTCACGCGAACCGCCACGGTCTGGCTGCCCGCGCGCGCAAGCCGAACGGTCAACGTATCGCCGGTTTCGCTCAAAGCCATTCCTCGAATGCTCCATGAAAAACGATAGGGGCGGCGTCCGCCCGCGACCGTGGCGTGAACGCGCGCGCTGGTCCCGAGAGGGATCTCGCCGGCCGACGATTCCAATGCCACGCGAACGGTCGAGGCGACTCCGGCGGGGGCGGCAGGCCTGGCGGTTTCGACCGGCTTGAACTCGTACGTGTAGAAACGCGAGGCGGATCCGGCAGGACTCTCCCCGCCGATTTCCACGGTCATCTCATCGCGAATCCGGCCGGTCGGAACTTTCCATTGGACGAGTTTGGATTTGCTGAAACGATCTTCCTGCGCGCGCGCCGTTTCGGAAATGCTGTCCAAGATCCGCTCGTGACGGGCCTCGGTCAGCACGAAGAACTTCGCGTTTGCCGTCACGCGCGGCCGGGGCGCGGGCTCGCAGTTCGGGTCCGGGTCATCGGTCAGCAGCATCTCCTGCTGTATTTCCAAGGCAAGCGTTGTCCCGGGCTCCAACGTCGCGGGCATCTCGTTCCAGCGGACGATCGATTGCACGGTGCCCACGCACGGCCGGAAGCTTGTGCCCGCGTACTCGTTTCCATTGAGTGTCACGGAGTTTCGAGTGTCTCCGACATGGCTCTGGTCAACCCAATCCCTTTTGCCTTTCAAGACCCACCGCGCCGAAGGGGCTTGAGGCGGGGCGGCCGAAAGAACGCTTTCAGGTTGCCGTTCAAGGAAGGTCAGCGTGTGTTGGTCCCTGGCGAGCACCGCGCGCCTGCCGCCCGACTCGGATACGAGGTTCAGCGTGATGCGATACGTGGCCGGGATCCGGGATGTGCAGCGAAGGATATCCCCGGTGCTTCGAGTTGTGCCGTTGATGAGCCATTCCAGGGTTGCGCCGTTCTGTCGCGCTCGTACGGTGGCCTCGTTGTACGCGGCAGTGAGAAGCGCTTCTTCACCTGAAACGACGGAGAGAGGCCCTTCGATGTCGACGATGGCTCCGCTGCGACCCTGCGCGAGACACGGGACGGCCCCGATCACCAGCAGAAGTAGAACAGTTGTCGCTGCGCGAAAAACCGGCCAATCAGCCTTCGGACGGAAACACCCCATCACTCGCTCCTGTCATTACGGGCATCGGTCCAGAGAAACGACGGGTGTCATGTTAGCACTACGATCGCGCTTTGTCCTTTGCTTTTTTATGCTTCCCGGAAGGAAACGCAGGCCGATTCCCGGCGCATTCACCGCGACGGCTTGAGGGTGTACTTTTCGATACTCTCCATCAGAACACGGGCTTTTTCGCACATGGAGGAGAAGAGCAGTGCCGAAGCGCGGTCGAGTTCACGCAGGACCTCGGGATTGCGCGGATACCGCTTTCTGAGTTCATACAGTTGCACGGGAAGGCGCAGGTCGTCCGGAGCATAGGGGTTGAAGGGCTTCGACAGGGTTTCAATCTGTTTCTGGAGCGCCTCCAGGTATTGGTATCCCAACGCCCGGGTTGGCTCGATGGCCGTTCCTTCGCCGAAATCGTTCCACGTGGCGACCTGGATGATCGGTGATCCGCTTTGCCACGCATGGTCGAGGGTTTCCCCGAAAGTCCGCCCATCCCTCGCGTCGAGATAACCGCAGCTTTCGCCCGTCCCGGCCTCTCCGTAGATGTCATGATAGCCTGGGAATGCGACAGCGATGACCGGCGATGCCGTTGTGTGGAGGGCATGGAGATCCCGGAGGTACCGTTGCCAGTTGTCGGGACTCGTTTCCTTGCCGCCGCTGACGGG
>JAKJGV010000154.1:0-279 GCA_022704185.1 Verrucomicrobiota bacterium
TACGAAATCGCTGCCGAGAAATCGAAGCCCGGCGTATACCCGGAACAACTTCATCGCCGCCAGGTGTACTGGACGCTTGTCGGACTTCCGTCCGACCGCCAGGAAAGTCTGCTCGACGAATACGGCAATCTCGAACCTACCGCGAAGGCGTGCGCGCTGATGCCCTACCTGTACATCAACGGGAAGCTGCGCTCCGCGCTGGACGCGCCCCAGTTGTCCCAGGCCCTGGAGAACCACGTGCTTCCCCTGCCTTCCGTCGCGTGGCGGTTCGACGACGTC
>JAKJGV010000154.1:289-589 GCA_022704185.1 Verrucomicrobiota bacterium
ATCTCCGCGCTCACGTGGGGCACCACGGCCGATTCCGTCACGTTCGTGCAGTACCGGGTGTCGAACCCGTCGGGCGCGCCGGTGCAGGGCCGCCTGATGCTGGCCGTCCGCCCGTTTCAGATCAACCCGACGTGGCAACACGGCGGGTTGAGCCCGATCCGCTCGCTCGAATTCGCGGAGGAAGCCGAGCGCACGCAGGTCAAAGTCAACGACCAGCTCACCTTCGTTGTGCTCGGCAAGACGGATGACGCAGGCGTTCGCGCTTTCGACCGGGGCGACGTGGCGGTCGAGCTTGCGCAA
>JAKJGV010000154.1:599-3645 GCA_022704185.1 Verrucomicrobiota bacterium
GGTGCCGTCCGACCCGAAGTTGGATCGAAGCAGTGATGACCTTCTCTCCGGCGCCATGGCCTTCGACTTCAGCCTGCAGCCCGGCGAAAGCCGCGCCGTCATCGTCGCGGCGCCGCTGCACGGGGAGCTCCGCGCGCTGGATTCTTTCGTCCAAGGCGGCGATGGCCAGGCCCTCGCGCCGGCGGACGCGTTCAATCAACGCCTCGGCGAAATGCGCGACTACTGGACCCGGCAGATGAGCCCCGTCACTTTCGAGCTCCCGGCACGCGAGGTCTCCGACACAGCCAAATCCCAAGTCGCCTACATCCTGATCAACCAGGACGGCATCGCCATCCAGCCCGGGTCCCGCAACTACAAGCGTTCGTGGATGCGCGACGGGAGCCTGACTTCCGCCGGCCTCCTCCGCATGGGGATGTTCTCGACGGTCAAAGCCTATCTCGACTGGTACGCCGCGCGCGTTCAGCCGGACGGCTGGGTGCCGCCCATCCTCAACAACGACGGCACCATCAACGAGGGCTTCGGGTGGGATAACGAATACGACAGCCAGGGCCAATTCGTCTTCGCGATCATGGAGTATTATCGCTTCACGAAAGACCGCGAGTTCCTGGAGAAGCACTTCGACGCGGTTCACCGCGCGCTCAAGTACCTGGTCGCGCTGCGCGAGAAAACGCTCGCGCCCGACTACCTCGCAAACGAACCGGGCCGGGAAAGATTCGCGGGGATCCTGCCGCCCTCGATCAGCCACGAAGGCTATTCGCCCGCCATGCACAGCTACTGGGACGACTTCTTCGCGCTGAAAGGATGGAAGGACGGACGCGAAGCCGCCCTCCTGCTCGGGCGCGAAGACGTGGCGGAGTGGGCGCAGCAGCAGTACGAACTCCTGCGGCAGTCGGTCAAGGATTCCATCAACGCGACCATTGCGTTCAAGAAGATCGGCTACATCCCCGGCTGCGCCGAAAAAGGCGACATGGACGCCACCTCGACCACCATTGCCTTCTTCCCGTGCGACGAGGACGATCTCCTTCCGGAAACCGAGCTGTTGTACACCTATCAGATCTATTACGACGATGTCGTCCGGCGTCTCGATCCTTCCTGGAGCGCGGGGTACACGCCCTATGAGATCCGCAACCTCAGCGCGTTTGTCGGACTCGGCCGCCCGGACCGCGCCCACTTCCTTTTGGACTACATCATGAGCTGCCGCCGCCCGCCGGCATGGAATCATCTCGGCGAGGTGGTGTTGAGCGACCCGCGCATGGGCAGCTACATCGGCGACATGCCGCACACGTGGGTGGGGTCTGGCTTCATCAATTCCGTGCGCAACCTGCTCGTCCGCGAGAAGGACGGCAAGCTCCTGTTGCTGCGCGGCATCCGGGACAGTTGGGTCACGGACGGTGAGGGCGTGGTGCTGCGCGATGCGCCGACCTACTTCGGCAAACTCAACCTGACCGCCAAGAGCAGCGACAAGAAGAGCCTGCGCGTGGAATTGCGCGGCGATTATGACGTGCCGGAAGGAATAGAACTGTACTGGCCTCCGCAACGCGGCAAGCCTTCGCGCGTGACGATCAACGGCACGGAATGGACGCGCTTTGACGACAAGGTGTGCCGGATTTCCGGCAAGGTCCAGGGCGTGATCGAAGCCGAGTGGGCGGAAGAGTAGTAAACCGTAGAAGCGGTCACCAAACTGCTTGCCAGGCGGCTCGCATATTCCGCCCACGCGCTCTGGAGAGCGCGTCTACGTAGAAGCGGTCTCCAGACCGCTTCCGGACCGCGTCCCGAACACTTCATACTCCAGCAGCCGACACTCGATGTTGCTGTTGAAGAGTGTCCACTGGCGCGAGGGCTTCAGGCTCACCTTGTTGAACAGCTTGGAGTTGCCCGTGAACACATAACCCCGGTATCCCCGGCAGCTCCGCTTGAGGAAATCGCCGATCCGCCGGTACACGGGGATCAGCGCCTGCGTTTCTCCCGTGCGTTCTCCGTACTCCGGGTTGAACACAACCACTCCGCCGCCTTCCGGCACGCGCGTCTCGGCGAAATCGCACACGTCGAACTCGATCAGGGATTCGACTCCCGCATCGGCCGCGTTCTGGCGCGCCGCCGCGACGGCTTGCGGGTTGATGTCGGTCGCGATGATACGTCCCGACGGTGAGCCCCGGCCCTGTTTCGCGATTTCCGCGCGCACGGCTTCCCATTTCTCGCGCTTGAAGTCCTTGAGGTGCATGAACGCGAATTCCCGGCGCAGCAGCCCGGGGGCGCGGCCAAGCGCGATCAGCGCCGCTTCGATAGCCAGCGTCCCGCTGCCGCACATCGGGTTAACGAAGTGGCCCTGTCCGTTCCAGCCGGTGGTCATCACCACGGCGGCCGCCAGTGTTTCCTGCATCGGCGCGCGCACGGCCATCCGGCGGTAGCCCCGGCGCGAAAGCGGCTCGCCCGACGTGTCGAAATAAACCGAGCAGCGGTTCCCGTGCCAATGGAGGAAAATCACCACGCCGCGAAGCTCCGATCCGGAGTCCGGGCGGCGCCCGCAGGCTTCGCGCATGCGGTCGCAGATGGCATCCTTGCACTTCAGGTTCGCGTAGCGGTTGTCGCGGATCGTGTCGTTGCGCACGGAGGAGGCGATGCTGATGTAGCCGTCCTCGCGGATGTGCTTCTCCCAGGGGATCGCGGCGATGTTCTGGTAAAGCGCGTCGGCATCGGCCGCATCGAAATTCCGCACCAGGCGGTGCACGCGGTGTCCCGTGCGAAGGCAGAGGTTCAGCCTCATGCAGTCCTCGAGCGTCCCCTCGGTCATCACGCCGGCGGTCTCGCGCGACAGGACGGGCAACCCCAGGGCTTCGATCTCGCCGGCCAGCAACGGCGGTACTTCCTTCGGGCAGGTCACCAGGATGCGTGTCTTGTCGTTCATTCGATTCCTTTTTCGCCCGCACCCATACCTTGCGGCCCCCTTCCCCGCAACGAAATTCGGCGGAGCTATCTCCTGTTCCTCTCAGAACAGCAGCCAGGGACACGGTATTCCGGCCCGAACAAGACAGAAACACTGGCCGCG
>JAKJGV010000155.1 GCA_022704185.1 Verrucomicrobiota bacterium
GATGTCCGATCGCACAGGCTCCAGAATCGGTCTGGAGACCGCTTCTACACTCCCGCCCCCACCCCGCAAGGGCGTGGGGAGCGAATCTCGAGGAAAGCGTTGTTCAGACCCTCCCCCTTCCCGTTTGATATTGTAGCTTCCGGCAGCGCGCGGTAATAAACAGCTCGCCCATGGATACGCAGCCCCAACGAACGCTCTTCAGCTACGTGCGCGCCCGCGCGTTGCGCGTGGCCATCGGCATGGGCATGGTCTGCGGTCACGTTCTGATGGGCATGGCCATCCCGTTCATCACCCGGTATGCGATCGACGACTTCGTGGGCGGCACCCTGTCGCGCCCGGCCATCGTGTTCTACGCCTGCGCCTACACGGCGGGGACGCTTTGCTCGGCGGCGTTCGGCCTGTGGATGAGGAAGATCCTCTTTTCGGTCAGCCATGACGTCGAGTATGAGATCCTCCGGGACGTATTCACCCACCTTGCCGGCCTGGACTACTACTTCTACAGCAGCCAGCGCACGGGCGACCTGATGACGCGCATGACTTCCGATCTCACGTCGGTCCGGGAATGCATCGGCCTGGGCGTTCTGCAGGGAACCCGCATGTCGTTGGGGTTCCTGCTCTCCTTCGCGGTGATGTTCGCGATCAACGCACCGATGGCGATGATCATGCTGTTTCTTCTCCTGAGCACCAGCCTGATCTTCTTCCTGCTGTTGCGCGCCATCCGAAAGCTCTACAGGCAGTCGCAGGAGCAGTTCTCGGGGATCTCCAATTTCTCGCAGGAGAGCTTCGCGGGCATCCGCACGATTCGGGGAAACGGCATGGAGAAACGGTGGCTCGACTCGTTCGAGGCGCTCAACCGCGAGTACATCGAAGGCAAGATGGCATTGAACCGGGTCGAGCGGCCCTTGTGGCCGGCGATGGGACTTTTGTGCAGCGGCAGTGTCGCGATGATCCTGTGGATGGGCGGCCGCCAGGTGGTGGCCGGCACCATGAGCATCGGCACCTTCATGCAGTTCATGCAATACCTTCTCATCCTCCAGTGGCCGATGCTGGCGTTGGGGTGGACCGTGAACCTCATCCAGCGCGGCGCGATCAGCTGGAAGCGCATCCGGGCGATTCTCGACACGGCGCCGCGCATCCGCGACGGCGGGATGACGGACCACGGGGCCGCCGCGCTGCAGGGCGACATCGTCTTCGAGAACGTCAGTCTCGAACTCGGCGGCGTGAAGGTGTTGGACGGCATCAATCTGACCATCCCGGAAGGGACCACGCTGGGAATTACCGGCCCGACCGGCAGCGGCAAGACCATGCTGGCATGGATGGTGGCCCGGATGATCGAACCGACCGGGGGCCGGGTGCTGATCGGCGCGCGCGACATCAGGACCGTCCCGGTCGAAGTTCTGCGCCGGTATGTCGGCATGGCGCCTCAGGAGGCGTTCCTGTTCTCCGACACGCTGGCGAACAACATCGCGCTCGGCCTGCAGGAAACGGATCTCGAGAAGGTGTTCCTGGCGGCGGAAGTGGCGGGATTGACGCCGGACGTGGAGACCTTCCCGAACCATTACGAGACGCCGCTCGGAGAGCGCGGAGTGACGCTTTCCGGCGGACAGCGCCAGCGCACGGCCATCACCCGCAACCCCGCCGTCCTGATCCTTGACGACGTGTTCTCCGCCATTGACGCCCAGACGGAAGAACACATCCATGTCCGGCTCCAGCCGGTGATTTCGAAGCGCACCACGATCATCATCAGCCATCGCCTGTCCGGCCTGCGTCACGCAGACCGCCTGATCGTTCTGAAGAACGGCCGCATCGCGCAGCAAGGCACGCACCGGGAGCTGATGGCGCAACCGGGCTACTACCGCGAACAGGACGAATTCCAGCGGTTGCAGGCGCGACTGGAGACCGTCGCATGAGAGCGCAGGACACCGGAAACAGAGGGAAACTGTTCGACTGGCCACTGACGCGGCGCCTGCTCGCCTATTCCAGGAAGTACCGCGTCATGCTGGGGCTGGGCGTGCTGATCATCCTGCTGACGGCCGTGGTCGGGGCCTTCCTTCCGATCCTGTCCAAGACGTCCGTGGACTCCTACCTGTTGCCCCACGACTCCGCGTTGTCGGCCGCCGAGCGAACAGCCGGGATTGTACGGATCGTCATGCTGTATGCCGCGCTGGCCGTACTCGTCTTCTTTCTTCGGTACGCCGAGAGCTACCTGATGGCATGGACGGCGGAGCATATCGTCTATGAAATGCGCGCGGACATCTACGCCAAGATTCTGCGCCTGCCCCTGCGCTACATGGACCGCACGCCGGTCGGACAACTCATGACGCGCGTGACGTCGGACGTGGACGCCATGCAGCGCATGGTGACCGATGGGCTGGTGGGCTTGGTCGCGGACCTGATCAGCCTGGCGGTCATCCTGGGTTTCATGTTGTACTTGAGCCCGCTGCTCACCCTTGTGTTGCTTTTCATCGCCCCCATCCTGCTGGTGATCATGGGGTGGATCAACCGGAACGCGCGGAGCACCTACCGGGAGGTCCGCTCCCGCCTCGCGACGATGAACGCGTACCTGCAGGAGATGATCACGGGGATGCTGACAATCCAGATGTTCAATCGCGAGAAGCATGTGAAAGACCGCTTTGACAAGAAGAACCGCACGCTGCGGGAGGCGTGGGTCGAGGCCGTGCACTGGAACAGCCTGTTCTTCCCGTCCATGGAGTTGCTCAGCACCCTCTCGGTCGGACTGCTGCTCGGCATCGGCGGGTTGGCCCTGCTCGCGAAACCGGGAACGATCACCGTCGGCCTGTTCGTGGCTTTCCTCGCCTACCTCGGCTCGTTCTTCCGCCCGCTGCAGAACATCTCCGAGAAGACGATCATCTTCCAGTCCGCGATGGCGTCTTCCGAACGCATCTTCGCGCTGCTGGACGAGCCCGAAGACGTGTCGGACCCGGAGCATCCCGTGGCCATCGAACCCTTCCGCGGCGAGGTCGAGTTCGACCGCGTGAGCTTCGCGTACGCGGACGAGGATTGGGTGTTGCAGGACGTCTCCTTTCGCATCGCGCCGGGCGAGTCCGTGGCCATCGTGGGCGCGACGGGAGCGGGCAAGACCACGATCATCAACCTCATCTCCCGCTTCTACGACGCGCAGAAGGGCTGCGTGAAGGTGGACGGCCGCAATGTGCGCGAATACCGGCAGGTGGACCTGCACCGCCGCATCGGCCTCGTCATGCAGGACCCTTTCGTGTTCTCCGGCACCATCGCGTCCAACATCGGCATGAACAATCCCGCGATCACGCGGGAGCAGATTGTGGATACGGCACGCCGGATCAACGCGCACCATTTCATCGAAAAACTGCCCGACGGTTACGACACGTGCGTGCAGGAACGGGGCATCACGCTTTCCACAGGGCAGAAGCAGCTTCTGGCGCTGGCCCGCGCCCTGGTTCAGAATCCCGACATCCTGCTGATCCTCGACGAGGCCACCGCCAACGTGGATACCGAGTCCGAGCAGATGATCCAGGCGGCGCTGGAACGGCTGATGCGGGGCCGAACCAGCATCATCATCGCTCACCGGCTTTCCACGATTCGCGGCGTGGA
>JAKJGV010000156.1 GCA_022704185.1 Verrucomicrobiota bacterium
AAGCGGGCTCCAAACGCTGACAGGATGATGGCAGGTGAGTACGGGAATCAGAACCATTGAGGACGTGGATTGCGTTTTCCCGGAGACGCTCAGGGAAGCGCTGGCTGCGTTGGCGGACGGTGCTCACGGAACGCGCATTCTTGCGGGCGGGACGGATCTCATGGTGCAGTGGGCCTCCGGCGTGATTCCCCCGCCCGAGCATGTGGTCAGCATCTTCCATCTTCCGGAGTTGAAAGGCATCCGGGAGGAAGACTCGGCGCTCGTTATAGGCGCCGCCGCGACGCATGCGGAAATCCGGGACTCGGTCCTGGTGCAGAAGCATCTGCCGGCACTGGCGGGCGATCTCCCGCCGGCGCTGTTGATCACGGACGGCGTTGTGGTCGTTGCTTCCGCGGGCGGCGAGCGAGAGATCCCTCTGACGGAGTTCTTCCTGGGCTATCGCAAGATTGATCTGCGTCCGGGCGAGGTGATCATGCGGTTCCTGCTGCCGAAGATGCCGAAAGGCGGGCGGGAGTTGTTCCAGAAGATCGGTCCGCGCGCCGCGCAGGCGATTTCCAAAGTCATGGGCGCGTGCCGGATCGTGACGGAGAGGAAGATGATCAAAACCGCGGCGATCGCGCTGGGCAGCGTGGCGCCGACGGTCGTGCGCCTGTGGGATTTCGAATCGTGGCTGGAAGGCCAGAAGCTGGACGAGGATGTCGCCTTCGAAGCGGAACAGCATGTCGCCGCCGCCGTGAAACCCATTGATGATATCCGCTCCACCGCCGAGTACCGGAAGTGGGTCTCCGGCCGGATCGTCCGCGGCTTCCTGGAAGAGATCCTCAAGTAAACGCCTCGCTTCTCAAACGTGCCTTATTGCGGGTGAGGCCCATATCCCCCGTTTCATGTGTGACGCTCAAAGTTGCGGCCGCAACTTTGAGCGTCACACAATAAATCAGGAGAAGTGTTAAACAAGCGTGGAAGTGCGGAGGGGATCAGTCCCGTTCCGCGCGAATCTCGCGGGTCATGAGGGCTTCGACGGCCGAGCGGGGGCTCTTGCCTTCATACAGGATGGCATGGACTTCGTTCGTGATGGGGACGGAGATGTCGAGAGATTGCGCGGCTTCGCGCGCGGCCTCGCAGGTCCAGGTTCCTTCCGCCACCTGTTCCATGCTCGCGAGAATCGCCTGCAAGGATTCGCCTTTGCCGAGACGTTCGCCCACCGCGCGATTCCGGCTCTGCCGGCTGGTGCAGGTCACAACGAGATCGCCCATGCCGCTCAGGCCCGCGAAAGTCGAAGGGTGGGCGCCCAGCGCCACGCCGAGACGCGTCATCTCGGCGAGCCCGCGCGTGATCAGCGCGGCTTTCGAGTTGTCGCCGAATCCGATCCCGTCCGACACGCCCGCCGCGATGGCGATCACGTTCTTCAGCGCACCCCCGAGTTCCACGCCGGTCACGTCGTCCGAGGTGTAAACACGAAACGCCGCATTCGAGAACAACGCCTGCGTGGCGGCGGCTTTTTCCGCGTCGCGACACGCGGCCACCACGGCCGTCGGGATCCTGCGCGCCACTTCCGGCGCGATGCTCGGACCGGACAGTGCGGCGACCGGGCCGGCATCCAGCACACTCTCGGCCAGTTGCGTCATGCACTGGCCGCTCTGGCGGTCGAGTCCCTTGGTCACACTCACGAGCAGGGGGCATGCCCGGAGTTCCGCGCGGAACGAGAGCAGCACGTCCCGGAAGTACTTCGAGGGGACGGCCAGCACGGCGGCCTCCGCGCCGTCGGCGGCTTCGCCCCGGTCCGATGTCCACAGGATGTCCGGGGGGAGCGGGATGCCGGGCAGAAACTTCGGATTCATGCGGAGCGAGCGGATCTTCTCGATGTATTCCGGGAAGGCGCCCCATACGCGAACCTTGTGGCCGTTGCGCTGGAGCACCAGCCCGAGCGCTGTGCCCCAGCCGCCGTCTCCGATGACGAGAACCCGACTCATGTCGATTCCTGCTTTCCGGCGGTCTTCCTGCCGAATTGGAACCGATGCTCGGTCCCCTCCATCAGCCGCCGGATGTTCGAGCGGTGGCGCCACACCGCCATGATGCCCAGCAACGTCAGTACGGAAGGCTTGAACAGGCCTTCTCGCACATAGAGGAACCAGCCCGCCGCGGGGACGATCACCGCCGCGCCGACCGAGGCGATGGACACGTACCGGGAGGTCACAAACAACAAGATCCATCCCAGCAGGCCGATTCCCACGGCCGCAGGCGCGATGCCAAGCAACACGCCCGCGCTGGTCGCGATGCCTTTGCCGCCCTTGAACTTCAGGAAGACCGGCCAGTTGTGCCCGACGATCGCCAGCGCGCCGCACCACACGCCCAGTTCCGAACCTTGGAAGGTTCCGGACCCGCCGTTTCCGAACATTGGGAAAACGAACGCGGGCACGAACCCCTTCAGCGCGTCGCAGAGGAACGTGGCAATGCCCAGCGGCTTGCTGACCATGCGAAACACGTTGGTCGCGCCGACATTGCCGCTGCCGACCTTGCGGATGTCCACACCCCTGATCCGGGACAACAACAGCGCGAACGGAATCGAGCCGACGAGATAAGAGGCGAAGATGAGAAGCGCTGGTTTCATTTTACTGTCCGCCCTGTTCTACATAGCGAACGGCTTCCCTGAAAACCTGCGCGGCGTCCTCGCACTGGAGCTTGCGCTTGATATGCATGCGGTGGACCTCCACCGTGCGGTCGCTCAGCCCGAGCTTCTCGGCGATCTTCCGCGTCGAAAGGCCCTCTCCAATCATCGCGAACACTTCGCGTTCGCGGTCCGTCAACGCCTCGATCCCGAACTCGGCCTTCTCGCCCTGCGGGTGTTCCGCGTACTGGCGCAGCATGCGGGAAGCGACCTCCGGGCTGACGAAGATTTCGCCGCGAAGGACGGTACGCAGCGCGTCCACGATTACGTCGTCCGCGTGTTCCTTCATGACGTATCCCTGGGCTCCCGCACGCAGCGCGCGCTCGGCATACGTGGATTCGTCGTGCATCGAGAGCACGAGGACCCGGATGTCCGGATCGTGCTGCCGGGCGATCTTGATCAGATCGAGCCCGTTCCGGTCCTTGAGCGTGATATCGAGCAGGATGACGTCCGGATTCAGCTCCGCAAGGGCGGATTCCGCCTCCTCGAAAGTGCCGGCTTCCCCGCAGATGACCAGGTCCCGTTCGCCGGCGAGAAGCGCGGCGATACCGTGCCGCACGACGGCGTGGTCGTCCACGACCAGGATGCGGCTCCGGGGTGCGGTTTCCGTGCTGGGCGGTTTTTGCATGACTGATGAATAACAAAAACTCGGGCGGATGAGAAGCCGTCACGCCGGGATCTGAAGTTCGAAGCGGCAGGCGATCCTGGTCCCCCGGCCCGGCCTGTTGCCGATTTCCAGCGTGCCCCCGATCATCGTGGCCCGGTGCCGCATGATCTGCAGGCCCATGCCGTGTCCCTGGAGGGCCTGTGCGTCGAAGCCTTTTCCGTCATCCTCGACCGCGAGGCAGCCGTGCGTTTCATCGGCGGTCAGTGTCATGTCGAGGCGGGACGGATTCCCATGCCG
>JAKJGV010000157.1:0-292 GCA_022704185.1 Verrucomicrobiota bacterium
AGGTTCTCTCGCTCATTAAACACCGGGCAGACCACGGACACGGTCGGCCGACTTGTTTCTGCCTGCATGGCCCCCTCTTGGCTCTGGTTCCGCCGTCCTGCCCGGTCTAGATCTGGCCGGTCCCGCGTGCCTTCAGTTCGGCCACGATCCGGCGGACATCCTGCGCCCGGTCCTTGGGCGCGACCAGCACGCCGTCGGACGTGACCACCACGATCATGTCCGTGCAGCCGATGACGCCCACCGCCACCGTTTCGCCGCCCGGCTCGTTGTAGACGATACAATCTTCGCAATC
>JAKJGV010000157.1:330-3487 GCA_022704185.1 Verrucomicrobiota bacterium
TGTCGTCCCACGGAAAATCGGCACGCGCCATCACGACCCGCCGCGCGTGCTCCATGAGCGCGTAATCGATCGAAATGTCTTCCAGCTCCTCGAAGATCTGGTGGACGCCGAGATCGTCGCCGGCGTTCATCGCCTCGGTCATGCGGCGAACCGCGTCCGACAGCGCCGGACGGACCCGGTCCAGCTCATCGAGAAAATCCGAGATGCGCCAGCAGAACATGCCGCTGTTCCAGAAGTAGCGGCCCGAGGCGACAAAGTCTTCCGCGACCTCGCGGTTGGGTTTTTCGTGGAAGGCGCTCACCGGATAGATGGCGATTTCCCCTGCCGTCAATGGCGCGGCTCCGGGCGCGATCTGAATATAGCCGTAGCCCGTCTCGGGCCGGGTCGGCACTACGCCGAGCGTTGCCAGGACGCCTTCCCGTTCCACGACGTCCAGGGCGGCCGCGACGGTTTCCTGGAAGCGTTTCGGATGCCCGATGTCGTGGTCCGCCGTGGTGATGGCCATGGTGATATTCTCGGGGGCCTTGTTGTAACGCGACAGCATGCAGGCGGCCGCGTAGGCCAGCGCGCCGGAGGTATTGCGTTTGCACGGTTCCGCGATGACGTTTTCCCGCGGCACGCCCGTGTCGGCGTTGCGGATCGGCTCCACCAGATGGCGCCCCGTCACCACGTAGACATCCTCCGGTGCGACCACGGGCGCGATGCGCGAAACGGCTTCCGCGAGAAGGGGCTGAGTGGGCGAGGTCAGACAGAGCAGTTGTTTCGGCCGCAGTCTCCGGGACAACGGCCAGAACCGCTCGCCGCTTCCTCCGGCCATGATTACGGCGACTCGGACAGACTTGGCGGTACCCATCATGTCCTCCTTGGTTATCGCGACCATCTTACGCAAACCCGGAGCGGGCGGCAAGATGACCCGGCGCGGCCGTGAATAAATCCCGCGCCCGGGCGTTATCTTATGTGGGAGTGAGTCCCCGTCAAATTCTGCAACGTGGCCTCCCGAAAGACCTTGCACCGTGCGGGATTGTACGCGGTGTGATCGTGTGTTATGATTAGGTTGTGCGAGTGCGGGTTGCGGTGCGCGTCAAGTGTAACATAAGGATGTGCAGTCAGTTATGAATGGTTTTCTCAAGCAGGCCTCGCTATGGATCGTGCTGATCATTATTGTGGTGCTTGCCTTGACTCAGCTCTCGAAGACCCAGAAGCCCGGCGAAAAGCTGGGGCGTCTCGATTTCGTCGAGCAGATTGAAAAGAGCAACGTCGAGGCCGTGGTGGTGAAAGACCTCGGCGACAGCCTGTATGAAGTCCGGGCAAAGCTCAAGCAAGCCTACAAGAATTCCGATACCATCGTGTTTCAATGGAAGGATTTTCTGGCCGAGTGGGATGCGAAGCTGACCGAGCAGGGGATTGTCCCCCTGATGGAGCGGGACAACAACCTCTGGCTGGGGATGCTGGTCAACGTGGTCCCGTTCATCCTGATTGTGGGCTTGTTCTGGTTTTTCATGTTTCGCCAGATGCAGGGCGGCAGCAACAAAGCGCTGTCGTTCGGCAAGAGCCGGGCGCGTCTCATGAACCACAGCGACAAGGTGGTGACCTTTGACGACGTGGCCGGGGTGGATGAGGCGAAGGAGGAGCTTCAGGAGATCATCGCGTTCCTGAAGGATCCCAAGAAGTTTTCGCGCCTTGGCGGCCGGATCCCCAAAGGCGTGCTGCTCGTGGGCCCCCCCGGAGCGGGCAAGACCCTGCTGGCGCGCGCCGTGGCCGGTGAGGCCCATGTGCCGTTTTTCAGTATCAGCGGCTCGGATTTCGTCGAGATGTTCGTGGGCGTAGGCGCGAGCCGCGTCCGCGACCTGTTCCAGCAGGGGCAGAAGCACGCGCCGTGCATCATCTTTATCGACGAGATCGACGCGGTCGGGCGCCAGCGCGGCGCGGGGCTGGGCGGCGGCCACGATGAACGCGAGCAGACGTTGAACCAGTTGCTGGTCGAGATGGACGGGTTCAACACCAGCGAAGGCGTCATCCTGATGGCCGCAACAAACCGGCCCGACGTCCTGGATCGCGCCCTGTTGCGGCCCGGCCGGTTCGACCGGCAGGTAGTGGTGAGCAATCCCGACATCACGGGGCGGGAAGCCATTCTGCGCATTCACCTGCGCAACAACAACGTGCCGCTGGATGAGGAAGTCGATATCCGCACGTTTGCGCGCGGGACCCCGGGGTTTTCGGGGGCCGACCTGGCGAACCTCGTCAATGAAGCGGCCCTGCTTGCGGCGCGCCGCGACCACGACAGGGTGCAGGTCACCGATTTTGAAGACGCCAAAGACCGCGTGCTGATGGGTCCGGAACGCCGGAGCCTGGTCATTAGTTCGAAGGAGAAATGGTGCACGGCGGTCCACGAAGCGGGCCACGCCCTCGTGGGACGCCTTATCCCGCACGGCGATCCCATTCACAAGGTGACGATCATTCCGCGCGGCCAGGCCCTGGGCGTGACCAGCATGCTGCCCGAAGAGGATCGGCATTCGCTGTCGAAGTCGTATTGCCTGGCGCAGATTCGCTACATGATGGGCGGGCGCGCGGCGGAAGAAGTCGCGCTGGATGAGCTCACCAGCGGCGTGTCGAACGATCTCAAACGCGCCACGGAACTGGCCCACGCCATGGTGTGCCAGTGGGGCATGAGCGAGCTCGGGCCCATCTCGTTCGGATCCAATTCGGAGGTCTTTCTCGGGCGCGACCTGGTGCGCGAACGCGATTTCAGCGAGGAAACCGCGTCGGCGGTCGATAAGGCCATCCACGCGATCCTGGACGAAGCCTACTCGGAAGCCCGGGACCTCATGACGAAGCACAAGGATATCCTGCTGGCCATTTCCGAGGCGCTTGTCGAGCGCGAAACGCTGGAAGGCGACGAACTGGATAAGATCATCCGGAAACACGGCGGACAGGACCTGTTGCCCCGGAAAGACCGCGAGCCGCCGGCGGGGCCCCGTCCTTCCCGCGCCGTCGTGGCGGAGCAGCCGCGCGACGAAGAGGAGCCGGACAGCGGAGGCCTGCAGCCGGGTCCCGAGACGCCCGTGCCGCATCCCGCTTAGGCGGTTTTCGGGAGCCAAGCGGCCGGAATGCCGGATACAGCGGCGGAGTGGGGGAGCATGACCGAGAGGGCGACGGA
>JAKJGV010000158.1 GCA_022704185.1 Verrucomicrobiota bacterium
GGGGTATCCACGTCGAGCTGCTCGACAACGCTGTGGTGCTGGAGCTGCACGTGGTGCTCGATTTCGGTGTTCGTATTCCGCACGTGGCGTGGCAGATTCAGAACGAAGTGCGCCAGGCCGTGGAACAGATGACGGGCAAGCAGGTGCGTCACGTCAACGTCGTTGTGCAGGGCCTGCGTTTCCCTGGCGACAAGAAGGACAAGGCACAGGAGGGAGAAGCGATATGAGGGCTTTCATCCATTTTCTGATCGGCGCCGTGCTGTTCGTGCTGTTGCTCGCCGTGGCGATGTTCCTTGCGACATCCGCGTTTTCCACGGAGCACTGGAACCTCTTGCTGGACCTCATGCGTTCGCGGCGGCTGGACGTCATCTACGGGGCCGGGGCGGTCGTGCTGCTGATCGCGCTTTTCATGCTCACCGGTGTGCGGAAGAGGAAGGACGAGTCGGTCATCACGTTCCAGAACGAGGGCGGCTCCGTCAGCATCAGCGTCCGCGCGCTGCAGGAATCGTTGGCGAGGCTGATTTCGGAGTTCGCGGCCGTGCTCGATCTGCGTCCAAAGGTCTGCGGAACGTCGGATTCGCTGCAAGTGGAGCTGGACGTGAAAGTGCGGTCCGGCGCGCAGATCCCGGAACTCTGCCGCCTCCTGCAGAACCGGGTGAAGGAAAGCATACAGGGAGAGCTCGGGTTGATGGAGGTAAAGGCGGTAAAGGTGAATATCCGCGAGATCGTCGCGACCCCGCCCGAGAAGACGCGGTCGCAAGCCCCGGATGAGGCCGTCGAGTGGGAAGCTTCGATACGTCCATGAATTGGGATTCCATAGCGGCCGATTACCTGGCTGTCGCAGACGAGGTGTTCGGACTTCTGCGCCCGCGCGTGGATGCGCTGGCGGAGGAAATCGCCGGGCGCCTGCGCGATGGGAACAAGCTCATGATCTGCGGGAACGGCGGGAGCGCCGCCGATGCCCAGCACATGGCCGCGGAACTGGTCAACCGGTTCCTGCGAGAGCGCAAGCCTTACGCGGCGGTGGCGCTGAGCACCGACACCTCGATCCTGACTTCGATAGGCAACGATTACGGCTTCGAGCAGGTGTTCGAGAAGCAGGTCCGCGCGCTGGGGCTCAGCGGCGATGTCCTGCTGGCAATATCCACCAGCGGAAATGCAGACAACGTTCTGCGCGCGGTGGAAGCCGCCCGTCATATGAATATCTACACGGCGGGGTTGACCGGGGGCTCGGGCGGAAAGCTCGCGGCCGCGGTGAACGATCTCCTTTGCGTCGCATGCACATCGAGCACGCCGCGCATCCAGGAAGGGCACCAGTTGATCATCCATGCCTTGTGCGAGAGAATCGAAGAGCTGTTGAGTTGAACCCCGCTGCGGCGCCTGCGCCGCCGTTTCAGTTATGAGCAAAAAGAAACCCGCTGATGTTGTGGTCGTTGGATCCATTGGCATAGACACCATCAAAACGCCCTGGGAGAAGCGCGAGAGCATCCTCGGCGGTTCGGCCAGCTTCGCCTGCGCGGCCGCTTCCTTCTTCGCGAAGGTCGGGATGGTGGGCGTGGTGGGCAGCGATTTTCCGGCGGATTACCGGGCGCTGTACAAGAAGTTCGGCCTCGACCTCGAGGGGCTGCAGACGATGGAAGGCGAGACGTTTCGGTGGACGGGGGTCTATGAGAAGAACATGGACAACCGGCGCACGATCTGCACGGAGCTGAATGTCTTCGCGTCCTTCATGCCGGTGCTGCCGCCGTCCTATCTGGACGCGGAGTTCATTTTCCTGGCGAATATCTCGCCCTCACTCCAGCTTCATGTGCTGTCGCAGGCGAAGAAGCCCCGGTTCGTGATGGCAGATACGATGGACCTGTGGATCAACACGGCGCGCGACGACCTGCTGAAGGTGATCGGGCGCGTGGATCTGTTGACGCTGAACGAGTCGGAGGCGCGCCACCTGACCGGGAAGTCGAGCCTGGTCAAGGCGTCGCGCGTGCTCCTGGAGATGGGGCCTCGCTACGTGATTATCAAGAAGGGCGAACACGGCAGCATCCTGTTTTCGCATGCGGGCATGTTCCTGATGCCCGCGTTTCCGCTGGAGGATGTCAAGGATCCGACCGGGGCGGGGGACAGCTTCGCGGGCGGGTTCATCGGCGCGTTGAGCGCCAGCGGGCGGATCACGGAGCACGCCATCCGGCGCGCGATGCTGTATGGCAGTGTGGTCGCGTCCTTCGGCGTGGAGGACTTCAGCCTCGACCGGCTGGCGACCCTGTCGCGGAAACAGATCCAGCAACGCGCGGATTTGCTGCGGGAGATGATGCGTTTGCGCTGAAAAGGAGGGACGGCCATGAGTCTTGTGCGGTTGCTTTACGTGAGTCACCTGGCCAAGGGATGCGGGCCGGACGAACTCGGAAAAATCCTCGAAGTGTCGCGCAGGAACAACAGGAAGAACGGGGTAACCGGCGCCTTGTGCTACTCCGCGCGGGGCTTCCTCCAGTGCCTCGAAGGCCCCGCGGCCGCGGTCAACCAGCTCTACCGCACGATTGCGCGGGACGATCGGCACCTCGACGTCACGCTGCTGGATTACGCCGACATCCAGACGCGCGCGTTCGGCGACTGGTCCATGGCCTATGTCCGCGAGGACGAAATCGACCGCAAGATTCTCAAGCGCATCCGGGGCGCGGAATCCTTCGATCCGTTCGATATGGCCGCGGGCGAGGCTATGGACTTGCTGAAGGAAGTTGTCCGGGAGCGCAAGGAATTCCTCGCGCGCCAGCAGGCGGCATCCGAAGACTAACGCCGCAGGTACGCCTGCCGTTGGCGCTCGGGAAACTTCTCGATGGCGTAGCGCAGCATCGTGCGCGGCATGCGTTTCAGGTGCTTTCGGAGAAACGCTTCCTCGGCCGCCCGGTCGCGGTTTCCGACCTCCCGCAGCATCCAGCCGACGGCCTTGTGAATCAGGTCGCGTTCATCATCCAGCAGGCGCGCGGCCAGCCGCAACGTGTCGGCAAAATCGCCGCGACGGATGAAATGGAAGGTCGCCAGGATCGCGACGCGGCGGTGCCAGAGTCCGGGTCGCGGTTCGCCAGGTGCGTGCCGATCACGTGCTCCGCCGTGACGTCCACCAGGTCCCAGTTGTTGATCCACTTGAGGTTGTCCAGGTAGAGGTTGAACACCCGCGCGCGGAGGTTTTCGTCGCCGCGTTGATATTGCCGGACCATGATGAGCAGCGCGAGGAGCCGCTCCTCGTGGATTCGGGATCGGAGCAGGCGCTTCACCGCGGGCAGGGGCATGTCCTCAAAGCGGCGGACCAGCTTGCGTATCCGCGGCACGGTGACGCCGAGAAACACGTCGCCCTCCGCATACTCGCCCGGCCCGGTCTTGAAAAAGCTCTGCAGGATCGGCACGCGCCC
>JAKJGV010000159.1:0-3038 GCA_022704185.1 Verrucomicrobiota bacterium
TGCAAAGGGGGGAGGATTGAGCAGCCGGCGGGGCGGGGAGCATTCGTGAAGAGCGCCGCAACCGGCCGGCGGCGCATCGGAAGTGACGGGATGCGGGCGCGTTCCGGGGCAGAGTCTGCAAATGCGCTTTGCCTTTTCAGCAAGACAAAAACCGGCAAAGCGGCCGAAAGGATGCACTGCAGCAGTTGTTTGCGGACCGAGGGATATCCGCGTCGTGCGTCAGGCACACACTTTCGATATCCAGTCCGGGGTGGATGGCGTCGATGCCAAACCGCGCAGCCATTTCGAAGCAATTTTCCCTATTCGACGACCGGCCGATCGAGGGAACCCGCTCTGTGGGGCAAGGAGGCGCTCTCGAGAAAGCGGCCGTGCTCGGCCCGGTCCGCGCGATTGATCCGGAAGCCTTCCCAAGATCAACGAACTGTGGTATACTTCGACAGGGCCGTCTCGCTCGCGGGCGCATGAATTACGTTTTGGAGACGGATTTATGAACACCTCGTGATGATCACAGACACGTACCCCGCCACCATAGGAGACGGACCTTTTGTGCTGCCGGAGCTGCGCGCGATGCGCGGAAAATTCCGCGTGACACTCGTCTGCCTGAAGGAGCCGGTCGGCGATGGGCGGAAGGCGCCGGACTGAGTGGAGGTCTTTCACGTCCGCTCGGAAATTTCGAGAAGACTGGTGATCCGATCCTTCTTTCGGTTCGATTTCTACGCCGAGCTCGTCGCGCTCGTTCGCCGCGGGTACTTTTCCGTCGACCACGCGCGCCAGTGCGCGGTGTTTCTGGCGCGGGCCACCGCGCTCCCCGAGGCGCTTGAACCGCTTCTGCCCGAGGACCGCAGCCCGCTCATCCTCTACCCGTTCTGGGGAAACTGCCCGGCCTACGCGTGCGCGCTCCTCAAGCGCAGGCGCGGCGCGAAGCTCGTGACGCGTCTGCACCGATATGACTTCTTGGAGTCGCAGTATTCCCCCAAATATCATCCGCTCAAGAAGGCGATCGCCAAGCGCGCCGACCGGAGACTGTTCGTGGCGAACGAGGGCATGGAGTACTTCCTGAAGCGGTTTCGCGTCAAGCCCGACCCGGAGCGGTTCCTGCTGCGGCTTCTCGGCTCGCTCGATGGCGGCCGGTCGCCGGAAAACCGTCCGAGGAGCTCAGCATCGTGAGCTGCTCCTACCTCGTGGCGTTCAAGCGCATCCACCTGATCATCGATGCGCTCGCCGAAATCACGAACGTTTCGGAAACCGGTTCGCCGGGTGCGGCTGGTTCCTTGGAGAGGAGCATGGAAATGGGTTTGGAAATACTCGAGGATATGGGGATGCGCCATCCGTGGAAGGGCCATGTCGAGCCGTTTCGCATGATCGGCAACCTGTATTTTGTGGGGACCGTCCCCGCGTCCTCGCATCTCATCGACACGGGGGGCGGGCTGCTGCTGCTCGACACGGGGCTTCCGCAATCGGTCTACCTGATACTGGAGGGCATTCGCAGGCTGGGCTTCGACCCCTCGGACATCCGCTGGATCGTTCATTCACACGGCCACTACGACCACCTCGGCGGCACGCGCGCGATCGCGGAGCTCACCGGCGCCCGCACCTACATCGGCAGGCCGGACGCACCGCTGGCCAGCGGAGAGCAGGACCTGACGTGGGCGCGCGAGCTGGGCGCGCAGTTCTACGAGGCGTTCGAGCCGGACGTGCTGATCGACGACGGCGACGTGCTGCATTTTGGCAACACGAACATGGAGTGCCTGCTCACGCCGGGGCACTCGCTGGGGACGCTGACGATGTTCTGGAATATCGAGGGCGCGGACCGGCCGCTCACGGCGGCCATGCACGGAGGCACCGGCCAAAACACGCTGGCGGCGGACTGGCTGCGCAGCCACGGTATGCCGCTCTCGATCCGAGACGAGTTCCGCGCGGGCCTGCGCCGCGTGCGCGACCGCCATGTGGACGTGGTGGTCGGAAACCACGTCGGCCACAACGGGACGCTGGAAAAGGCGGCGCTGCTGAAGCGGAACCCGGCTGCGAACCCGTTTGTCGATCCCACCGAATGGAAGCGGTTTCTTTTGGACACCGAACGCTCGCTCGACGAGATGCTTGCAAGGGAAGGGACGCCCGGGATTTCATAAACCGGATTAAGGATGCAAAAAAACGGGGCCTTCCTCGCGAGGAAGGCCCCGTTGTGCATCAAGGAGCGCCCCGGTCAGCCACCCCGGTTCTGTCAGGCGCCCCTAGCCCTTTCCGCCGCCCCCCGGCCCTGTCAGCCGTCTCCGGCTCCGCCGCGTTTCGCGGGGAAGCCCCCATTGCCTGCCCAAGATCACCACGGCCGCGGAGTTCCGTTGTAGTCGAAGAAGATCGGGGAGTCGAGGTTGTGCGCATACCGCGCGGCCAATTCCGCGATTCCCCGCGCCGAGTCGCGCGGGTGCACAGGGGCGCGCGCGCCGCCCATCTCCGTCTGCATCCAGCCCGGATGCACGGCCAGCACCTTGATGCCGTCCGGCTTCAGATAACGCTGCAGGATCACGCTCTGCATGTTGACCGCCGCCTTGGACATGCAGTAGTCGTAGCGGCGGATATAGTTGTTGTTCGTCTGCATGCTTCCGGCCTCGGAGGAGATGTTGACGAGCACGCGGTCGTCCCCGGCCTTCAGAAGCGGCAGCATGGCCTTCGTCACGCGCAGCGGGCCCAGCGCGTTGATGTCGAACACGGCGAGGGACTGGGAGATGTCGAAGTCCTCGAGGTGCTTTTCCCCGTTCCTGGTCAGTATGCCGGCGGCGTTGACGAGCAGGTCGAGCCGGTCCGTCCGCGCGGCGACCTGTCTTGCGGCCTCCCCGACCATCGCGTCCGAGGTGATGTCGAGGCAGTCGAATTGGAAGCGGCCGGGGTGCGCCTCCGACAGCTCGGAAACGCGCGCGCTCGCGGCGAGGTCGAAGCCGAATACGAACCAGCCGCTCTCCAGATACAGCTTCGACAGCTCCGATCCGAGCCCTCCGCCCGCGCCCACAATTGCCGCGTATTTCATGGATGATCGTCCCTTT
>JAKJGV010000159.1:3114-3385 GCA_022704185.1 Verrucomicrobiota bacterium
AAGAGACAATTGACATGCGTTTTCTTCGATGTTACACTATGCGCCGGGGAGATCCGTGGGCCGAATCCGGGCCCGACAGCATACGACAAAGGAGCAACGCACATGATTATACTGATAACCGGGGCCAATCGCGGGCTTGGATATGAGCTTGTCAAGCTCGGCCTCGCGCACGGGCACGCGATGATCGGCACATGGCTGAGGACGAAGGAGGGCATCGCCGAGCTGGAGGCGCTCAAAGCCGCGCATCCCGACCGGCTGACGCTGGTGGAGA
>JAKJGV010000015.1 GCA_022704185.1 Verrucomicrobiota bacterium
GCCACCGCCATGGCCGGCCCCTCGCGCACCACTTCCTCGCCCACTTTCAGGTAGGTCTCGCCCTCGTAGAATACCCGCTCGGGCGGGACGGGCGCTTCGATAATGAAAACGATTCGCTCCTCGTCCGGAGTGGTTGACGACAGGAGGGGCGCCGCATCCCGCGTGACCACTTCGGGGAGCGTCTCGCGAAGCTGCCACTCAGTAACCGGCGGGACGGCAAATGCGCCACCCGATAGCTCCAGCTCGTACCACTGTCCGCCTTTGCGGAAAACGGCCCGCTCGGAATACACATAGGCCGTCACGAACTCCGCGCCGTCCGGCGTGGTCTGCCCGGGTCGAAGAAGGAAATCGCGCCCGGTTTCCTTGTCCACCAATCCGGCATACAGGTCCTCTCCGTCCTCCACGATGGCCGAAAGCCGCCACCGGGACAGCGCTTCGGAACCACCGTCCACAAGCGCATGGACCTTGCAGACCCCCAGCGCAAAAAGGACGCACAGGAAAGCGAATGTTCTTTTGAGACTCACGATATCGAACCTAGGCAAAAGGACCGGAAAAGTCAAATGCCGCGCCGGACGGGAACCTTTGGCTTGCAGCCCGGCACCGTTTTTACTCCAATGCCGCATTGAAATGAGTTCCTGTTGCATTCCTTTTTCCTGCTGGATTACCGCGGGCATCCCTTCGAAGGCCGGCGCGGAGAAGCCGGACGCAACGACGTCCCGGCTGTTGCGCGAACTCATCGCCCATGCCTATCGTCACAGCCCCTATTACCGGGAGCTTTTCGACGAGCGGGGGATTGACTGGCAATCCATCCGCGAACCCGCCGACCTCGCGCGGCTTCCGCTGCTGAACAAAGCCACGCTCGCGGCGCAGATGTCCCGCTTTCCGAGGCCGGACGCCTCCCCCGGCCGGTTGCGGGTTCGCCGCACTACCGGGACATCCGGGACGCCGCTCGAACTTCCCGTTTCCCCGGAGGAGAAGACGTTCGATCTGTACGCATGGCAGCGCGTGTACATGCAGGCCGGGTTGAGGATCCATCATCGCCAGGTGAAGTTCATCATCCCCTCCGCCGCGTTTCCGAAGCACTCCTTGTTGTCCAAGCTGGGACTGTTCCGACGCGAATATTTTTCCACCATGGAACCGCCCGCTGCCAAGGCGGACTATCTCGAGAAGATCGCCCCGCAGGCCGTGTTCGGTCACGCATCCATCCTCGGCGAGATCGCCCGGGAACTCGAGCGCTGCGGGAAGAAACTTCGCGTGCCGCTGATCTTCAGCACGTCGGACATGCTGTGGCCCGGATTGCGCGCGCAGATTTCCGACCGCCTGCAGGGCGAGATTTTCGATCTCTACGGCGCGGTCGAAACCGGCCCGGTCGCCTGGGAATGCCGGGCGCACGACGGATTCCATATCAACCGCGGACTGGTCATCGTGGAGCTCGTGGACGATCAGGGCCTGCCCGCGCCACGCGGCCACGTGGTCTGCACTGTGCTGTGGCGGAAAACCGTTCCGCTGATCCGATACGTCCTCGGCGATCTCGCGGAATGGGCCACGACCCCGTGCCCTTGCGGCAATGCCGGACCCCGCCTGGCCGCGCTGCACGGACGCGAGCACGAGTTGTTCAAACTGCCGGATGGCGGATGGGTCAGCGCAAGCAATCTTGTTTCCGTCTTTGTGGGCGTGCCGGGTGTTCGTCACTTCCAGGTGGTGCAGCAATCGGAGCGCCGTTTCGAGTACCGGATCGTGCCGGGTCCGGATTACGCCCCGGACAGTGATACGGTTATCCTGGAACATTTCCGGGGACGATTCGGGCGCGGAATTGAGGCCACGGTCTCTCATGTTACACATATAGACCAATTGCCGGGCTCCAAGTTCACTCCTTTCATCAGTCTTGCGCGTCAAACGGCGCGGAAATCCTCATGAGCAATCCGGGACAGCCTCGTATTCTTATTCTCGGCGGCGACCTCGCCGGGAACCTGGGCGATCGCGCGATCCGCGCCGTCATGCTGGACCACATCCGGGGTCTCGCGCCCGACGCAGACGTGTGCGTCGTTTCACGCGAACCGGAGCGGGATCGCGACGAGTTCGGCGTCCGCGTGGTCGCCTCTTCCGCGCCGGCCCTGCTCGGCATGCCGGCGTTTCTGCGCTCCCTGGACGCGGTCCTGTTCGGAGGCGGCCAGTTGTTGCAGGACGATTCCAGCCAGGTGAAGAACATGCACTGGGCGGTCGTGCTTCGCGGCATTCGAGTGCTCGGCAGGCGGCCTCTGATAGGCTACGGAATCGGCATCGGTCCGCTTCAAACCGCGACCGGACGGTTTTTCGCCGCGCGAGCCCTGCGGGCTTTGAACGTCTGCATCGTGCGGGACGCGCGCTCCGCGCAGTGGGCCGCCGAACTGACCCGCAACCGCGTTCCCGTCGCCGTGGCGCCCGATCCCGCCATCGCACTGCGTCCGGAATCCGAGGCCGCGGCCCGCGCGTACCTGGCCGGCACGGAACGCGTTGAGCCGGTACCGGGCGAGATCCTGATCGGCGTGGCCGGCCGCCGCTTTTTCCCCGGCCGCCGCGGAATCCTACCCAGCGCGTGGACGGCCGGGCGCAGTCCGGAGGGGCCGGACTTCGAGTTGTTCAAAGAGCGCCTCGCGTCGGCGATCAACCGTTTTGCGGAAGGGAAGAAGGTTCGCGTGCTCTTCTTTCCTCTTTATCAATCCGCCTGGCAGGACGATGCAAAGCATGCCCGCGACGTGTCGGCCCGCCTCACGGCGCCGTCTCACGTCCTCGGCCTTCGATGCACCAGCCGGATGGTCAAAACGCTGGAAGGCCTCTGCGATCTGTTTGTGGGAGTGCCGATGCACAGCACCATCATGGCGATGGGCATGGGCGTTCCCACGCTGGGACTGGCCTACGCCGACAAGACCCAGGATCTGTTTGCCGAACTTGGGATGGCGCATTGGTCGCTTCCCGTCGCAAGGCTTGCCGCCGCGGACGGCGAGCCGCTCTTCCACGACCGCCTGGCGCAGCTTTACGCCCGGCGCGAAGAAGTTCGATCCGCCCTTCGGAGTAATTGGTCCGCGCTCGAAGCGCGCATGAGCCCGTATCGTGAGTGGATGACGCGCTTGCTGCAAAGAACGCCGGCGCCTTGTGTCCGATGAACACCCTGCAGAAAGAAGCCCGTCTTGCCGCGACCGGGATCGCGTGGATGACCTTGTCCCACGCGATCAGCTTCGCCGTCGCAGCAGGCTTGATGCTCGTCACCCCGCGGGTCTTCGGGTCGAACGATTTCGGGCGGTGGATTCTTTACCGCAGTGTGATCATCATGATGGGCGCGATCGGAAGCCTCGGCGCCGTTCAAACGATGGCCAAGCTCTATGTCGAGTACCGGGCAAAAGGCGACAACGCGTCGGCGGGTCATGTCTTCAAGGCGGTGGCGCTTCTCCGGCTGGGCGCCGCGGCGATCCTGGCGCCGGCGGGATACCTGATCCTGCGCTCGCAGCGCCCGGTGCCGTTTGATTCGATGGCAGGCCTCTGCGCGTCGTTCAGCATCGTGTTCATGAACCTCGGGGTCACGCTGCTGCTGCTTCCGTACGCCGAGCGGCGCCGGGACAAGCTCGCGCTGGTGCGCGTGTTCGAGGCCTTCGTGGTGCCGCTCGCCGCCTTGCTGGGGTATCTCCATGCGGGGTTTGTCGCAGTGCCTTTCGCGGTCGCGGGCGGGGACCTGTTGTTCCTTCTTATTTCGTTTGTTCTGTCCCGCAATCACTGGACCTGGTCGCCCGGCTGGCCGGCCGCGGAACTCTGGAAGCGCGTGCTCTCTTTCATCGCGTGGGTCGCCGTAACCGCCACGGTGTTCTCCATGTTCTCGCAGGCCATACCGGTGGTTATGGGGCTTGCGGGCTTTCCTGCGCGCGATATCGCGTTCGTCGGGCTGGGGCTTCGGCTTAACGACGCCTTGCTCAGATCGCTCATGGCCCTGTCGGGCGCCCTGTTCCCATCCCTGACCGTCGCGCTGGCCCAGGCCGGCCTCGGCAAGGCGCGGATGTGGCAGGGCATGATCTGCCGATGGGGCGCCGCCGTGCTGTTGGCGGCGGCCGGTCTGTTCGTGTGGGTGGGCCCGGATGCCGTGCAATGGGTCTGGGGCGCGGAATACGCGGGCGCGACGCCCGTCATTACCGTGTGCCTTCTCGCCGCAGGGGCCATGTGGATGGGTTCCCAGTTCAACCAGTTCGCGCTCGTCGTGAACCGTCCGATCCAGTTCACATGGTCCGTGCTGGTGCTGTACGCCTCCTTTGCGGCGGCACTGGCGTCCCGCATCGTCGAGCCGGCGGCCGCGATGCTGGTCGCCGCGATCCTGTTCGCCGCGAGCGGGTACGCGCTTCATCGCCGGGCCGACACCTGGCGGTTCACCGACGGGCGGAGGCTTCTCTTCCCCCTGCTGCTCCTTCTCGCGGCCCTGGCGGCTCGCGCTCTGCGTCCGGAGCTGCTGCGCGCGCTTCCGGGCGCGCTGCTCTGGAGCGCGGTCTATGCGGCCGCCGTCCTGGCCACCGGCAGCATTCGCGTGGCGGAAATCCGGGAGATGATCCGGCATGTCGTCTCGGACCGTCACGGACCGCCGCGGCAAGAAGCAGTCGGATGAACCGGACCGAACAAAGCTTTCCGAATACTCCGGGCTCGCTCACGTGGCCGGTTCCGGTGGTATTTCCGGGGCAGGTGGACGAAGTGTCCGCATGCCTGTTTGAAGGCGGCGAGGCCTTGCGCCGCGTCCCGGCGGCACATTTGGTCGAGCGGTTTCTTTCCGCGCGCGAACGCGAAACCATCCCGCCCGAACAGCCGAATCCCGACCGGCGTTTCCTGTGGATCCTCGCGCGCATCGCCGGCAAGTGCGCGATCATGGAACTGCTTCGAAAGCAGGGCGAGGCCGCGCAACAGCTCGACTTGTCTGAAATCGAAATCACCAGCGACAAGAACGGCGCGCCAGTTGCTCATATCCCGGCCGCCGCGGCCACCCGCGCCGCGCACCTCAACGTGAGTCTTGCTCACTCGGGCTCGATGGCCGCCGCCGCGGCGGCCTTTTCCCCGATCGGCATTGATGTTGAACCCCTCGCGCGAGTGCCGGAATTCGGATGGGCGAAGATAGCCGTCGAATCCGAGATGAAGTTGATCGAGGGTGCCCCACACCGGATTTCCGGACTGGCTACACCCTTGCTGCAGCTCTGGACGGCCAAGGAAGCGGCTTCAAAGGCTGCCCGGGTCGGACTCGCCGACGGGGGGCTTGTTCGTTGGCGCCTGATCGCTGTCGGGCTCAACCGTGGCTGGCTCGTGGAAGACCAGAGGACGCGGCTTCATTACGGAGTTCATTCCGCCGCCAAAGGGCAGTGGCTGCTGGCCTGCGCCTCCCGCCATCGGTAGCGGGGGCATGCCCGGAGGAACCCCGCCCGTCATGCGTCCGGGGCGGCGCCCCGACATCTCCGGCGCGTTCGGCATCATGGGCATCATCGACATACCCATTCCCGGGAAACCCGGCGTGCCCTCTCGCGCATGCGCTTTCGCAAATGCCCGCAAAGCGTCCAGACTGAACATCTCGTCAGACAGGGTGTTCTGAACAGGTGGCCCGTAGGTCATCGTGGTTGCGCCCGCGCCGATCATCTCGTCTTTCACGACCATTCGCGAAATCAGCGGCCGCGTCCCGCCTTGCCCATCCGGAAGCTCGAACTCGTATTCCATGTTCGCCGTCCGGATCGGTTTCCCGGAAAATGTGAAGAACTGGGACTTGACCGCGTAACCCTTCTCCTTTGACACCCAGTACCGGATCCGGTCATAGCTCGTGTTCGGGCTGGATGATTTCAAGTCAAAGACATAGCAGGAATCGCCGTCCACTTCCTCGTCCGGAAGAAACGTGGCGTCATATTCATCCGCATACCGGGTTGAGGCAAGATCGCCATACGCAGCCTTCCCCATCATTTGCCTGCGCGAGATGGGAACAGGCGCGCCGACGCCGGGCTTGGCAAACCACATCTTGCCGTCCACGCTCAGCAATCTCGCATCGCGCTGGAACGGGGGTTCCGTGAAGATCGTCAGGAGATCGAAGCCGCGACTGTTCAGCGTGAATACGACTTTGTCTTCACGTCCGTGCTCCTGCGTGATAACCGTGACTTCGCGGGTCATGTCCCGAAAGCTGCCGCGGGCGCGATCTGCGCGCTGAATAATCTCCCGCGCGGAAGGTCTCTCGGATGCCTCCGCCGTGGCGGATGCCGCGGGCGCGGGGGCCTCAACCGAAGTGGGTTCATCGGCATGGGCGCACACGCACAGCCCCATCAACAAGATCAAAGCAGCATGCATCCGCCGCTTTTCCAACCCGCAACGAGAACTATTCACGTACATCACTCACCTCCACGGCCGCGAGGGGCGGCCGGCAAGTCAGGGAATGTTTCAAAGTTGGGCCGGCGGGGCAAGCGGATTTCGGCCATGCGTGGGTCCCAAATCTTTCGGGACCGGCCGCCATCAATAGCTCGCGCTCAGCCCGGCCGTGATGGAGCCGCGCAGGATGCGCTCGAATTCCGCGCCCTCCCCTCCCTCTTCCACGTGCGCGACGGCAAAGGCGCTCAGGTAATCGTTCAGCGCGTGCCAGACGATGCCGGTCAGCCGGCCGGATTCGTCATCCAGGCCGTATGTCAGGCGGACGGTCACATCGGTGCGGTCGCGATACGAATCGTAGTATTGCAGAAAAAGGTAGTTCTTCCTCGCGAACGCGCCAACCTCCGGAATTTCGGGAAGCTCTTTGCATTCCCGGCAGCTCATGTCCGGCAGCGGCGGGAGGTCGCCGTCGCGCGCGCCCCCTCCGTTGTGCAGGTATTCGAGCGAGAGCATCCCCGACCAGATGAACGTGTAGCTGCCGCCGACCAGGGTCTGGAAACGATCCGTCTCGGGCGGCACGTTTCCTTCCACATACAGGAGCGTGGCCTCGCCCGCGTTGATCCCGGCGTAGCCGCCGAGGGTCGCGTCCGCATCGTCCTTCTCCCTGATGGAGCCCACGAGGCTTGCGTAGTGCCCCATGCCGGTGTAGTCCAATTTCGCGGCGTAGATCCGCTCGAACGGCCCGCGCGGATCGAGCCATTCGGCGCGCCCCTCGCCCACGTTCGCGATCAGCGACAGCGCCCACATGGTTCTCGGAACCCACACGGCCCGGACGAAATCCATGCCCGCAAGCTCCCGCGCCGGATCGTCGCGCCCGTTGGAAGGATTGAAGGGATTCGAAAGCGACACGAGTTGCGACGGCCCCCACTGGAGGTTCTCGCGGCCGCCGTGAAGGAACAGCTCGTCGCGCAACGACAACCGGAGAACGGCTTCGTTCAGGTATCCCTCCGCCTCCGTGTCATACATATCCCCCGGCCCGCTGTACCGCTCCACGTACCCCAACCCCAGTCGCGGTTTCGCCGTCAGGCGCAGCGCGGGATATTCAATCCGAAAATCCGGGCGCAACTCGAAGCGTCCTTCGTAGCGATCGACGTCCACCGCGCTGCTGCGCGGCACCGCCGGCTCGTTGAACAGGCCGAAACCCGTCGCGCGCAGGTCCGTGCTCAACGCGCCGGACGCGGGGAGCGGAACATCGCGAACCGCGGCCCACCCCGTCCACCCCGAAACGAGAAGCAAGCCCGCGAGCGACGGCACGAACAACAGTCCATGGAAGCGCCTCTTCATTGGGTCAGGAGGTTCAGATCGAACACGCTGTCCGGCAGCTCCTTCAGTCCGGGCGAATCGAACTCGATGGTCGTGACGCTGTGCCCCATGAGTTCGTCGCGAATGGTCATCCGCGAAATGAACGGCTGGGTCTGCCCGTTTTCGTCGAGAATCCGGTTCTCATACTCCATGCGCGCCACTTTTATCGCCTTGCCTGAAAGAGTGAAGAATCGCGACTGCAGGCCGAGCCCCGACTCGCGGGCAATCCAGTAGTGAATCCTGTCGTACGTGGCCCGGGTCGTCTTCGCCTTCAGGTCGAAGACCAGGCACCACTCCCCGTCAAGCGCCTCCTCGAAGAGCAGCGTGGCATCGTACTCCTCGGCATAGTTTGTGGCCGCGAGGTCCCCGTAGGCGGCCTTGCCGAGCAGCCGCTGCCGCTGGGAGATGGGGACCGGCTTGCTGAGTCCGGGCCGGTGAAACCACATGTTGCGGTTGACCATCAGCAGGCGCGCGTTGCGCTGCCGCGGCGGGGCGGTGTACACGGCCAGGAGATCGAAGCCCCGGCTGCTGATGTTGAACTTAAGCGTCTCTTCTTTTTCGCGCTCGCGCGAGGTGACCGTCACGTTCCACGTCACGCCGCGCTCGTTGCCGCGCGCGCGGTCGGCGCGCCGGAGAAGGGCCTGGGTGTCCGGCTCCGACGTCGTTCCCGTTCCACCCGACATCCCGGGCCACCCGAACAGGAGAAGCAGCGCCGCGCAAAGCCGCAAACTAGCTGTGCCCGAGAGCATCCACGACCTCCATCCGGGCCGCGCGACGGCTCGCGATCAGCGCCGCGAGCACCGCCAGCGTCACCACGCCCACCGCGCACAGCACGATGTACTCCGGCACCAGGTGCACCTGCAGGGGAACCTCCACGTTGATCTGCGGAGGAATCCACGTCGGTTTCGCAATATCCATGCCCAACCACCCGGCCAGCAGAAGAAGGACCCCCAGCCCGGTGCCGCAGAGCCCGATCAACGCGCTTTCCAGCGCGAAGAGCACCAGCACGCCGCGCGGCTTCAACCCGAGCGCGCGCAAAGTTCCGATCTCGCGGGTACGTTCCATGACCGCCATGCCGATGGTGTTGATGACGCTCATGCCCGCGATGACCAGCACGATCACGAGGTTGAAGCGGTTGATGACGTTGAACATGTCGCGTACGCGGCGGTAGAAGTGCGACATCTCCTCCCAGGTGAAGATTTCCACCTGGATCCCCTCCGCCGCCAGCCGGTCCGTCAGCTGCTTCCGCATGTCCGGCAGCGACACGCCCTCGCGCAGCAGGACTCCGAATTGCTGCGCGCCGTATGAATTCCGCAACCGGCGCACATGCTCGATGGGCACCAGCAGCGAGCGGTCCGACTGATCGCCCGTGGTCTCGAAGATCTGCAGTACCTCGCAGTCCACCGCGTTGAACTGCCCGTCCGCGGTCGGACCCGCCAGCACCACCGAATCGCCCAGCTTGAGGTCCAGCGCCCTCCTGAGCCCGCGACTGATCCCGATCCCGTAGGACTTCTCATCGGAAAGCGGATCCCCCTCGTAGTATCGGAATTCGCCGAGCAACCCGCGCGCGGTGTTCCGGATGCGCTCGACGGTGGAAGGGCTGATCCCGAATCCGTAGCAGATCGAAGAGGCTTCCCCGTTGCTCAGGATCGCGGAAAGGCCCGTCCCGGGGCTGACAGCCACCACGTTCGGTTCCTCGGCCAGGACTTTCTCGATGAGCGCCGTCTCCTCATCCGTGAAGCTGGCCTCCTCCTCGATCGCACCCGGCGCGTTCCAATTCTTCTTGAGCACGGTCAGGTGGCCCCCCGCGCGACCGTAGATCTGCATGTCGCGGAGGCTCGAGGAAATGTAGTGAACGAACCCGCTGAAGAGCGTGACGCCGGCGAAGCCGAAGCCGATCGCAAGGATGGTGAACAGCGACCGGCGATGATTCCGGAAAAGATTCCGGCAGGCGATGGTCAGCCAGAGCATCATGACCGCGCCCCCTTCTGGTCGGATACCACCTCGCCGTCGTGAAGCGATATCTGTCGCGGGATGCTGCGAAGCAGGCGCGCGTCATGCGTCGCAAGGAGAAACGTGGTCTTCCGCTCGGCGTTGAGCTTCTGGATCAGGTCCATCAGGCTCTCTGCCGCCTCGGAGTCCAGGTTGGCTGTCGGCTCGTCCGCGATCACCACTTCGGCGTGGGTCACCAGGGCTCGCGCGATCGCCACGCGCTGCTGCTGCCCGCCGGAAAGCTGGCTGGGCCGCTGCCGGCTGCAGGGGGTCAGGCCGACCGCTTCCAGCGCTTCGGCCGCCCGCTTGCGCGCGAGGCTTTCGTGGCCCGGACGGAAAAGCAGCGGAAGCTGCACGTTTTCGAGGGCGGTCAACACCGGCACAAGGCTGAAATTCTGGAACACGAACCCGATCTTCCTGTTGCGCAGTTCCGCGCGACCGTCCTCGTCCAGCTCCGACGCGTCCTGGCCGTCCAGCAGAAGCTTTCCGGAGGTCGGATTGTCCAGCAGGCCCAGGAGATGGCAGAGCGTGGACTTGCCGGAACCCGACGGGCCCATGAACGCCAGCAACTCGCCCGCTTCGATAGCCAGGGAAACCTCTTTCAGGGCCCGGACCATGAGGTCGCCCAAGTGATAGGTCCGGCTGACCTGCCTCAATTCGAATAATGCCATGCGCTAACCTTGTCTCAGAAACCGCGGCGGAACAAGTCCGAAACCGAACGCGCCCAGCCCGGCCGCCAGATGTTGCCGGGAAACGCCAATTTGGGGCTGACAACAGCGCGAAAAGCATGGACTATCTGGCCGTGCGACGGGGAGCGCCATGGCTTTTCCTCTGAGGTTAACGCCTTTTGAAGAGTATATGTTTGCAGACGATCGGCCCGAGTATCCGATGCTCGGATTCTTTCGCCTGCGCTTCTCCGCGCTCCTCGACGCGGCCGCGCTGGAAAGCTCGCTGCAGGCCACCCTTTCCCGGCACCCGCTCACAACCTGCAAGATCCTTCGCAGGGGCTGGCGGTATTTCTGGATCCCGGATGAGAACTTCAGGCCGAAGCTCGAATGCTTTGTCCCGGACGCATCGCGCAATTACCCGGAAGCGAAGTGGATTGACCCCACGGCCGAATCCTGCACGCGGAGCTGGCTGATTGATCGCGGCGGAAAACACGAGCTGGTTGTCCAGATACACCACGCCGTGATTGATGCGCTGGGCATGTGCCAGTTCATCGAGGATCTGCTGGTGGATTACGCCCGTCGCGCGGGCATCGCCGAGACGCCGCTCGAACCCCGCCCTCTCGACCCCGGGCGATTGCCGCACCGGAACCGGTTTGGTTTGACATGGCGTAATTTCACCTCGGTACTGCCGCCGGTCTCGCTGATGCTGGACGGTGCGAAGTACGTGCTCAAAAAACCGCCGACACCGCTGTTGCCCGAACCACCGGCCGGGGTCACCTCCATACCGCTCCCGTCCCGTTACCCGACCTCGAGCACGGACACCCTTTCCGCCGATGAAACACGGCAGATACTGGCCGCGGCGAAACGGCAGGGTTGCACCGTCAACGACCTGCTCGCGCGCGATCTCTTCCTCGCCATGCTCGACCTGCGCGTCCGCTCCGGTTGCGAAACCGACAAGGACTGGCTTCGGCTCGCGATGCCCGTGAACCTCCGCGGCCCGGGCGACGAGAAGCTCAGCGTCGCCAACGTCATCAGCGTCGTGTTCATCGCCCGCTCTCCGTCCGAGATGGCGGATCGCGGCCAGTTGCTCCGTTCGCTTCAGCGACAAATGCGGTTCATCAAGGACCACCGCTTGTCCTTGACGTTCGCTCTTTCCCTCGCGATCGCGCAGTACATCCCGGGCCACATCTACCGCAATGCCCGCAAGCACGATTGCTGGGCGACGGGCGTATTCTCCAATCTCGGCATGATCCTGAAAGACGTCCCTCTGCCCCGGCGCGAAGGCCGCCTCGCGCTCGGCAACGTCACGCTGGACGAGCTCGAGTTCATTCCGCCCATGCGCCCGAGAACGGCGTTCGTTTGTGCTGTATATACTTATGCCGGAAGACTTTATGTTCTTTTCCACTGCGATCCGCGCATGGTTTCCCCGGCGCAGGCGGAAGAGTTTAGGACCCTGTACCTGGAACGAATCCGTCAATCCATCCAGGCGGAACCCGGCGATGCGCCGGCGGACGCTGCAAGACCCAAGGTGACCCATGACCGCTAAATCCGCGCGCGCAGAACCGCTCCCCCTGAAAGCCGCCGACATCCCGCGCTTTTACAACGCGGTCAACATCCTCGAACACAATCTCGCCGAGCGCGCGCACAAGACCGCGCTGTCCTCGGCGGAACGCGAAATGACCTTCGCGGAGGTTTCGTACGAGGTCAACCGCGTCGGCCGCGCGCTCCAGCGCCTTTCCGTGCGGCCGGGCGAGATGGTCGGACTGCTTTCCCTCGATTGCGCCGAGTGGGTCACCGCGTTCTTCGGCATCATCAAGATCGGCGGAATCGCGGTGAGCATGAATACCCTGCTGAAACCCACCGACCACGCCTATATCCTGAACGACGCCCGCGTCCGCGTGCTCATCGTGCACGAGTCGCTGGTGCCGATGATCGAACCGGTGCGCGACCAATTGCTGTTTGTCGAGCATGTCATCGTGATCGGTTCCGCGCCGGCACGCTCGGGCGACTTCCGATTCGCCGACTGGATTGCCGGCGAGTCCGACGAGCTCACGGCATCGCGCACCCATCGCGAGGATTTCTGCACGCTGAATTACTCCAGCGGCACGACGGGCGAGTCCAAGGGCATTCCCCACGCGCACAAGGACCTGCTGCTGACCTCGCAACTGACCGGCGCGAATGTGCTGGGCATACGCGAATCGGACCGCACATTCGGCGCGCCCAAGCTGTTCTTCGTCTATGCCACCGGGGGCAACCTGCTGTTCCCGTGGCACGTCGGCGCCAGCGTCGTTTTGATGGCCGCTCCGCCCCGTATCGCCGCGAATGTGCTGGATACGATCGAGCGCTTCCGCCCCACGGTCCATTTCAACGCTCCGACCGGCTATGCGGCGATGCTCGCGGCGCTGGAGCAGGGGAAGCGCGATCTGTCCTCGCTGCGCCTCTGCGTTTCCGCCGGCGAGGCACTGCCCGCCCCCATCTGGCACAAGTGGAAGGAACAGACCGGCGTGGACATCGTGGACGTCATCGGCTCAACCGAGATGTATCACGGTTTCCTTTCGAACCGACCCGACGATATCCGGCCCGGCAGCACCGGCAAGCCGTACGCGGGCTACGACCTCCGGATCGTGGACGAGCAAGGCCACGACGTGTCCCAGGGCACCATCGGCAACCTGTGGGTCAGAGGGGAATCGTCCGCGCTCTTCTACTTCCATAACGAAGAGCAAAGCCGCAAGACGTTCCTGGGACAGTGGACAGTCACCGGTGACAAGTATTCCATGGACAAGGACGGGTACTACTGGCACGCAGGCCGATCCGACGACATGCTGAAAGTCGGCGGCATCTGGGTCTCCCCCATGGAAGTCGAAAGCGCGCTGCTCAGCCACCCGGCGGTGCTGGAGTGCGCAGTTGTGGGACAGATGGATCAATCGGAGCTGATCAAGCCCAAGGCTTATGTCGTCATCAAGGACCCCTACCGGCCCGGCGACGAGCTGGCGGCGGAGCTGATCACGCACTGCAGGCAGAAGATCGCGGAATACAAGCGCCCCCGCTGGATCGAATTCGTGCACGAACTGCCCAAAACGGCCACGGGCAAGATCCAACGCTTCAAACTCCGATCCCCCACGGGCGGCAAGCCGGCCGGATGACCGAGCAGCGCCCCCCGGCGCCCTGAGCAGCTTACCCCGCGGGGTTTGGCCGTCTTCTGGGCCATGCGGGCCCCTTCCGGGCTTCTTTTCCCTTGTCCGGAACACCGCCCTTGTGTTTCTATGTGCTGCAAAAAAGCGCTGAATGTCGGGGGTTGGGGCGCGTGAGGCTATGCGGCTCCCCCCGTTCGTTTGTGTTGAAAGAAAGTCAATTTTTCCATGCCTGACGCGAAGAATCCACCTCTGGCCATTGTAGGAATGGGTTGCCGCCTTCCCGGCAACGTGCATGATGTGAAGTCGTTCTGGGACCTCCTGCTCAACGGCCGATGCGGCATTGTCGAGATCCCCAAGGATCGCTGGAACCCGGGCCGATACTACCACCCCAACCCCGAAGCGCCCGGCAGGGCGATCACCAAGCGGGGCGGTTTCGTCGGCAACCTCGACCGGTTTGACGCCCGTTTCTTCGGCATATCGCCGCGCGAAGCGTCGCGCATGGACCCCCAGCAGCGCTGGGTTCTCGAGGTGGCATGGGAAGCCCTTGAGGATGCCGGCATTCCGCCCCAGAACCTGCGGGGTTCCCCAACCGGCGTGTTTCTTGGCATCTCCAGCAACGATTACGCGACGACGATCATGTTCGATCCCGCGCTGATTGATGTCCACACCAACAGCGGATGCGTCTTCAGCATCGCCTCGAACAGGATTTCCTATCTTTTCGACTTCAAGGGGCCCAGCGTTTCGATAGACACGGCCTGTTCTTCCGCTCTCGTGGCCATCAACCTCGCCTGCCAGAGCATCTGGTCCGGCGAAGCTTCCCTCGCGCTCGCGGGCGGAGTGAACGCGCTGTTGCTGGCGGAGCCGTGGATCGGGTTCAGCAAAGCCTCGATGCTCTCCCCGACCGGTCAGTGTTTCACGTTCGACGCCCGCGCCAACGGCTACGTGCGCGCCGAGGGCGCCGGCATGATCGTGATCAAGCCGCTGGACAAGGCCGTCGCGGACCGGGACCGCATCTACGCGGTGATACGCGCCGCCGTCGTGAACCAGGACGGCCACACGTCAACCATGACGATCCCGGGCCAGGCCGCGCAGGAGGCGATGCTGGAAGAAGCCTACCGCCGGGCCGGGCTGAATCCGTCGCAGGTTGTGTATATGGAAGCGCACGGAACGGGCACCCCGGTCGGCGACCCCATCGAAACCGCCGCGCTGGGAAAAGTCCTCGCCCGCGGCCGTCCCGCAGGCGAAGAGTGCATCATCGGCTCGGTCAAGACCAACGTCGGGCACCTCGAATCCGCTTCCGGTGTCGCGGGCATCATGAAGGCGGCGCTGGTGCTGCACAACAAGACGATCCCGCCCAATCTGAATTTCGAGACGCCGAACCCGTACATCGACTTCAAGACGCTCAAGCTGCGCGTGCCCACCCGAATCGAACCGCTGCCGCAACAGGGCGACCAGCCTCCGGTCGTGGGCGTCAATTCCTTCGGTTTCGGCGGGACCAACGCGCACATCGTTCTCGAGGCGCCGCCCGAACCCGCTCCCGCTGCGCCCATCGCCGGAACCGAAATCGAGCGTCCTTATCTCCTGCCCGTTTCCGCGCGCGACGAAACAGCGCTTCGACGGTATGCGCAGCGGTACAGCGCGTTTCTGCGCGACGAGTCGCTCGACCTCGCGGACGTCTGCTGGTCGGCCGGCGCGCGCAAGGAACACCATCCCCTTCGCCTGGCGGTCATCGGCAAGGACCGCTCCGAGCTGCGCGCGCGGCTTGCGGCCTTCACGGGCGGAACGGCCAACGGACCCGGCATCGTCTCGGGACGCGTGGCCGTGCAGGGCGAGAAGCCCGTTTTCGTATTCAGCGGACAGGGCGGCCAATGGTGGGCCATGGGGCAGGAACTGTACCGCAGGGAGCCGGTGTTCCGCGCGGCGCTCGAACAGGTGAGCGAGCGCATGAAGGCCCTCGCCGGCTGGTCGCTGCTCGACGAGATGATGCGCGGCGAAAACGAATCCAAGGTGCACCAGACGGCGATCGCGCAACCCGCGATCTTCGCCCTTCAAGTCGCCTTGGCCGCCCTCTGGGAATCATGGGGCGTCCGACCTTCAAAGATCGTCGGACACAGCGTCGGGGAAGTGGCGGCCGCCTATTGCGCCGGCATCTACAGCCTCGATGACGCCGTGAAGATCATCTACCACCGCAGCCGCCTGCAGGAGCGGACCGCGGGACTCGGACGCATGGCCGCGGTCGGCCTCTCGGAGTCCGCCGCGCTGAATGCGATCAGCGACTGCGGTCAGAAGGTGCACGTCGCCGCCATCAACGGCCCCTCCATGGTCACGCTTTCCGGCGACACCGAACCGCTGGAGGCCGTCGTGGAACGGCTGAAGACCGCGGGCACGTTCGTTCGCTGGCTGCGTATTGACCACGCCTTCCACACGCACCAGATGGACCCCATTCGCGAGGAGCTGCTCGCGTGTCTTGCCGACATCCAGCCGCAGCCCGCGCGCATTCCGTGGGTGTCCACCGTGACGGGCGAGCTCGAGCCGGGCGAGACAATGGATGCCGGGTACTGGTGGCGGAACGTCCGCGAATCGGTGCGGTTCGCGCCGGCCATTGACGGTCTGGCCGCTGCCGGCGAGGCCCTCTACCTTGAAATCGGACCCCACCCCATCCTGGGTCAATCGGTTGTAGACAGCCTTGCCGCACAAGCCCGGAAGGGCGCCGTTTTCCACTCGTTGCGCAGGGGCGAAGATGAATCCATGGAGCTGTTGACCCAGGCGGCCGGCCTGCATATTCACGGGTTGGAACTCGACTGGGCCCGGCTCAATCGAAGCGGATGCCGCATGGTTGCGTTGCCTTCGTATCCATGGACCCGCGAGCACTTCTGGGTCGAAGCGCCCGAGATGCTGGACAAGCGCCTGGCCTCCGCGGCACACCCCCTGCTGGGGCTCCGGATTCGCGCGCCCATGCCCACATGGCAATTCGTGGCTGAAGCGGAAGTGCTTGAATATCTGAAGGATCACCGCTTCTGGGACAGCATCGTCTTCCCGGCCTCCGCGTACGTCGAAATAGGGCTCGCGATCGCGCGCGAGCTGTACCCCGGCGAAACATGGGCGGTGGAGGACATCCAGACTTCCAAGGCGCTCTTCATCTCCAGCCGCGAAGCGCCGACCGTGCGCATCGTGTACGACGAGAACGACCGGTCCTTCTTCGTGTCCAGCACGTCCGGAGACGGCAAGACGTGGGACGTGCACGCGCGCGGCCGCCTCGTGAAACTCGCCGCGGCGGAGCCGGAACCCGCGGATATCGCGTCGCTTCAACAGCAGCTTCCGCAACAGACGGATCACGATCACTACTACGAGGCCTACCTCGCGCAGGGCTACCAGTTCGGGCCCTTGTTCAGGCAGGTGCAGAACGTCTGGAGCAAGCCGAAGGAATCGCTGGCCGAAATCGTGGTCCCCGAGTCCATCGTTGCGGAAACCGCTTCGTATCTTTTCCATCCGTCGGTGCTGGACGCGTGCTTCCATGCCGTTAAGGCGTGTCACACGCCCCGCGAGGATATGCGGCCGGACCAGCTCTTCCAGCTTCCCACCGCGATTCACCGTGTCCGTCTCCACGTCCGAAAGCCGCCCGCGCATCTCTGGGCCCACGCGACGATGCTCGTGGAGGAAGAAGGCTGGACGGTTTCGGACATCTTCGTGTACGACGAGCAAGGGCGGCGCGTGGCCGATATTCTCGGCTTCCGCACCGAGCAAATCGAACGCCGGGATAAGTCCGCCGGAGGCGTGGATACCGCTTTCTATCAGTTCCGGTGGGAGCCGGCCTGGCTGCGCGGCAGCCGTTCCTTCGGATCCGCACAGCTCGCCGCTCCGTCGCGCATCGCTTCCGCGATCGCCACGGCCGCACCGGAGATCTCCCGGAAGTACACGCTGGAGACCTTCGCGCGGGACTTCCTGCCCGCTTTGGAGAAATCGGCCCGCGCCTGCGCCCTGGACGCATTCCTGAAGCTGGGCTGGAAGCCGGAACTCAACGCCGTTTTTTCGTCGGCCGATGTCACCCGGCAGCTCGGGATCGCAGATACATGCCACGGCGTCGTTCACGAACTGCTCGACGCCCTGGCGGATGACGGGATCCTGAAGCCTGCCGGCGACGACACGTGGCAGGTGCTTCACCTTCCCGAGCCGCCGGATCCCGGCGTGGCTTTGGCGGAACTCGCCGACCGCTTTCCACAGTTTGGAGTCGAGGTCGAAGCGCTGCGCGCCATCGCCGCCCGCCTCGTGGAACTGCTGGTCGGGGAAACCGATCCGGACGACATCCCGGAGGCGGTGGCCCGGCTCCGCCGGCAGGGCATGGGCATCGCCGCAAGTCACGAACGGATCGCCCGCGCCGTGGAAGAAGCCGTCCGGAATCTGCCGGACCGGCGCGCGTTGCGCGTACTGGAAGTCGGCGCCGCCGAGGGGACCCTGACGCGCGCCGTGCTGCCCGCGCTCCCGCCCGACCGCACGGAGTACACGCTCACGGACAGCAACCCCGCGCGCGTGACGGAGGCGCAGAGACAATTTACTGACTGCCCCTTCATGGAAGCGCGGGTGTTCGACCCGCTCAAGGCGGCCTCCGAACAGCACATCACCGCGGGAGGCTACGACCTCGTGCTGGCGACCGGGCACCCGCAGTCCGAGCCCGACCTCGTTCAGGCGTTCGGCACGATTCGTTCCTGCGTGGCGCCGGGCGGATTGCTTCTGTTCCTCCCCGCAGCCCGGCTTTCCGGCGCGACAGGCGCCATCCTCGGATTGATGGATCCAGATCGCTCATCCTCCCGTTCGTCGGCCCGGCCCTCCCACGAGAAGCTGCTGGCCGAAAGCGGATTCGAGCACGTCGCCCCGCTGACGGTCGAACTTCTGGCCCCCGCGTTCGCGGCGTCCGTTCCGGAAACCGCGGCGACACCCGACCAGCGGGTGGAAAAGGTTCATCTTGTTTTCGCCGATACCGCGGGGACCGGCGATGCGCTCATCGCCGAGCTTCGGAAACAAGGCGGCCGCGCGATCCGCGTGAAAGCCGGGACCGCGTATTCATCCGACGGCCCGGATGACTACTCCATCAACCCCCGCTCCGAAGAAGACCTCCAGAGCCTGCTTGTCGAACTCGGATTGCCGGCGGCGCCGCCGGCGTCCATCGTGCACGCGTGGAGCCTGGATCATCCGGCCGCCGGGGAAACCGGCGTGGAAGAACTGCTGGCCGCGCAGCAGACCGGCGCACTGCACGTCCTGAAGCTCGCGCATGTTCTGCAGCCGATGGATTTCGCCGCGCCGCCGCGCGTGTTCCTGGTCACTCGAGGCGTCTTCAGCGTCCGGCCCGGAGATGGGGTGCGGGCGATCGCCTCCGCGCCCATGGTTGGGCTCGGTCGCGTGGCCGGCTCGGAGCACGCCGCGTTCACGTGGATGCGGCTGGACCTGGATCCGGCGGGCGACGAAAACGAGGCGTCTGATCTTCGCGATGAGGTCACGCTGGCCGACAAGGAAACCGAAATCGCCTACCGCGGCGGCCGGCGCATGGCCAACCGGTTGCGGCAGGTCGAACCCGACGAACTGGCGCTGAGGACGCACAACGCGGTGCAGGCCGATGGAACCCTCCTGCCCTTCCGCGTGGAAATTGACAAGCCCGGCATCCTGACGCGGCTTTCCCTGAACGAAACCGGGCGGCGCGAGCCGGGCGACGGCGAAGTGGAGGTGCAGGTCAAGGCGGGCGGCGTGAACTTCCGGGATGTGATGAAGGCCCTCGGCCTGTACCCCGGGAATCCCCCGGATGCGAAATGGTTCGGCGACGATTTCTCGGGCGTGGTCACGCGCGTCGGACGGAAAGTGAAGGACCTGCGTGCCGGCGACGAAGTCGTGGGCATTGCCCCCTATTCCTTCCGCTCGTACGCGACCGTCAGCCGGCGCCAGGTCTTCAAGAAGCCGGCCTCCATGGATCTCGAGGGCGCGGCGACACTGCCGACCGTCTTCCTCACGTCGCACTACGCCATCTGCCACCTCGCGCAGATGCGCAAAGGGGAATCCATCCTCATTCACGCCGGCACGGGCGGCGTGGGCCAGGCCGCGATCCAGATCGCGAAGAACATCGGCCTCAAGATCTTTGCCACCGCAGGCACGCCGGAGAAGCGGCAGATGCTGCGCGACATGGGTATCGAGCACGTGATGAGCTCCCGTTCCGTGGATTTCGCGGACGAGATCATGAAGCTCACCGGCGGGCGCGGCGTGGACGCCGTACTCAACTCGCTCGCGGGCGAGTTCATTCCGAAGAGCCTGTCCGTCCTCGCTCCTTACGGGCGCTTCCTCGAAATCGGCAAGGTGGACATCTACCGCAACAGCCGGATCGGGCTCCACGCGCTTCGCAACAACATCTCCTATTTCGTCATAGACATGGCGCAATTCCTCGAGGCGAAACCGGACGACGCCGCGAAGCTCATGCGGCAGCTCGCCGGCAAGTTCGAGCAGGGCGAATACCGGCCGCTGCCCCATACCGTCTTCTCCGTGGCCGACGTCGTCGAAGCCTTCCGCCTGATCGCGCAGGGCAAGCATGTCGGAAAAGTCGTCCTCTCTTTCCAGCGTGATCCGATCCCCGTCGGCCTCAACACCGCCAAGGGCGCGCTGTTCAGAAAGGATGCCGCCTATCTCGTCACCGGCGGCGCGGGCGGGTTCGGCCTCGAGGTGGCGCGGTGGATGGCCGCCGAAGGCGCGGGCTGCCTCGTGCTGATGAGCCGCAGCGGACCGCGCGACGAGGCGGTTTTGTCGGCCATCCAGCAACTGCGCGACGACGGCGTGACGGTGGTGGACGCGCGCGGCGACGTCTCGAAATCCGACGATGTGCGCAGGGTGCTGGGCGACATCGCTTCCGGCGGCTTCCCCTTGAGGGGCGTCGTTCACGCGGCCACAACGCTGGACGACGATTTCCTGGCGCGGCTCGACGACGACCGATTCAACATGGTGCTCCACCCGAAGATGCTCGGCGCCTGGATCCTTCACCAGGCCACGCTCGGCACGGAACTGGATCATTTCATCTGCTTCTCCTCCTTCGCTTCCGTCATCGGCGCCGCCCGGCAGGGCAACTACAGCGCCGCGAACAGCTTCCTCGACGCGGTGGCCCATTACCGGCAGGGCATCGGCCTGCCCGCGCTCGCGCTCAACTGGGGCGCGATCGGCGGCGCCGGCATCCTCGTGCGCTACGAGAAGACCGCGCAATACCTGGACGCGCTGGGCATGAAGTCGCTGGATGTCGGCGAGGCCGTGAAAATCCTCCGCGACGTGGTGCTGCGCGACGTCGCCCAGATCTCGCCCTGCAGGGTGGATTGGGCGTCGCTGGCCCGCTTCAACCCCGTGATCGCCCGCTCTCCCACGTTCGCGCAACTCGTCCCCCACGAGGGCGCCGCGCGAGGCGACACGCTGCGTACAAGGATCATGGCCGAACCGCCCGCGTCCCGTGTTCGCGTGGTGGAGGATTTCCTCGCCCAGCAGGTCGCCGAAGTGCTCGGGAGCAACGCGCAGCAAGTGGATCGCGAAACGCCCCTGACGCAGATCGGCCTCGATTCGCTGATGGCGCTGGAGTTGATGAACCGGATCGAAAAGCAGGTCGGCTCGGGCATGCCCCTCGCCGCCCTGCTGAACGCGCCGAGCATTCAAGGCCTCGCGAAACCGCTGCTGGCGCTAATCCTCGAATCCGCCGGGGACGAGGTGGCCGTGGACGACTCGGACGCGCAGGCCCTCACGCCCCTTGTGAAATCCGGACTCGATCCGAACGAATTCCCGCTCACCGAAGAGCAAAGCCGCCTCTGGGATATGGCCACCCAGGCCACAACCGCCCACCAGCTCGCTCTCGTCGCCCGGATCACGCCGGGAGTGAACGGTGAATTGATAAAGAAGGTGCTGGCCGCGCTCTACCAACGGCATCCGATGCTCAGCGCAACCTTCTCGTTCTCAGGCGACCGTCTCGTGCAGCGGACGCTGCGCGGAGCGGAGCCTGAGTTCCACGAACATCGCGTCGAACGTCTTTCCCGGGATGAGGTCAAGGCCATGCTGCGCGAGCGCGCCCATTCCCCGTTCAACCTCGAGAAGGGCCCTCTCGTGCGCCTGGAACTCTTCCACGTCGCGGATCATGCCCCGCTCGTCATGCTGGCCATGCACCACATCATGTCGGACCTCTGGTCCGCCGGCCTGGTTCTGAACGAGTTGATGGATATCCACGCGGCGCTGCTCGACGGACGCGAACCCGCGGCCAGGGAATCCGCGTATGGCTTTGAAGATTACGTCGCGTGGCAGCAACAACACATGGTTCATCCTTCCGGCCGCAGGATGCTGGCCTACTGGAAAGACCTGCTGGCCGACGCCCCGACCACGCTGAACTTGCCCACCGACCGACCGCGCGAAGCCTATCGCCCCGTTTCCGGCGCGACGCACAGCTTCCTGCTCGACGAAGAACTGACGCACGGCGTGGTCTCGCTCGCGAACCGCTTCAAGACCACGATCCATTCAACCCTGTTGGCGGCGTACGAGGTTCTGCTGCACCGCTACTGCAACCAGGAAGATTTCATCATCGGGGGCAGCACGGCCGGACGACCGTATCCCGAGTTCGAAGACGTCGTCGGTTTGTTCGGCCACACGGTCGCCCTGCGCAGCCGGGCCACGGATAACCCGACATTCGCCGACCATCTCGGGAAAACCGCCCAGGCCCTGCTCGCGGCGGAAGAGAACCAGTACTACCCGCTGCCGGTGGTCGTGGACAAGCTGGACCTGCAGGACCGCGTGGTCGGGCGGACCTCGATCTTCCAGGTGTCGTTCTCCCTGGACCGCACGGCGCCCGCAGACCGCATGGCCACCGCGGTGCTCGCCATCGGTCGCGAAGGCTATCGCAACCAGGCCGGCGATGTCGTCTTCGAAAGCGTGGATGCGGACTTGCACCACTCGCAAATGGAGCTCACGCTCTCCGTCGAGGAAGCCGGCGGGAAGATATACGGGAACTGGCAATATGACCGCAACCTGTTCGACGCCGACACGATCGAACGGCTGCATGCCGCGTTTGTCCGGCTGCTGGCGGAAGTCGCGGCGGACCCGGAAAAACGGATTGCCGATATCCCATTTCTTGCGTGAAGAGCGAACCGGACTGACAGGTTGAGCCGAAGAAGATGCCGACCAGCGAGGACAAGGCCAGGGGCGACGCAGTGCGCCTGTGCTGGACCGGGGGGTGGGATTCGACGTTCCGCCTGCTCCAGGCCCTGATCATCGAACGCACCCCTGTTCAGCCGCTCTATGTGATCAATCCCGTTCGCGCATCGCATTCGCACGAAATGCGCGCGATGGAACGGATCCGGGCCGAAGTCGTTGCGCGGTTTCCCTTCACGGCAGAACTGCTGCAACCCACCCGCACGACGGACTTCGGCGATATCCTGCCCGACCCGGAAATCACGAAGTCCTTCAACCGGCTCGCCGACAAGAGCCATCTCGGAACACAGTACGAGTGGCTGGCCCGGTTCGCTTCGCAAACCCAATTCTGCGATCTGGAACTGGCCGTTCACCGGGATGACAAGGCGCACGGGTTTCTTCAGGACTGGGTTCGCGCGGAGAAAACAACCGGCACCACGGCCTATGTGCTGAAACCGGAAGCGCTGGAAACGGATCTGCGCATATTCAAGTTCTTTCGCTTTCCGCTGTTCGACTATACCAAGCTCCGGATGAAAGACGAAGCCGCAGCCCACGGCTTCGACACGCTCCTCAACCTGACTTGGTTCTGCCACTCCCCCCGGCCGGACGGCCGTCCGTGCGGCGCCTGCGCCGGTTGCGTGTACACGCGCAACGAAGGCCTCGGCGAACGCGTCCCCGCGCCTTCGTTTCCGCGGCGAATCTTCCTTGAAGTCAGCAAGCGCATCCCATGGCGTCTCAAGAGAACAATCAAACGCCTGCGCGGATCATAGCCATGAACATCCGGGCGATTTTTGAAGACCGGGTTGACGGCTGCGAACCACCCGGATTCCCATGGCCGTCTCGAACGGCGCGCGTTGTGATCCTCGGCGTCTTTGCGCTGATCATTCTTGTGACGGGGCTGAATCTGCATTCCTGTTTCGCGCATCATCCCGGTCACTACTGGGCGAACTTCCAGGGTTGGCGGCTGGGCGCCGAGTATCTCCGCGCAAACCTGCAGGCCAAGGGCTTCGGACAGGCCGCTGCAACAGGGGAACACCAGCGTCTCGTGGTCGAAGGCGGTTATCCGTTTGCCCTGTTCCTGCTTCGGCGGCTCGCCGGCCTTCGCGCCCCCTTCCTCCTGAACGCACTGTTGCTGCCCCTGCTTCTTCTCCTGGCGGCCGGCTTCGCCGGCCGCATCGAACGCCCCGGATCCCGTCGCCTGCTGGCGTCCTGGTCCGCCCTGTTCCTCATGCTGTTCTCCGTGCCGATGGCGCACAGCCTGTGGGAACTCGTCGGCCCGCATCGCGACATGCTGTCGCATGTGCTGGGCGTTGCCGCGGTTATCATCGCGCTTTCCCCGGCCGGATCAAACGATGCCGTGTCGGCGCGGCGATGCCTGTTCTCCGGAATTCTCGTGGGGCTGAGCGCGTGGACGCGATTGCCGGCCATCGTGCTCGCGGGACCCATCCTGCTCTGCCTGCTCGTCGCAACACGGCGCGAGCCGCGCTTCCTCCTGCGAGCGGGCATGTTCTGCGCGGGCATCGGGCTCGGCCTTCTGCCGCTTTTTCTTCAGAACTGGATTGAAGGACGCTCCTGGCTTTCCGTCCCCCAGGATCATCTGCTGTTGGGCGATGAAGCTCCCGCCTCGGGTCCCTCCCGCCGCACCGGCTGGCACCCTCTCAACGCGCCCGCCATGATCCCCGTCGCCCTGCGGTACGTGGCCGATTTGTTTCCCCTGTGGCTGCATGTGTTCGGCTGGATCGGAGTCGCCGGCTCGTGCGTGAACCGCGCGACGCGCCGGCGGCTGATCATTCCGGCGGCAGCCGTGATCGCGTTCGGCGCATTCTATTCCTGCTACGACAAGATCGTGCCCCGCTACGCGTTCAGCATGCGCTTCGCGTACGTCATCCTGCTGGCGGTCGGCTGGGGCTGGATCCTCCACGCTCTTGTCTCCCTGTTCGCACGCCGGCCACGGATGCAGGCGGTTCTTATCCGGATGCTTGCCCTCGCGGTCCTGGCGCAAGCCGTCTGTGCGGGACACCCGTTCTGGGGTGAATGGCAGAACATCCAGAATGATTGGGCGGATGCGCGCCGGTTTCAGCAATGGGCCGGAGACGCGTTTCCCCGCAACAGCACCGTCATCTGTTCGCACCTCGGCGTGCGAATGTGGTTGAGTTACTTCTCCGGCCTCGAAAACCAGCCCTGGCGGTTCCGGCCGGATTGGCGCGCGCGAAGCGACACCGCCTCCGACGCCCGGTTCATGGAACAACCCCTCTTCTTCGTGAACTGGACCACCCCGGATGGCGCGGAACAGGCGTCGTGGTGGAAGGATGCCTTGCTGAACAGCTACGATCTCGACGCGCTGGAAAAACCATTTCTTTTTTCCAACGGACGCGGGTTGCTCGCGTACCGGATCGTGCCGCGCGATACACGCTCCCGCACGGTTGACGTCGCGGCCGCGGCGAAAGCCTCGCGATGGCTATACGTCTTCTCCCGCGACCTCGGCACCGCGGAACGCGCACAGGCCGTCCGTCTTTCGTCCCCCGGCTGGCCCTCGCCGGTGGCCGCAAAACTTGTGCCAGGGCCCAATTTCATCGAAGTCCTTCCCGGCCCGCAGAGCCTCGCATCCAGCGTGACGTTCACCAGCGACGAACCGCTGCCCGCCCTCACCGACGCGCAATGGGTCGCCCCGGAAACCCCGCCGGGATTGACGCTCACCGACTACAATCTGCTGGCTTCTCATTACGGCCTCTTTCAGGACATTCGCGTTTTCTTCCGCGGATATCCGCACTGGTTCAGAGACCGGGGCGGCTACCCGGAAGAGGAGTTTCGCTCCGTTCCTTCTTTTCTTCTTTCCAACGGCAGCTCGTTCCGCCTCCCCTCCTTCAGCAAGCGCAACGGCTCGCTCGTGGTGCGTCTGTACGGCTCCGTCACCCTTGCGGGTGCGGACGCGGAGGCCTCGCTTCGTCAAACCCGCTACGAAGCGTCCGATTCGAAGTTTGTTCCTATCACCATCCTCTACTCCCGGGAAGCCGATCGCGACGGGCATGTCGCCTTTGACTTCGCGCACGAAGTTGAGCTGCCCATGGAGAGCCTGGCCCCGAACCAGGCTGAACAACTGACCCTGCGGCTGCCCGAAAACATGTCCGAAACGCAGGTCGTCCTTCATCGCGTGGAATTCGTTCCGGAAGATGAATCGTCCCGCGCTTGCCCGGACGGGACCAGCGTGTCTGTGATCGAACCCGACTGGATCGGGAGCTCCCATGAGCCGTGGACGAGAGGCGTACACACGTTCCGAGGCAACTCATGGCCGGGTTATGGAGCGAAACCCGTGGTCCGGAAACTGGAAGCGACACAACGCGAGGGAACGCCCGTTTTGTGCGAAGGGCTTCTTTATGAACTCTGGAGAGCGTACGGCTGCCGTGCCGTGAAAGCCGTGTGCGAGCCGGAAGATTGTCTCGACGGACAGCTTCTGCGGGAACAAGTGCTCTCGTTGATGCAGGAACGCGGATCCGTGCTCGCCGCCATGCCGATCCGCGCTTCCGAACCCGGCGGCCTCCTTTTCGACCGGCTGAAAGAATCTTTCGATCTTCTGCCCGTCGCATCCGTGGCGAACAGCAACAACCAATTGCTGGTTTTCGACAACAGCCCGTCCACGACACTCGCGCTTTGCAGGGTGCAGCCCTGGAGGCGGTCGCGCGTCGAACAAAGCGTGGATGCGAAGGTCGCAACACAGGGGCTCATCCGAATCAACACACGCCGCCTGTGGTCTTCGGCGTCCCCACGCACCCATGCGCGGCTCGCACTGAACGGACGTACATTGGATGAACGCGTGCAGAACGGATTCAACTACTATCGCATGCCCGAACCAATCTCCGGGACACTCACGCTGACGCTTGATTCGGATGCGCCCGTGCCCGGTGAGCTCGACGCGCGCATTCTTCCGTCCGACAAACCGATCTTCCTGCCCGTGGACATCAAACAAACTTACGGAGCGCTTTCCATTCTCGATTCGAAAGACTGGCGAGTCGCACAGCCCGCTTCGGCGAGGCTTTCCTTCACGCACCAAGCCGCATTGCGCATCCCCGTGCGCGCGCCGGCAGAAGCTCTCGTAGTGAGTGCTCTTCTATCCGCGCCGCGCGACGACGCGCCGGCGATCCCCGTCAGCATGACCGTCAGCTCCAACGTTGTCGGACAGGTCGAGCTGCCGCGTGATGGACGATTTCATCCCCTTACGGGCGCGTGGACTCCCGGGCACGATGGCGATCCTGTCGCAGCGATTCTGCGGGCGGATGCGCCGACGCCGGTGGAGATCGCCTCGGTCATGATTGTGACCATGGATCACACGCAAAACTTCCGCGTGGAGGCCGGCGAAGACGGGGACGACCACTTCCTGGCGGAAGGTTTCTATCCCGCGGAGTTTCATCGAGTCGCGCGGCTTCCGTTCCGGTGGACAAGGGAATCCGCCCTCGCGCACCTCTTCACGGCGGCCCCCAACCGCGCCGCATTTCTGCGGCTCCATGTGAACACCCGGCGGCCTCCCGGCGCGCCGCCGGCGGACCTGCAGCTCCGGTTGAACGGAGAGGATGTTGCGCTGCTTCCCGCCGCAGCAGAGGGTCCGGAAGGATTCCAGACGCTCGAGGCACGAATTCCCGCCTCTCTGTTGCAGTCGCACCATGCCCTTCTTGAGCTTCGTTGCCAAGGTTGGAGCCCATGCCAGCACGTCAAGAGTTCCGATTCCCGGGCGCTGGGCATCATGCTGAACCGGGTTGAATTGCATCCTGAGTCCGAGTCAGCTACAAAGGGTCAGCCATGACAGGAACGCGTGCGAGCGGCGTGATGAAAGCTTCGCCGGCGGCCAGGTTGCGCTGTAGAGCGGACAAGGCCTGGCGGCTTTTTTCGCTGGTTCGGCAGGAATGGCGCTCGCCCGTTCGTCTGCCGCTGTCCATCCGCTGGCGATGTTGGAGGCGCGGTTTTCTGAGTCTCTCGCACGTGATGTACAACACGGCGGAAAACGGATGGGACCTCTATCTTGGCGATGCGGCCCGCTACCTGCGGACGCCTTCCATCAACGGTCGCTGGGGAATGCTGGTTCACGACAAGCTGCTCTTCTCGCTTCTCCTGGAATCCGTTCAGCCCGGGATCACGCCCGAGTGGCTCGGCGTATTTGCGCGGGGCGCGTTTCATCCGTCTCCCGCCGGCGCGCGGCCGCAACGCCGCTCGTGCTCAAACCGCTGAACAGCGGAGGCGGAGAGAACGTGTACGTCGTCGCCCGGGCCGGAGATCGCTGGCGCGTCAATCAACAGGAGTTGCCCGAACCGGAGTTCGCCGCGTTCCAGCGAAAGCTGGATGCATACCTCGTCACCCGTTGCGTCGAGCAGGCGGATTACGCACGGGCCATTTTCCCCGGTTCGGCAAACACGATCCGGTTCCTGACGATGTGGGATGAGGACGCGCGCGCGCCGTTCCTGGCCGCCGCGGTGCATCGTTTCGGAACGCGGCATACCGCGCCGACCGACAACTGGTCGGGCGGCGGACTCAGCGCGCGCATAGATCTCGACACCGGCATTGTAAGCCGCGCCGCCGCGCATCCGGATTCGTCCGTGCTTCAATG
>JAKJGV010000160.1 GCA_022704185.1 Verrucomicrobiota bacterium
CATTATGTATATCATAGCAACCTGGGGGCGGGAGGATCATCCAGCGGCGCGTTTGGTTTTCGGAGTGGGTCAGTCCGGCCAGGAAACAGCATGCGGAACGTCCACCAGATTCGCGAGGTTTCGACGCTCTCCTTTAACGAGCGCGTGCTTCAGGAAGCCGAAGACCGGCGCAATCCGCCCATGGAACGCCTCAAATTCCTGGGCATTTTCTCCTCCAACATGGATGAGTTCTTCAAGGTGCGCGTCGCCAGTGTGCAGCGCCGGATCGAGCTGGGGCACAGCGGCATGCAGGACGTGCTCGAGATCCTCGCGCACAAGGCCCGCGAGCTGGACGAGCGGTTTCGCGCGGCGTACGGCGACATCACGTCGGTGCTTGCGGCACAGGGCATCCGGATCCTCAACGAACACGACATCGAGCACTGCGCCCGGGAGATGGGTCCGTGGCTGGGCGACTATTTCCGGGAGAACGTGCTGCCGAGCCTCGTCCCGATCATCCTTCGCAAGTCGCAGCCATTTCCGCAGTTGACCGACGGCGCCCTGTATTTCGGGGTGAAGATGTGGGGCGACCCGGTGCGCTACGCGATTCTCGAGATTCCCTCCGAACTGCCGCGTTTCGTGGAATTGCCGAACGGCGCGATCATGTACGTGGACGATCTGATCCGGCATTCGCTGAACGAGGTGTTCTACATTTTCGACTACGAGCGCATCGGCGCCTACGAGTTCAAGATTTCCCGCGACGCCCAGCTCGACATCGACAACGATTTTTCCGAGGGCCACGTGCGCAAGATGGAGCGCGTGCTCAAACAGCGGAAAGCGGGCCGGCCCACCCGCCTGGTGCACGACGCCACCATGCCGATGGAACTGCTTCAGCTGCTGCGGGAAAAGCTGAAGATCACCGAATACGACACGCTCATCGCGGGGGCCCGGTATCACAACATGAAAGACCTGATGGGGTTTCCGAACCGCCGCGGGGATGTGTCGTTTGAGGAGATGGAACCCGCCCCGCACCCGGTACTGGACCGCGGCCGGCGACCCATGATGAAGATCATCCAGGAACAGGATCTGCTCCTGACGTACCCGTACCAGTCGTTTGACAACGTGATCCGTTTATTGCGCGAGGCGGCCATCGACCCCGAGGTCGAGGAGATCAAGATGACGCTGTACCGCGTCGCGCGGCGCTCGCAGGTGGTCAACGCGCTGATCAACGCGGCGCGCAACGGCAAGAAGGTGTTCGCCTCGATCGAATTGCAGGCGCGGTTTGATGAGAAGAACAACATCAAGATTTCGGAAGTATTGACCGAATCGGGCGCGACGGTGGTCTACGGCGTTCCACCCATGAAGGTGCACTGCAAGCTGCTGCTGATCAAGGGCAAGAGAACCCGCCTGGCGGGCCTGTCCACGGGGAACTACAACGAGGCCACGGCGCGACAGTATGTCGACACCGCCCTGCTCACTTCGGACAAGCGGTTGACGGACGAGGTGGATCTGGTTTTCGACTATCTCGACGCCGCGTCGAAGATGCGGGCGGTGACGGCGCCCCGATTCAAGCATCTGCTCGTGTCCCCGTTCAACACCCGCAAGGTGTTTCTGAAACTCCTCAACCGGGAGAAGAAGAAAGGCAAACGGGGGTACGTCTTCCTGAAAGTCAACCATCTCACGGACGAGAAGATCACGGACCGTCTGCGGGAAGCGGCCGACGCGGGGGTCAAGATGGATTTCGTCGTGCGCACGACGTACGCCATGCTGCCGCATCCCAACATTCGCGCCATCTCGATCCTCGACCGCTTCCTGGAACATCAGCGCATCTACCTCTTCGGCCGGGGAGAGGACCGGGCCGTGTACATGAGTTCCGCGGACCTGATGGAACGCAACATCGACTGGCGCGTCGAGGTGGCGTTTCCCATCTTCGATCCGCGATTGCAGCAGGAAATCCTGGACACGTGCGAGATCCAGATCAACGACTCCTACAAGGCGCGCATTCTGGACGAGATTCAGTCCAACCAGTATGTGAACTTCGGCCCCGACGGCCAGCGTACGCAGTATGCGACACACGCCTATTACCAGCGCCTCGGCACGGAGGCGCCTGCCGTCCCCACAACCGCGGAAGGCATCTGACCGTCCCGCGCGGCACGCATCCGCTCACGCAGACCCGTGTCCCCTGCGGGGCGGATTGCATTTGTGGCCTCCGGCCCGGACGGGGTAGGATTGGCCGGGCGGATACGCCGCCCTCAGCAACAGGCTTGCCAACGCGTTCGAGACAGGGGAACCGCCGGATGCTCTCCCGCGACCGGGTCATACAGGTGCTTCGACATGAGACGCCCGACCGGATACCCGTCTATGCGTGGGTGAAATTTAACATGACGCCGCAGATCGAACAGGTGTTCGGGTCGGTTGCGGCCTTTGAAGACCGGTACGAGTTTGATTTCGCCCACATTTTCGGCGGTCCCTCGACCTTTTCGGAGTCCGCGGTAACCGCGTTGCGCGAATCGAACGGCGGGCGGCTCGACCCGCGGGCCGCGCTCGACCTGCCCGTGAGCGATCCGGGCATGATGGAAGACTACCGCGAGATTATCGCCGAGATCCGGCATCACAAGCAGGAACGCGACCGGTTTGTCTATATGCAGACGCCGGGGAGCTTCGAGGTGGTGAACAGCATTATCACGCTTGAAGCGCATTTGCGCGGCCTGCTCGAGTACCCGGAGCAGCTGCGCGAGCTGTACCGGCGCCAGACGGCGTGGAGTTGCGCGTTTGCCAGGAATTGTCTTGAGCTGGGCGTGGACATGATTTTCGTGGCGGACGACTGGGGCGCACAGAACACGCTGCTTTTCAGCGAAGCCGCGTGGTGGGAGATGATCTACCCGTATCATCGGACGCTGGTGACGGCGGTGCGGCAGAGTGGCGGGTACGTGGGCCTTCACAGTGACGGGAATGTCGCGGCCGTCGTGGACGGGATCGTCGAATTGGGGTACGATCTGGTGCATCCATGGCAGGAATCGGCCGGGATGAGCCTGGCGGCGCAGAAAGCGCGGTACGGCGGCGAGTTTGTGGTGATGGGCGGGCTCGATGTGCAATCCACGCTTGGATTTGGCAATCTGGCGCGCGTCGAGGCCGAGATCGAGCGGGTGTTGGGGCTGTTTTTGGATGGCGGCCTGCTGTTCTGCACCTCGCATTTTGTTCAGGACCACTGT
>JAKJGV010000161.1 GCA_022704185.1 Verrucomicrobiota bacterium
GCGTCCTGTCATTGCGCATCGCTGACGACGAAGCGCTAGCGCGGCGCATGCCGGCCCCATTCGTTGATCTGATCACTGGCCTGCGGGATGGTGCCCCATGACACCGGAACTGGAAGCAGCGCTGGAACGACTGAGCCCGACACAACGGCAGGCTGTGGATTGGGGCGAGGGCGCCGCTTTGGTCCTGGCCGGTCCCGGTGCCGGCAAGACGACGGTCTTGACCACCCGCATCGCCCGCATCCTGGACACCACAGCGGGCAGGAACTTTCGTCCTCGCCCTCACCTTCACCACCAAGGCCGGGGACGAAATGCGGGGCCGCGTCGAAGCGATGGTGCCGGGCCTCGCCGAGCGCACAGTTATCGGCACATATCACAGCTTTTGCGCCCAAGTTCTTAGGCAGCACGGTTCGCATCTGGGCATCAAACCGGATTTTGGAATTTACGATCAGGATGAAGACCGTGCGGAGTTGCTTCGCGACGCCCTGGAACAGGCCGCTTCGCGAGGGGAGTCGCTCACGCCCGACGACACACGGTGGCTCAAGGCCATCGACCAGCTCCGTAGCAGCCTCGTTAGCCCGCAGAAAGCCGCGAGGCACTTTCGCGATCCGAAGGCCGGCGAACGTGCCGCCCGCGTTTATGCTATCTATGAGGACGTGCTGCGCGAGCGCAACGTCATGGATTTCAACGGGATGATTCTGGATACCTGCCGCCTTGCGCACCAGGTGCCCGCGGTGGCCGCGCGTATCCGCCAGTCCTATCCGTACTGGCTGATCGACGAATTCCAGGACACGACGCCGGCGCAGTACAGGCTCGTCAGATTCCTGGCCGGTCAAGAGTTCAAGAACGTCTTCGTCGTCGCTGATGACGATCAGATCATCTATCAATGGGCGGGTGCGAGCTACCGCCAGATTGCAGCGTTCCGCGAGCACTTTGCGCCGGAGCTGATACAGCTCGTGGAGAATCGCCGCTGCCCGCCTGAAATCGTTCAGGCCGCCAACAACCTCATCGCCCACAACGCGGAGCGCACTCCAGGCAAGGCGCCGCTTGTTTCGACCCGGCCCAGCGCCGGCCCGGCGATCATCCTCCGCACGTTTTCGACGGACACCGAGGAAGCGGAAACGATCGCGCAAGAGATCGCGGCCATTGAGGAGACGACCTGGGGACAGACCGCTATCCTCGGCCGCACGAGGGCCATTCTTCAGCCGGGTCTGGATGCGCTCCGAAAGGCCGGAGTCACCGCTTCAATTGCCACGCGTCGCGACCGTTTTGTGTCGCCGCAGTTTCTCTGGCTGCAAAGCTGCCTCGACCTTTCGTTGCGGCCCACCGACCGGCGGATGTTCACGACGATGGCGGCAGCCGCCAACCGCATTGCTGACATCCAGCTTGACGCGGCCATTCTGGCCGCTGAGGCCCAGTCCTCGGATGCGAGTTATCTTGAGTATTGGGCGCTCGCCGCCAGGAACGCCGCCGATAACGACACCGCAACGCGGCTTGCCGACTTTGCGCTGCGCCTGGTTCAGTCGCGAGCTAGATGGCGCAAGGTGGTTTCGGAAGCGATTGCGTGGCTGCCGCAGACCGCGGTCTCGGCGAACGGGATCGTCAGCGACGCCGAAGAGGACAAGGCGGCATGGGAGGCCGTCGTGCGGGCGATCCGGGCAGAGAAGGGGAGCCAGCCCGATCTTGATGAACTGCTGCAAGGTATCGCACTCAGGCCCAAGGAGCCGCCGCCGGACCCAAGGGCCGTGCGGCTCATGACAATCCACGCCGCCAAGGGATTGGAGTTCGATTACGTGTGGGTTGTCGGCGTCGCCGAGCAGATACTCCCGTCCTGGCAAAGCCTGAAGGCCGGCGCGGCGCCCGTCGAACTGGAAGAAGAACGCCGGAATTTCTTTGTTGCGATCACTCGCGCCAAGAAACAACTAGTCTTGTCATATGCGAACCAGTATCGCGGCTGGCATCGACTGCCCTCCCGTTTCCTTAGCGAGATGAACCTCGACCTGACCGATCATCCCGGCTAACGCGGCGCCCGCGCTTCCCGGGCTCTCCGCGCTATGATCGCTTCATCCTCCGTTCCCGACGCAGGATCACAAACCAGACGAAGTCCAGCGCGCGTCGACGCCTCCCGAGCGCGGCGAAGGCCAGGCACGGTCGCTGGCGGACACGGAGGCGCCAAGGCACGAGGACGCATGGGCGCTTCGACACCGCGCCACCTCAACGCCACCTCAACCGGCGTTCTCGGTTTCTTCCTGCCCGGGTGCCGTTTGGTGCGGACGAATGCGGCTCGTTGCGGTCCGGAAAATGCCGCTAGATCCGGGACTTAGGCCGCAAGGCCCCGGAAACGCGGAGATTTTCGGAGTAACCGGAATCAGGCTCATAACCTGAAGGTCGTAGGTTCAAATCCTACCCCCGCAACCAGCAGATCCGACAAGCCGCCAGGCGCGGCGAGTTCCGAGAAACGCGGTCAGATTGACCTTTCCCCCGGGATCCGGGCCATTGCGCGCTGGAATCTTCCGCCCTTAGATCGACGAGGAGGAAGACCCAATGAAGCACAAGCGGTTCAGCGAAGAGCAGATCATCGGCGTGCTGAAGGAGCACGAGGCCGGCGGGAGGGTGGACGAGCTCTGCCGGCGGCACGGCGTCAGCACGGCGACGTTCTACACCTGGCGGAAGAAGTACGCCGGCATGGAGGCGAGCGACGCCAAGCGGCTGCGCGAGCTCGAGGCGGAGAACGCAAAGCTGAAGCGGATCGTCGCCGACCAGATGCTCGACATGTCGGCGATGAAGGAACTGCTCGGAAAACATTGGTGAGCCCATGGCCAGGAGACGAGCCGTGGGCTTTCTGACGGACGAGCTGGGTCTCAGCGAACGGCGGAGTTGCCGGATCGTCGGCCTGTCGCGATCGGTGCATCAGTACACGCCCGCGCCGAAGGACGACGCGGCGGTGGTGGGCCGGATGAAGGAGCTGGCCTCGGAGAACCGGCGCTACGGCTACCTTCGGCTGCACGCGATGCTGCGGCGGGAGGGGCTGGTGGCGAACCGCAAGCGGACCTACCGGCTCTACACCGAAGAGGGCCTGCAGGTGCGGACGA
>JAKJGV010000162.1 GCA_022704185.1 Verrucomicrobiota bacterium
CGAGCCGCTGGCTGCTGGTGATCTTCCACGCGAGCGCGGCGCTTCCGCCCAGCCCCTGCCCCTCCCCCGTGAGGCGCACTTCTCCATCAGGCACCGCGGGGTTTCCCGCCAGCACGGACCAGGGGTAGACCTGTCGAAAATCGAGATCGGACCACATGACATCCGCGGCCACACCGAACGTGAAATGCTCGCCCAGCGGAAATGCCACGGCGGGTCTGAAGTCCACCAACCGCATCTCCACGAAGTACGGCGCGGTGTAACGGAACGGGCCGTCCTGCTCCCATTCCATGGACTGGCCGAAAGGAGTGGTCACGCCCAAGCCGGCCACGACCCCTTCGTGCTTCGTCGGCCAGGCAAGAAACGCGTTGGGCAGGAGTTTCCACGGCTCGCGGGTTGACCCCGAGCCCGAGGCGCCCTTGTAGTCCGTTTCAGAATGCGCAGCGGTCAGCGACACCATGATTTGCTTTTCTTTGAGGTCCGCAAGGTTCGCGGGGTTCGCGGAGATCGCGGACGCGTCGTCGGCGAACGCGATTCTTCCGCCGGCACGCCCCAGCGAGGAAGCGCCCTCGGGAGGATTGCGGAACCCGCTCGCATGGACATTGGCGCCGCTCAACGCGAACGCCAGAAAAAGGATCAGTCCGAACCGGACGCAGAAGGAGAACCTTGCATCATTCATCATCGTCAGCACCTCCTTAACACTCGTTCACGACGTAGCTTGGGACCGAGGAACTTAGCAACAACCATGCCAACGGAAAAGCGGACCTATAGTGGTTCATGCCACGAAGACCCCTACATATAGCAGCGCTTCTCATCTTTTGATGAAGCCTTTTACTGCCGTGCACATTGCTGTACAGCCTTATGCAAACACGCACGGAGGGCGCAAACGCTTTCGACCTATGCCGTATGCAACGCCCCTATGTAAAGCTCAAAAAAACCGAGTTACTACCGACTTATCAACAGATTCTCTCCATGTCGGGGCGACATCCACACTGAAATACTTGCTTTTTTTGTGTTGCAAACAGGAATCTTATCTGCTTGTCTCTCAATCAGTTCGCACAAAAATGTACAAGATGTTCGCGAGCGGGGTGGACAGGATTGTACATTTGTTACATCACACGCGGGGAGTTATCAACAGGCCGTTGATAGTTTGCCTGTTGACAGTTGAGAGTACGGACGAAGCGCTGGGAGCGGTACTCCCCCGATGGCGACGCTGTCAAGATACAGCAGAGTAGTAGTGACCGGGCTCGGCGCCCTCGCGGCGAACGGGGTCGGCAAGCTTGATTTCTGGCGGTCGCTCCTCGAGCGACGAAGCGGAATAGACCGCATCACGTTGTTCGACCCCTCCGAGCATCCCATCCAAATCGCCGGCGAGGTGAAGAGTTTCGATGTTACTTCGTTCTTCGGCGACGGCGTGAAACCCAAGCGCCTTGCGCGACAGACCCAGCTCGCTCTCGCCGCCGCGCAGATGGCGATACAAGATGCCGGCCTGGAACGTTCCGGCATGCGGCAGAAAGGCGCGGTCCCTGTCGTCATCGGCGTGAGCAGCAGCGCGATCGAGGTGATTGAGCAAGGCAAGGAGCGCCTGTTGAGTCACGGGCCTTCCCGCGTGGGCTCACACGTGGTCAGCGCCTGCCAGCCCCACGCGGTTTCGAGCGCGATCGGGCAATGGCTCGGCGCGGACACGGTGTTGACCACCATCTCGACGGCATGTCCGGCCGGGCTGGACGCCGTGGCCATGGCGGCGGATGCGATTCGCGGGCGCCGCGCGGAAATCGCGATCGCGGGAGGCGCGGACGCGCCGATCAATCCGCTCACCGTAGCCTGTTTCGGCGCGGCGGGCATGGTCCCCAAGGGCATGGGCGAGCCCGCACAGGCCAGCCGTCCTTTCGATCGCGACCGGCGCGGCGGGATTCTCGCGGAAGGGGCCGCCGTCGTGGTCCTCGAAAGCATGGAGCACGCCCTTGCGCGCGGCGCGCAGCCGTTGCTGGAAATCATGGGTTACGGCACGGCCAGCGACAACGGGCATGGAGAGCCGGCCTCCGGCCTCTTCGAAGCGATGACCCGGGCCATGGCGAACTCCTGCGTTCTTCCGGAAGACATAGACTACATCTGCGCGCACGGGCCGAGCGATCCGGTCATAGACCGCGTCGAAACGGAAATGATCAAGAAAGCCCTGGGCGAGCGCGCGTTCGCCATCCCCGTGAGTTCGATCAAGGGCGTCACGGGCAATCCCCTCGCCGCCGCGGGCGTCTTGCAGGTGGTCACCTGCGCGATGGCGATGTGCCACAACCAGATCCCGCCGACGGCCAACTACGAGAACGCCGATCCCGCGTGCGACCTCGATTACGTCCCCCGCGCGCGCCGCGGGAAAGTGAACCGCGCGATGATCAACCTTCACGGCCTTGGAGGAGGAAACAGCGCCCTGGTGGTGCAGCGCGTGACATGAACTCATTTCAAGCCATCATCACCATCGGGCTTCTCGTGACGGCCACCACGGGCCTCGTCGTGTACATCACCAACAGCCGCCGCGCAGCCAACCGTTTCTTCTTCTTCCTCTCCTTCGTCCTCACCGGCTGGTTCGCCTGCCTCGGCGCGGGCTCCATGGCCGCCACGCCCGAACGCATGGCTTTCTGGATCCGCCAATCCTCGCTCGTCGCCGCGCTCATCCCCAGCGCGTTCGCGCTCCTGCTGCTTTCGATCGTGCATCGCAACGACCCGTTCCTCCGCACGTTCGTCCGCGCGCGCCGCTGGCTGCTCTGCTACGCGACGATCGCCGTGCTCTGCCAGACCGATTTCTTCCTGCAAAGCGCGCACGCTCCCCTGCCCCCGCGCATCGTCCCGGTGCCCGAGTACGGACCGGGCTTTCTCCTGTACGCCGGGTACTTTCTCGGCACCTTCTTCGTGCTCGCCACGCGGTTCCTCCGCTTCTTCCGGACGCTGACCGGCATGGACCGGACCGAACTGCAGTTCATGCTGCTCGGCGCGTGCGCGGGCATGGGAACGGGCATCACCTTCCTGCTGCTGCCGGTCCTCACGGACAATTCCGACGCGGTCCAGTTCCTGCCGTTTTCCGCGCTCG
>JAKJGV010000163.1 GCA_022704185.1 Verrucomicrobiota bacterium
CATCGCCAGCGCCGCGTGACAAATCACGCCGGCCACGGTCAGTATCCCCTGCCCTCCCACACCCGCCACGATGATATCCTGCTTGGTCACGATCACACATCCTTCTTGAGCTTGATCCGCACGCACGGCCGCCGGGCAATGATCACGGACGGCCCCTCATAAGCCAACTCCTTCCGCATAACCTCCACGTTCTCGGCGTGCTTGGAAGGCAACGGATTCAGCAGGTGGATGTGCGCCGGGTCCACACCGATACCAGCCACGATATACTCCAACCGCCCGCTCGCCGGGCTCTGCTGCCCGCCCGTCATGCCCGTCGTGAGATTGTCGGATATGATGACGGTTACCGGCGCCTTGTCTTCCACGACATCCAGCAGGCCCGTCATCCCCGAGTGGGTGAACGTCGAATCGCCGATCACCGCGATTGCGGGCCGCACCCCGGCCTCCGCCGCCCCTTTCGCCATCGGGATGGACGCGCCCATATCCACACAGGTATTGATCGCCTCGTACGGAGGCAGGGCGCCCAGCGTGTAGCACCCGATGTCGGAGAAAACCCGCGCGGTGGGCGTGTCCTTGATCGCCTCCTGCAGAAACTCGAACACGTCCATGTGCGAGCAACCGGGGCACATGCTCGGGGGACGCGGCACCACCTCATGCGGCACGTCGGCGCCCGGAACATAGTGGCTCTCCAAAGCGCGACCGACCACGTTCGGATCCAGTTCCCCCGCCCGCGGCAACGTGCCGTCCAATCGGCCCCGGACGCGGCCGGGCCCGAACCCGACCCCCCGCATCAGGTCCTCCACGAACGGGTACCCATCCTCCAGGACCAGCACGGATTCGCACTGTTCCATCAGCTTGGCAATCGCGCGCCGCGGCATGGGATAGCGCCCGATCTTGAGCACCGGGTACGGGCAACGCTCCTCGCCGAACACCTCGTTCAGATAGTTCACCGCGATGCCGCACGCCACGATACCGAGCCGGCGGTCCGCCCCGTCCTCGTACGCGTTGAACGGCGATCGCTCGGCCTCTTCCACGAACTTGGCGGTTTTGCCCAGCAGCTCGGCGTAATTCCGGCGCGCGATCGCGGGAAGCAGCACGTAACGCTGCGGGTCATGATGCAGCCGCAACGCGTTCTGATCGCGCGGCTTCTCGACGCGGCGCGTCACATCCGCGCGGGAATGCGCGAGCCGCGTGGTGATGCGGACCATGACCGGGACCGCGTGCCGCTCGGAAACATCGAATGCCTCGAGCACCATGTCGTAGGCTTCCTGCTGGCTCGACGGCTCGAAGATGGGCACGAGCGCGAACTGACCGTAGAAGCGGCTGTCCTGCTCGTTCTGGCTGGAATGCATCGAGGGGTCGTCGGCCACCGCGAGCACCAGCCCACCGTGCGCGCCGGTGATCGCGGAGTTGATGAACGGATCGGCCGCCACGTTCACGCCGACGTGCTTCATGCACACCATCGCCCGCTTCCCGGCGAAGGACATGCCGAGCGCGGCCTCCATCGCCGTCTTCTCGTTGCAGCTCCACTGGGAACGCACGCGGCGGGCAATGGCCTCCGGCGATTGCTGAATATACTCCGTGATCTCCGTCGAGGGCGTGCCCGGATACGCGTAGACGCCCGATATCCCGGCGTCTATCGCGGCCTGCGCGATCGCCTCGTCACCCAACCACAAATGAACCGACATCTGGACTCCTTATATCCCGGAAACGTAACGCGCGAAGTTCAATCCAGCTTGCGCTTGTCCACCACGCGCTTCGCCTTGCCTTCCGACCGTTCAAGGCTCTTGGGCTCCACGAGCTTCACCAGCGGCCGGATGCCCAGCGTGTTCTCCAGCTTCCGCTCGAGGGATCGCTCCATCTCGTGCAGCTTCTTCATCTCGTCGAAGAAGAAATCCTCCGACACTTCCACGTGCACCTCCAGCCGGTCGAGCGCGCCGCAGCGCTCCAGCACGAGCTGGTAGTGCGGCAGCGTGCCCTTGACCTCCAGCAGGACTTCTTCGACCTGCGACGGGAACACGTTCACGCCGCGGATGATCAGCATGTCGTCCGATCGCCCGCTGACCTTCGACATGCGCACGCTGGTGCGCCCGCACCGGCACGGATCCCTTTTCAATGTGCAGATGTCGCGCGTGCGGTAACGGATAAGCGGAATCGCTTCTTTCGTCAACGTGGTCAGCACCAGTTCGCCGCCCTGTTCGGGGGCCGCCGGCTCGCAGGTCTTGGGATCAATGAGTTCCGGGTAGAAATGATCCTCGAAGATGTGCATCCCGTCCTGGTAGACACACTCGCCGGAAACGCCCGGGCCGATGATCTCGCTCAGCCCGTAGTTGTCCGTGGCGAAAACACCGAGGTGGGCCTGGATCTCGCGCCGCATCTGCTCGGTCCAGAACTCGCCGCCGAAGTAGCCCAGCCGCAGTTTCAGCGTGTCACGGGCAATGCCGGAATTGTGCATTACCTCGGCCAGGTAGATCGCGTAGGACGGCGTGCAGACCAGCGCCGTGGACCCGAAATCCTTCATGATCGTGATCTGGCGCTCGGTCCGTCCGGCGGAAACCGGGATAACCGCCGCGCCGACCCGCTCGGCCCCGTAGTGAAGCCCGAAACCGCCGGTGAACAGCCCGTACGAAAAAGCGATGTGCACCACGTCCTTCGACGTGAGCCCGCCCGCCACCAGGAAGCGCGCGACGAGATTCGTCCACGTGTCCATGTCCTTCCGGGTGTACCCGACGACCGTGGACTTGCCGGTCGTGCCGGACGACGCATGAATGCGGATCACCTTGTCCAGCGGCACCGCGAAGGCGTCGTAGGGATAGCAGAGCCGCAGATCCTCCTTCGTGGTGAACGGCAGCTTCCGAATGTCCTCCAGTGTCCGGATGTCGGAAGGACGCACGCCCACCACCTGCATCTTTTGCCGGTAGTACGGGACGTGGGTCCAGAGCCTGCGCACGATCTTCCTCAGCCGCTCCAGTTGAAGCTCCCGCAGCGCGGAAACAGGCATGCATTCATGCTCCGCATCCCAGATGGCCGAGGCCGGACGTTCGACGCGCGCGGTC
>JAKJGV010000164.1 GCA_022704185.1 Verrucomicrobiota bacterium
GAGGAGAACGTGATGGCGATCCTCGAAACGCTGCCCATCTCGCGGCACGAGCGGCGGCAGCGCCTCGAATACCTGCTGGAAGAGCTGAAGATCAGCTATCTCGCCAAGCAGCGCGCCTACACGCTGAGCGGCGGCGAGCGCCGGCGTCTTGAAATCACGCGCGCCCTGGTGACAAACCCGTCGCTGATCCTTCTGGATGAACCGTTCAGCGGAGTGGACCCCCTGGCGGTCTATGATGTGCAGCAGATCATCATGGAGCTCAAGCAGCGCGGGCTGGGGATCCTGATCACGGACCACAACGTCCGCGAGACGCTGGCGGTGGTGGATCGCGCGTACTTGATTTGCGAGGGCAAGGTGTTGAGAGAGGGGACGAGTTCATTCTTGATTAACGACCAAGTGAGCCGCGAGCTCTACCTGGGGCCGCGGTTCAGCATGTAAGGAAACAGAAGGAGGCCTACGGTGCAGATCAGCGTAACCGGCCGGCATATGCAGATCACGGATGCGATCAGGGATCATGCCTTGAACACGGTTCAGCATGGATTGCGCGAGTTTCCGCGCATTCTCAACGTGCACGTGATCCTGGATTTGGAGAAGTACCGCCACATCGCGGAGATCGTCGTGCAGGCGCCGAACCATATCGTGGTGGAAGCGCAGCACGAGTCGAACGACATGTATGTTTCGGTGGACGGCGCCGTGGAGAAGGCGGCCAAACAACTCCGAAAGCTCTGGGACAAGATGCAGGATCACAAGTCCCGCGAGAGCCTCGCGAACCTGGAATTGGAGAAGCAGCAGGAGGAGAAGAACCGGGGGACATCGTCTGGCGGCTGAGCGCGGCCTGCGCCGGGGAGAGGGGAGCAACGTGTCTGTTACCGTCGAGAAATTTCTTGAGGCCGGCCGCGAGCCGTTGTCGCTGGAGGTCGTGGCCGGGAAGCGGCATCTCCGCAAGGCGATTCACGAGGAGGCGTTGAACCGGCCGGGCCTGGCCCTGGCCGGCTTCTTCCAGTACTTCGCCCATCGCCGCATCCAGGTGTTCGGGCTGGCCGAGAGCGCGTATCTCAAAAGCCTCTCGCGCGAGGATCGCATGGTGCGCGTCCGGCAGTTCTTCGAACGGCAGATCCCCTGCGTCGTGGTTACGCGCGGCCGGCACGTCTTCCCGGAGATCGAGAAGCTGGCCGAGCAGTTCCGCGTGCCGGTGCTGAAGAGCGCGCTGATCACCAGCCGCTTCATCAACGAGGCGACCATCATCATGGAGAACCTGACCGCGCCCGAGATGCGCGTGCAGGGGACCATGGTGGACATCATGGGCATCGGCGTGCTGCTCGAAGGCTCCCCGGGGATCGGCAAGAGCGAGACGGCGCTCACGCTGATCGAGCGCGGGCACAGCCTCGTCGCGGACGATATCACCGTGCTGCGCCGCGACAGCAGCGGCCGCATCATCGGTTCCGCCGTCCCGATCACGCGCTACCACATGGAGATCCGGGGACTCGGCATCATCCACGTGCCCAGCCTTTTCGGCGTCGCTTCCATCCGGCCCGAAATGCGGCTGGATGTCATCGTCCGCCTGCACCGGCCGGATCCCCGCATCGAGGACGATCGCACCGGGTTCGCCCAGCAGGCCCGGGACGTGCTGGGGGTTCGGATCCCGGTCATTACCCTCCCGGTCGCGGCGGGCCGCGACCTTGCCCACGTGGTGGAAGTGGCCGCCCTGAATCTCCGCTTGAAGCAGTTGGGGCATGATGCGGCCAAGGAACTGGATGAGAAGCTGATGACGGCCCTCACGCGGCGGGAAGAGTGACACGGGAAGTAGATTGTGACCAGGAAACCCCATGCCCAGCAGCCCGCGAACGGTCACGCGGTGGTGAAGGATTTGACCATCGTCAACCGGTTTGGTATTCATGCCCGGCCGGCGGCCTTGTTTGTACGGACCGCCAGCCAGTTTGCGTGCGACATCGAGGTGGAGAAAAACGGCTCCACCGTGTCGGCAAAGAGCATCATGGGGTTGCTCACGCTCGAGGGCAGCCAGGGCTCCGTGATCCGCATCCGCGCCAGGGGCGCCGATGCGAAAGAAGCGGTGGCCGCGTTGCAGGAATTGATCGAGAAGAAGTTTTATGAGGACTGATCGGCGATGCCGGACGAACAGGCAGGACAACCCCGCGAAACGGTGCTGAAAGGCATCGGCGTCTCTCCCGGCGTCGCCGTGGGCCGCACGTTCCTCGTCACCAAGGAAGACGAGCGCATCGTCGAGCGCACGATTTCGGACGACGAGATCCCGCGCGAGATCGCGCGTTTCGAGGACGCGCTGATCAATACGCGCAGCCAGATCCACGGCATCCAGCAGAAAGTCAGCCAGGCAATCGGCCAGGAAAGCGCCAGCATCTTCGATGCGCACTTGCTGGTGGTAGATGACCGCTCGTTCGTGGAAGAGGTCATCCGCGGATTGAGCGCCCAGAAGAAGAACGTGGAAGTGGTGCTCAGTCTCGTCGCGGAACGTTACGCGCAGGCCCTCGCGGAACTCGAGGACGATTACCTTCGCGAACGCGCGGCCGACGTGCGCGACGTGACGCGCCGGGTCCTCCGCAACCTCTCCGGGCGCAGCACGACGCAGCTCGCGCAGCTCGAACACCAGTGCGTCATCGTCGCCAATGACCTCGCCCCGTCCGAAACGGCGACGCTGAACAAGGAGAAGGTGATCGGGTTCGTCACCGACCTCGGCAGCCCGACCTCGCACACCGCGATCATGGCCCGGGCGCTCGCGATCCCGGCCGTGGTGGGGCTGCACGACGTCAGCGTGCGGGTGTCGCCCGGCGACGAGGTGCTCATAGACGGGCACAAGGGCATCGTCGTCATCCATCCCACGCGGGAACGGCTGGAACAGTACGGCAAGATCGCCGAGGTGCGCGAATCC
>JAKJGV010000165.1:0-2446 GCA_022704185.1 Verrucomicrobiota bacterium
CGGTTAGAACGTGCTTTGGCCCACGCGAACAAACTGGGTGCTGCTTTTGAACTCGAGCAGTACGCCGTTGCGCTGAACTTCCACCAGCCGGGCCCCATCAATCCGTTCGCCCACTTCCACCACGGTTCCGTTGATAATCGCCGAGCCCTGGTTCGGTCCCGATTGAGCCATCACGCCATGCAGGTTCAGACGCGGCCACCCTGACGTTGAAACCATCGCAACGGGGATGGTTCGCACCCCCTCCAGGCTCTTCCGAGGCTGGGCCGTGATGATCGGCGGCGGCCGAGCGGTATCCCGCGCGGCGGGACGCGTCGCGGGCACCGACGCCGGGGCAACCGGTGCCGGCCCGCGCGCAGCCGCCGGTTCCGCCGCGACGGCAGCAGGCGTCGGCGGCTTTGCTTCAATTCGTGCCGGAGCGGATGTCCTCACAGGCTCCAGTGTGATCTGGGTAACCTTCTTCTCCGGTACAGGCGGCAAGGGCGTTTCGACTCTCGACGGCGGCGTGGCCGGCTGGGAACTCGGTGCGGTCACATGCGTTGCGGACTGGACAATCTGGCGCGTCGAGTGCAACAGGAAGCCCAAGGCCACCACGATGGATGCCAGAACTGCCGCAAGCACGAAGATCACGGCTACCCAGATCCGGGCGCTGCTCTTGCGCTGTTCGGGCAGCTTCAGGACCGGCGGCACATCGCCATTAATGGGCGGGATGACGCGCGGCGGCGGAGTCAGCCGCGGAACGCCGTCGTCGTCGTCCTTTCTTCTGAGCGCCTCTTGAATCAGGCTCATCCGTCATCCTCCATGTCTTTCAGCGCCCGCTGCGCCTCCTCTGCGCCCAGGACGCGACGGCGCGCGACGTAGCCCGCCATCATCACCCGATCGCACAGCGCATTGACCATTCTCGGCGTTCCCTTGGCATATTCATACACTATTCGTATCGCATCTGCCGAGAACCGAACATCGGTCCCGGCACCCGCCACCTGGAGGCGATGCCTGATGTACTGCGCCGTGTCCTCTTCCGACAAGGGGTGAAGCGTGCAGCGGACCATGATGCGCTGCCTCAATTGCCGCAATTCAGGGCGCTGCAGCCGCTCCCGCAATTCGGGCTGCCCCGCCAGCACGATCTGGATGAGCTTGTGCTGATCGGTCTCCAGGTTCGAGAGCAGACGAACTTCCTCCATCACGCTGGCCGGCAGATCCTGCGCCTCGTCGATAATCACCGCCACGTTGTTTCCCTGCAGCGTCTTCTCCAGCAGGAAACTGTTCAACTGCTCAATACAGGAAAGCCGGTCCTTGTCCGCCACCGGCAATCCGAAATCGTTCAGGATCGCGCGCAACAACTGGTTGCCGGACAACGCGGGATTCAGGACCAGCGCCGTCTTGATGCGCTTGGGCAGGTTCGAAAGCACCGCGCGGCACAAGGTGGTTTTGCCCGAACCGACCTCGCCTGTCAGCTCAATGAATCCCTTCCGGTTTTCGATCCCGTAAACCATGTGATCGAAGGCCTGGCGATGCTGCTCGGAGTAGAACAGGAATCTCGGGTCGGGCGTGATGTTGAACGGCAATTCCTTCAATCCGAAGAAGTCCAGATACATGCAGTCCTCGTTCCACGGGATTTCACCCGCTCAGTGCAGGCCTCCCGTCATACAGCCTCCATCTCCGTGCTCGGCCGATTCGTGATCATGATCCTCGTGCCCGCAGTGCTCGTCATGAACATGCTCATCATCCGCAGCGCCGAAAAGAAACGCCCATGTCTTCCGGTCGGCCTCCGAGAAATCCGCCCCCTGCTCCATGGCCTTCACCCGCCGCGCCACGGCCTCATTCCCGGGCCGGACACGCAGAACCTCCCTGAAGTATTGCAGGGCGGCCTGCCGGTCCCCCGCCAGTTCGAAAAGGAACGCGCGGCGGCTCAGGATCTGCGACAGGTCCAGCAGCGTTTCCTCGTCCTCCGGGTTCTCGTTGCCCGGCCAAAACCGTTGCGCCGCCGCCAGCAGTTGAGCCGCTTTCCGGTCATCCTTCGTCTGGAATGCCACGCGGGCGCGCTCGTTGTAGATCCGGTAATCGCGCGGGTTGTTCCGCAGCGCGTCCAGCAGCACCTCCTCGGCCAGGTCCGGACGTCGGATCGAACTCCTCAGCCAGTGCGCCATCGTCAAATAGGCTTGCACGTTGTGCGGGTCCATCTGCGTCGCAAACTGCAGCCAAGGCATGATCTCGCTGACCTTGTACCCCGCGGCATGGGCGTGCGCGTCCGGACGGATGATCCCGTGGAGCCGCTCGTACATGGAATTGGTGATCGCCGATACCCGGACATAACCGATGCCCTTGTGAAAATACATGTCGGCCTGCTCGAAAAAGCCGCGACTGAACGCCCCGCGGCTCGCGCCGAGTATCCGATCGAGCACGGACTGCCCGTACCCGGAGCGAAGAAGCGGGTTGCCCTCGAAACGAC
>JAKJGV010000165.1:2495-2878 GCA_022704185.1 Verrucomicrobiota bacterium
GGCCACCGCCGGACCGATACGACTCCATCTTGAAGGCCGGGCGCTCATCCCATCGCCCCTCTCTTGAACCGCTTCTTCCTGTATCCCAGCCACGCCAGCACCAGCAGGAGCGCGATCCACATCAGCCCGTAAGCCGTCAGGAACGCCCAGGTCTTCCATGGAACCGCGCCCCACTCATGGACGATGCGGAGACGCAAGTCGAACAGATCCAGGTGCGGCAACGCATAGTAGATGACCAGCAAGCCGGTTCCCGCAAAACCCTCCGCATGAACCAGGAGTTCCGGCACCCGCGACGCAATCGAGAAGGCTCCCGCGACAAGGATATACGCGATGGAGGCCGCCGCGCCATACGTCATGTGCGTCGAAACCGCGATGGACAACGC
>JAKJGV010000166.1:0-2601 GCA_022704185.1 Verrucomicrobiota bacterium
AACACGTGCCTTGTTTGTCCCGCCACGATCTCACACCGCGCGCGTTTGAGCCCGTGCGACCCCATCACGGTGCGCACAATGTCTGCGATCGCTTCCGACGGCGCCGCGACGAGGAAGCCCGCTTCCGGCCGCTTTTCCGCAAGAAGATCCGCGGCGCCGAGCATCGGGGGAAGAATCCGTTGAATTTCCTGCGCGCGGCTTCCGGGGAGTATCGCCACCGGCAGTTCCCCCGGCCAGGGCAACGCAGCCGGCGGCTCGGCGCGCACCCGCTCCGCGACATCCACCAGCGGGTGACCTACAAAATCCACTTTCAGCCCGGTCCCGGCAAACACGCCGACCTCGAAGGGGAAGATGACAATCAGGCGGTCCACGATCCGCGCCATCAGCTTGATCCGCGAGCGATGCCAGGCCCAGACCTGCGGACAGACGTAGTAAATCACCTTGATGCCCATGCGGTGCAGCTCCTGCGCGTAGCGCAGGTTGAACCCGGGATAGTCCACCAGCAGGACCGCGTCGGGCCGCCGCGCGGCGGCGAGTTCGCCGTACCGCCGGAGCACTTCGGCAAGCCCCATGACCGCCATCTCGCGCACGTCGTGCAGGATTTCCACGCCCGCCGCGCGCAACTCGTCGCCGCCGATGCCGAAAAAAGTCAGGCCTGCGTCGCGCGCCTGCAGGGCGCGCACCACCTGGGCCGCGTGCATGTCGCCCGAGATTTCGCCGGCGATGACGAGAACGGACCGGCGGCTCATGAAACGCCCTCGCGGATCCGGTGCGTGATCGCAACGGCCAGCTTGAGCGCTTCCGCCGCGTGCTCGCCGGACACGACCGGGCGGTCCCGGCCCGCCACGCATCGAACAAACGATTTCAGCTCATTCGCAAGGGGCTCGCCTTTCTCAATGGCGATCTCCTCGCGCTTGATGCCCACCAGCCCCTTCCGGTACACCTCGCCGGACTGATTCTGGTAATCGAGCGAGATGTAGGCGTCCTCGAAGAAGCAGCGGATCTTCCGCATGCGGTCCTTGCTGATGCGGCTCGCGGTGATGTTGGCGACACAATCCCCCTCGAACAGCAGCCTCACGTTCGCGATGTCCTCGCTCTTGCTGAGCACGGGAACGCCGACCGCCCGGATGTCCTTCACCGGCATGCCGACGAGGTGCAGGATCACCTCGAGGTCGTGAATCATCAGGTCGAGCACCACGCTCACCTCCGTACCGCGCGGCAGCAGGCCCGCGCGCGGCGGCGGATACGGAGCCAGGCGGTGCGCCTCGATGAACCGCGGGCGGGTTTTCCACTTGTCGAGAAACCCCAGCACGGGATTGAACCGCTCCACGTGTCCGACCTGCAGGATGACGCTCTTTTGCTGCGACAGCCGCACCAATTCCTCGGCCTCCGTCGTGTTCGCGGCGATCGGCTTCTCCACGAGCAGATGGATGCCCCGGTCAATCAACTCTCCCGCGACCTTCCGGTGCAGGTCCGTGGGGACGACGATGCTGGCCGCTTCGATTTTCGCCGCCAGCTCTTCCATTGAAGAGAAGGCCTCGGTGTGATGCTCGGTCGCCACTTTCCCGCAGCGCGCGCGGTCCGTATCGAAAACGCCCACCAATTCGGCCTCCGGCATCTGGGAGTAGATGCGCGCGTGATGCTGGCCGAGGCTTCCGACTCCGATAACGCCGACTTTGATCCGACGAGTGGTCATGGACGATGCTTCCTTTGTCCGGTCAGGATTCGATCTCAACGGCCAGCATGCAGATTCCGAGCCGCTCGGCCTCGGCGATCACCCGCTCGCGTTCGAGCAGGATTGTACGGCGGGCCTCGAGCGCCAGCACGGCGGCGCGCGCCTTGCGCAGGGTCTTCATCGTGTGCATGCCGACCACGGGAATATCGAACCGCATGTCATGCCCGCGTTTCGCCACCTTGACGATGACGACCCCGGGCCCCGCGAGCTTGCCCGCGCGCAGGATCGTGGCGTCGGTTCCTTCGAAAGCCTCCACCGCAATCACGATGCCGTCCTTGATCACCACCGTCTGGCCGATATCCAGCCCGCTCGTGGCCTTCGCGATCTTCTGTCCCAGCTGAATGTCCAGTTGCTGACGCGACGTGGGTGCCCCCGCGGTCAGAGGGCCCGCCGCCGGCATCGCCGTTCGCATGAAGAGGTCGCAGGGTAACAACTCCACCCCAATGGCTTTCAGTTCGTCGCCCACCGCGCCGAAGACCGTTTCCGCGTTCCGCACCGGGAGCCGCGCCAGGAGGTCGAGCATCGCGCGATCCAGTCGAATGCGGAAGATATGCGTGGGGGTGATCTGCCCCACCATGACCGCGTGCCGGATCGCGATGCGCTTGAACGCATCCAGGACGGGCTCCAGTTGTCCGAGGCGCACCCAGATCACCTCGTCCACGAGCGAGCTGATCCGGCGGTCCGTCTCGCCGCGAAAGGCCACGGCCGCAAGACGCTTCACGCCTTCCTTCCTTGCGGAAGCCGCGAGCTCAAGCGGATACACTCCCTTGCCGGCGATCAATGCCAGGGAGTCTGGAATTCGTTCGTCCACCTTCATACCTCGGAATGCGCATCATGCCAGAGCACCGCGGGATGCACAAGCCCCG
>JAKJGV010000166.1:2611-2867 GCA_022704185.1 Verrucomicrobiota bacterium
TGTGGAGTTGCTGCCAAGCGGTCTGAACCGGCCTGCAGGCAGATCCGGAGCGCGCGGCACGTACGGATTCCTCGTTAGGGCGCCATTTCGACGCCGAGGCGGTAGTAGCGGCGCGCGGCGGCGTTGGTGTCCATCAGCGACATGACCCCGTTGCTGCCGGGCACGTTCGTGAAGACCGCCCACCAAGACCCGCCCGGCAGGTTGCTCGCGGCGGTCAGGCTGTAGAGCCGGTTGGACAACCCGTTGAAGATCACGC
>JAKJGV010000167.1 GCA_022704185.1 Verrucomicrobiota bacterium
AAAACAAGGGATATTGCCGCGCAAGTCGATCAGCGTGTGAAGCTTGACGGCGCTTTTGCGTCGGCGGAACTGCGCCCAGGGAAAGAGCGTCAGGCACAGGTCGACGGTAGTCGAGTCGAAGGCGTAGACGGTCTGGTCCAGATCGACGGCGAAGCCGTCCTTCTCGTAAAGCTTGCGAGCTTGAGCGATGAGCACGGCCGCGAAGTCGGCGTAGATGCGCCAATCTCGATTCTCGTTGGCTTTGGCAAGAGTGTTGCGTGCGACTTTCGTGCGGAAGCCGGCGTGATAGAGCTTGTGACTCATGGAACGCAGGCAGGTCTCGATGTCGCGCAGGCTCTCTCGGTACGTCAACTGCGCGAAGGCCATGCAGAGGAATTGATCGCGACAGGAGAAGTTCCTGACTCGATAGTGGCCACGGTAACGGCGGACGCATCGGTTGAACTCGTAGTTCGGCAAGAAGTCCAGCAACTGAGAGAAGATGGTCTGCCCGGCGTTCATAGGCCCGTTCCTTCCAGCATGAGATGGAAGGATCATGGCCGAAACGACGAACCAAATTGAAATCGAAAACAGTCATATTGCGTCGCAACAGCATGAATATCATCGCGTTACATCAATAACCAAAAACCTTAACGGGACAGTAGTGATCGCGGATTTCGGATTTCGGATTGTCCGGAGGAGTGCCCCGGCGCTGTTGCTGCTCAATCCGCAATCCGAATTCCGAATTCCGAAATGCTCCCAGCTCGCGGTTGGTCCGCGCGCAGGCGAGCTTGACGGCGCCGTAGGCGTGGATGAGCGAGGCCCGGACCGGCCGGCGAGCCAGCGCGGAGAAATTCTCCACCGCCCGGACCGTGTAGACGCCGTACAGCGCCCCGGCCGGCACGCTCTTCTCGCCCAGCAGGTCTTTTTCCACGCGGGTTTCGGTCATGGTCAGAAGTACAGGTCGCGCTGGTCGGTCGTGCGGATGCGGTTCAGCCGGTCGATCAGTTCCCGTTTCTGCGGCGAATCTTCGAGCTTTTCCAGTTCGGCCGCAATGGCCTTCTCGCCGGCGGCGCGGGTTTCCGGGCTCGCGTAGTCCCTCAGGTATTCCAGGAGCGTCGTCAGCGCGTTGGGCGTGCAGAAACGCTTGATGAAGCCGGGAATCGCGAACTCCATGAAGTGCTCGCCCGTCCGCCCCAGGCGGTAGCAGCTCGTGCACCAGCTCGGAATGTATCCCGTCTCCAGCAGCTCGCGCACGACGACGTCCAGCGGACGGATGTCGCCCAGGCTGAACTGCTCCTTGGCCATCTGCTGGGCGTCGCCGGCCTCGGTGTATCCGCCGAGTTCGATGCGGCTGCCCGCGTCGATCTGCGAGACGCCGAACGCCATCACCTCGCGCCGAAGCTCCGCGCGCTCCCGCGCGGTGCAGATCAGCCCGGTGTACGGGACCGACAGGCGCAGGATCGCGATGAGTCGCTTGAAGTCGAAATCGCCCAGCAGGTGCGGGAACTCCTCCAGGTCCACCCCGTGCGCCGGCTGGAGGCGCGGGAAGCTGATCGTGTGCGGGCCCACGCCGTACTTGCCCTGGAGGTGCAGGGCGTGGCTGACGAGCCCGAGCGTCTCGAACTTCCAGTCGTACAGGCCGAACAGCACGCCGATTCCGACGTCGTCGCAGCCGGACTCGAACGCCCGGCTGAGCCCGTCCAGGCGCCAGAGGTAATCGCGCTTGCGCGTCCGAGGCGGATGCACGCGATCGTATGTCGCGTGGTGGTAGGTCTCGTGGAAGATCTGGTACGTTCCGATTCCCGCGGCCTTGACCTTGGCGTATCCCTCGTGGTCGAGTGGCGCGGCGTTGACGTTCGCGCGGCGGATTTCGCCGTGCGGCGGGCTGGTGGTCTCGTAGACCAGGCGCACCGTGCGGGCGATGTAGTCCGCGTCGTACCACGGATGCTCGCCGTAGACGAGGATCAGGCGCTTGTGCCCGCGGTCTTCCAGGGCGCGGACCTGGGCGCGGAGGTCGTCGTCGGACAGCGTGCGGCGCATCGCGTCGGGGTTGGACCGCTTGAACGAGCAGTAGAGGCAGTCGTTGATGCAATAGCTGCCGACGTACAGCGGCGCGAACAGGACGATCCGGTTTCCGTAGACGCGGCGCTTCAGTTCGCGGGCGGCCTCGAAAATCTCCTCGCACAGTTCCGGATCGTCCGCCGCCAGCAGGGCGGCTGTCTCTTCGACCGACAGCGGTTCCTTCTGGAGGCTCTTGGCGATAATCTCGCGGATGCGCGCGGCGTCCGGCTGGGCGCCGTCCGCCAGATCCTGCAAATACCCGTCGTCGATGAAATCGACGGCGTCCCGGCTCAACTTGTCCGACATCATCGAAGGCACGACACACCTCCCAAACTATTGTAAGGCCGGCGCCTTGAAATTTCGCGAATCGCCGCGTCCGCGCCCGATCTTTCTCCCGATCGACAGGATGCGGCGTTTCATGCAGTGGTGGCACTGATCGGCCGTCTCCCGGATGCAGGCCTTGGCGGGGTAGATTTCGTACATCGCGCGGTACTTGGCAGGCGTGAGGTTGGGCATGACGATATTCGCGCCGCGGCACAACCCCAGCTCGCGCCCCTCGGCGAGGTTCAGCGTCGCCAGGGCGGTGGTGGAGGGGAGGTTCGCCCGCGGGCACGCCAGGCGCGCCAGGGCGACCACCTTGTAGGTCATCAGCTCGGTGTTGGGGGCCTGCTCCGCGCCGGCTGCGGCGCGCAGGGCGTCGGCCTCGGCCTGGCCCAGGGGCGTCGCCCCG
>JAKJGV010000168.1 GCA_022704185.1 Verrucomicrobiota bacterium
CCCAGCGCAGGCGTGACGATGTTGACCGCGGTGGCCTCGCTGCTCACCGGGAAGAAGGTGAAGCCGCATCTGGCCATGACGGGCGAGATCACCCTGCGCGGCCTGGTGTTACCGGTGGGGGGCATCAAGGAAAAGGTGCTCGCGGCAATACGGGCAGGCGTGAAACACATTATCCTGCCCGAGCGGTGCGCGAAAGATCTCGATGAAGTGCCTGAGAAGGCGCGCAAAAAGGTCACGTTTTACTTCGTTACGGAGATGCGGGACGTGTTGAACCTCGCGCTGGGCCTGAAACTGTGATTTGCGGACGGCGTCCGCCCGCAGGAGGGTTGTGATGACCCGCAAAGAGATCGCGGCCGTTCTGGAGGAGATCGCCGTTCTGCTGGAACTGTCCGGCGAGAACCCGTTCAAATCGCGTTCCTACACCAACGTCGCGCGGCAGATCCTGCAATCGAGCGAGGACATCGCGGAGCTGGTGAGAGAAGAGCGGCTCCGGGAGCTGAAAGGCGTCGGCGAAGCGCTCGAACAGAAGATTACGGAGCTGGTGAGCACCGGGAAGCTGCAGTACCACGAAGAACTTCGCGCCCGCTTCCCCGAGACCCTGTTCGCGCTGTTTGATATCCCGGGCCTTGGCGCCAAGCGGATCAAGACGCTGTACGAAGACCTGGGAATCAGCACCCTGGGCGAACTGGAATATGCCTGCAACGAAAACCGCCTGATCACGCTCAAGGGGTTCGGGCCGAAGATGCAGCAGAAGGTGCTGGACGGGCTCGCTTTCGCGAAACGGCACCAGGGCCAGTACCTTGTGAGCGCCGGCCTCGAGTCCGCGAACGCCCTCCGCGACTGGCTGCGTGAAGAGACATCCGTGTCGCAGATCGAAATCGCGGGGAGTCTGCGGCGGCGTAAGGAAACCGTCAAGGACGTGGATCTGCTCGCCGCGGGAAGCGACCCGGACCGCATCATGGCGCGTTTTGTGGAAGCGCCCGGCGTCGAGACCGTGACCAGCCGCGGCGACACGAAGTCCAGTGTGGTTCTGGCCTCGGGGATCGCGGCGGATCTGCGGGTCGTTTCCGGCGCGCAGTTTCCGTACGCCCTGGCGCATTTCACCGGCAGCCGGGAGCACAATACGGCCCTTCGCGGCCGGGCGAAAGAGCAGGGGCTCCGGATGAACGAGTACGGCCTTTTCCACGGCGAAGACCGCCTGGTGCGCTGCGAAGACGAGGAAGCGGTATTCGCGGCGCTAGACCTGCCATACATCCCGCCGGAGCTCCGCGAAGACCGCGGCGAGTTTGACGTGGAATCCCTGCCCGAACTGGTGCAGCGCGAGGACCTCCTTGGCGTGATGCATTGCCATTCAACCTACAGCGACGGCCGCAACAGCATCGAGGAAATGGCCGGGGGGGCCAAAGCCCGCGGCTACCGTTATATCGGTTTCGCGGACCACAGCCAGTCCGCCGCGTACGCCGGGGGGTTGAAGCCCTCGGATGTTGAACGGCAACACGATGAGATGGACAGGGTCATGGAGAAGGTCGCCGGCATCCGGATCCTGAAAGGCATTGAATCCGACATCCTGGGGGACGGCTCGCTCGATTACGACGAGAAGGTCCTGGAACGGTTTGATTTCGTCATTGCATCGGTGCACAGCAAGCTCAGCATGACGGAGAAGGACGCAACACAACGGCTCCTGACCGCCATCCGGAATCCCTACACGATCATCCTCGGCCACCCCACGGGGCGGCTGCTCCTGTCGCGCGCAGGGTATCCCCTGGACTTCGACGCCATCTTTGACGCGTGCGCGAAACACCGGGTGGGCATTGAGATCAATGCCAACCCCCACCGGCTGGATCTGGATTGGCGCTACCTGCGCACCGCCCGCGAACGCGGCGTCAGACTGTGCATCGGACCCGACGCCCACAGCGTGGAAGGCCTCGACGACGTCGACTACGGTCTCGGCATCGCCCGGAAAGGGTGGCTGCAGAAGGACGACCTGCTCAATTGCATGGATGCGGAGGAATTGCTGGCATGGCGCCGAACAAAGTGACCCAGGAGGCCAACCGGGAACGCGCGCGCCGGGTGCTGGACCGGCTGACCGAGGCCTACCCTGACGCGCGGTGCTCGCTTGATTTCAAGAACCCGCTCCAGTTGCTTGTCGCGACGATTCTGGCCGCGCAGTGCACGGATGATCGGGTCAATCTGACGACGCCCAGCCTCTTTAAACGGTACCAGGCCCCGAAAGACTATGTCGCCGCGCCGGATGAGGAGTTGCAGGAAGCCGTCCGAAGCTGCGGCTTCTACCGGCAGAAAGCCAAGGCCATCAAGCGCGCCTGCCAGACCATCATGGATCGGTTCGATGGCGCCGTGCCCGGGACGATGGCGGAACTGCTGCAACTCGAAGGGGTGGGCCGGAAAACGGCCAATGTCCTTCTTGGGGAATGTTTCAATACGCCCGGCATCATCGTGGACACCCACTGTAAACGGGTGAGCGCCCGTCTTGGTTTCACGAAGAGCGCCGAGCCGGGGAAGATAGAGCAGGATCTCATGCGGCTCATACCCGAAGCGCGCTGGACCGGGTTTTCGCATTGCCTCGTATTTCACGGGCGCGCAACATGCCAGGCGCGCGCGCCCAAATGCTCCCGCTGTTGTGTCCGGGACCTCTGCCCGTTCCCGGATTCCCGAGAGGGCAAGAAGGCCGCCAGATAGACAATGTGCGAAGCGCATGCTCCGGAGCAGGAAACGGCGGG
>JAKJGV010000169.1 GCA_022704185.1 Verrucomicrobiota bacterium
CGATTTCGAGAGCGTTCCAGACGGCAAGTATCAGGTCACGGTGGAGAAGGTGGAGCTGACCGAGGCGCAGTCTTCGGGCAACCCGATGCTGAAGTGGACACTCCGCATCATCGCGCCGAAGTTCATCAACCGCCTGATGTGGCGCAACAGCGTCATCACCCACAACACACTGAAGTACGTCAAGACCGACCTGCACCTGTGCGGCCTCGATCTCGACAAACTCTCGGACCTGCCGAAGCACTTGAAGAAGCTGCTGGACGTGAAGCTCGAGGTCACCAAGAAGACCAAGGGCGACAACGAGAACATCTTCTTCAACCGCCGCATCGAGAACAGCCGCGCGCCGGGGAAGTTCCGGCAGGAGGCCGGCGACGCCCTTGTCCCGTTCTAACGCGGGACCGGCAACCATCGTCATCGACACGCGCGAGCAGGAGCCTTATTCGTTCGATCCCCGGCTGGTGGCAACAGCGCGGCGGGCGCTGCCGGCCGGGGATTACTCCGTCGAGGGGCTCGAAGAGCGGGTCGCCGTGGAGCGGAAGAGCCTCGACGATTTCGTTTCCACGGTGATCCACGGCCGCGCGCGCTTTCGAAACGAGTTGCGGAAGCTCGGGGGCTACCGCGCCGCGTGCATTGTGGTCGAGGCCGGTGTTCTCGATGTGTTGCTCCACCGCTATCGCGGCGACGCCCATCCGAACGCGGTGCTCGGGAGCGCTCTGTCGATCATTCTGGATTTCCGCATTCCGATCTTCTTCTGTTCAAACCGGCAGGCCGCCTGCCAGTTCGTGCAGGCGTATCTGTTGGCAGCTCACGCGAGGTGGCATTCATGACGAAAGCGGCGGCCGCGGAGGCGCGGTCCTCCCTGCGGGGCATCGTGGAAACGGTCTTCTACTCCGGCCCGACGTTTTCGGCCGGGCGCCTGCGGACGGCGGAAGGCGCGCTGGTGAATTTCGCCGGCAAGGTGTTCGTCAAGCCGAACGACCCGGTGCGGCTGGAAGGCCAGTGGACGCACCATCCGAAGTACGGCCGCCAGTTCGCGGTTGAGGCGCTCGGCTACGACCTGGAGATGGACCCGGACGGCCTCGCGAATTTCCTGGCGAACCATCCCGACGTGAAAGGCATCGGGCCGGCCAAGGCACGGCTCATCGCGGATCATTTCGGCGCCGGGTTCGACACCGCGATCCGGACCCGGCCCGAAGCCGTTGCGGCAGTGGCGAAGGCGCCGCTCGAGTCAATTCTGGCGCTACAGAAGGTCTGGATCGCGAACAGCGATTTCAATGCCGCTATGACATACCTTTCGCGGTTCGGACTGACGCACCACCAGGTCACCACACTGGTGGAGCGGTTCGGCAGCCAGGTGGTTCCGATTCTCGAACGCGATCCGTACGTGCTCATGCGCGAGATCGCAGGCTTCGGTTTCAAGCGCGTCGACAAGATCGCGCGGAAGATGGGCACGCCCAAGGATCTGCCATCGCGGATTCGCGCCGGCATTCACTATTGCGTGCTCGCGGCGCTCGATGACGGCGATTGCTGGGTCGAATACGAGGATCTGCTCGATCGCGCCAACACGCTGCTGGTGATGGATACGCTCGACAGCCGCGAGGTGATCGAAAATCACCTGGAGGCAATGATCGCGGAGGGGCAGCTTGTATCCCGGCCCTTCGAGCGGCTGGTGGTTGCAGACCCGGAAATCCACCGCATGGAGCGGGAACTGGCGGACGTGTTGGCCAGGGCGCACATGCGAAGCCTGCACGCGGTGACCGATCTCGACGGGCTGCTCGATGTCGAGGGCGCGCTGTTGAATTCGGAACAGCGGGACGCGGTTAAGAACGCGCTCATCTACTCCATCTCCCTGATGACCGGCGGCGCCGGGAGCGGAAAGACGTACGCGGTATCCACGATCACGACGATCGCCGAGCGGTTGGAGAAAAGCGTCGTCCTGGCCGCGCCGACCGGCAAAGCGGCAAAGCGGCTCGAACAAGTCGTTCGCCATGAGGCCAGCACCATCCACCGGTTGCTAGGCTTCAACGGCCACACCTACTCCCGCGATGCACTGAATCCAATCGAGGCCGACATCCTCGTCGTCGATGAAGTCTCGATGGTGGATGTGCCGCTTGCCTGGCGGCTTTTCCAGGCAGTGGACCTGAAGCGCACGGCGGTCGTGCTCGTTGGCGACCACAACCAGTTGCCGCCTGTGGGTCCAGGGAATCTTCTCCGGGACCTCGTGAAGTCGCGCGCGATCCCGACGACAGTGCTCACGCGGATCATTCGCCAGGCGGGCGTGCTGAAGGAGAACTCCACCGCGATCCTCTTGGGTGAGGTTCGGCCCACATCTGAAGTGAAGGACGGCGCGCGGCGGCCATGGTACGTCGTCGACAAGTTCACCGACACCGGCGATGTCCAGCGCATGCTGCTGCTTCTGTTCGAGGAAGTGCTTCAGGAGCGACTCGGCTACGACCTGGTCCGCGACGTTCAGGTGCTGACCCCGACGCACCGGGGTCCGCTCGGTACCGTCGAGCTGAATATCGAACTCCAGCGGCTGCTGCAGAAGAAGCTTTTCGGATTCGACGTGCCCGACGTCGACCATGGCCACCGGCCCCGGCTGTATCCGGGCGACAAGGTCATCCAGACGAAGAACGACTACGAACTGGGCGTGATGAACGGCGCCATGGGCGTGGTGCTCGATGTCGGGAAGAACG
>JAKJGV010000016.1 GCA_022704185.1 Verrucomicrobiota bacterium
CGTGTCCCCGGAGCGCGACCCGGCCGGGATGAGTCGCTGGCTGGAATCAACGACTTTCGTGCAGGCGGCTGACGAAGGCATTGTGCGCAAGGCGCGCGAGCTGACCGGCTCGGCGCGCGACCGTGTCGAAGCGGTGCTCGCGATACACCGCTGGGTGCACCGCAACGTGAAGAAGGTTCCGGCGGTGAGCCTGCCGTCGGCCGTGGAAGTGCTCCGGCACATGAAGGGCGACTGCAACGAGCACACCTACCTGTTCGTCGCGCTTGCCCGCGCGGCGGGAATCCCTGCGCAGATCCGGGTCGGCCTGGTCTATCTGGATGACGCGTTTTACTATCACGCATGGCCCGCCGTCTACGCGGGCCGGTGGTGGGAACTGGACCCGACGCTGGGGCAGGAGGCGGTGGATGCGACGCACATCGCATTGCTGGAAGGCGAACTGGGAGCGCAACTGCAACTGGCCGGCATGATCGGCCGGGCGCGCGCGACGATCCTGTCGCAGGAATGCGGATCGGACGGGAGGATGACGCCATGATCGAGATGGAACATGTTTCGAAACACTTCGGCACGGTGCATGCCGTGAACGAACTCACGCTGCGCGTTCCGGCGGGCGAGCTGTTCTGCTTCCTGGGCCCCAACGGCGCGGGGAAGACCACGACCATCAAGCTGCTTTGCGGACTGTTGAAGCCGACGGAAGGCACGATCCGCATCGGCGGGCTGGACATCCGCACGCACGGAGTCGAAGCGCGGGCCATCACGGGCTACATCCCCGATTTCCCGTTCATGTACGACCGGTTGACCGCGGCTGAATTCTACGAGTTCACCGGCGATCTTCATCGCGTGCCGAGGGAAACGGTCGCGCGCGAAATGGAGGAATCGTTCACGCTGCTTGGATTAATGGAATACCGGCACACGCTCGTGCGGGATCTTTCGCATGGGCTCCGCCAGCGCCTGATCTACGGGGTCACCATGCTGCACAAACCGAGGGTGATTTTCGTGGACGAACCGTTCATCGGGCTCGATCCGTTCAGCATCCGCATGATCAAGGACCTGCTTCGCGAGCAGGCGCGCAGCGGGGTCACGGTGTTTCTCACGACGCACATCCTGGCGCTCATCGAGGACCTTGCCGCGCGGATCGGCATCATCGTGAACGGGCGCCTCGTGGCCGCCGGGAGCATGGACGAGCTGCGCGCCGGCCGCGACATCAAGGGCGACCGCCTGGAGGACATCTTCTTCAGCCTCGCCCGGTGAAGCGAAAGGACCGATGCGAAACATCTGGACATTGCTCAGAAAGGATATGCGGGTGGCGCGGAACGTGCGTCGCCTGCTCCGCGAGCAGTCGCTGTTCAAGGTCGTCTTCATCCTGCTCTTCGCGGGCGGCTTGCTGCTCGGATTGTGGGCGATGTTCGTCGAGGGTTTCCAGTTCCTCGACTCGCTGGGCGGCGTGGGCCTGATGCTGATCGGCCGCCTGTTTTCGCTCTTCTTCTTCGGCCTCGGGATCATGCTGGTGCTTTCGAGCATTGTGACGGCGTACACGTCGGCGATCGGCTCGGACGAGACGACGTACCTGATGCTGCAGCCGCTGACGTTCGGCGAGATCACGGTGTACAAGCTGCTCCAGGCCGCGTTCTACGCCTCGTGGGCATTCTTCTTCGCCATCATCCCGTTCGTGAGCGCGTACGCAAAACACGAGCAGTTGCCGCCGTCCTTCGCGCTGTGGACGCTTTTCTACGCCGTGCCCCTGGTGCTGCTGTGCGCGGGGGTGGGGGTCATTGTCTGCCTGGCCGTCGCGCGCTGGTTCCCGCAATCGCGCGCGCTGCGGACCGCGTTCCTGCTGGCGGCGCTGGCCGCGGTGGTGTGGTTCATGGCGAGTTACGCGCGCAGCGTCCGCGGACAGAGCGAAACCACGATCATCCTCTCGCGCCTCGTGCCCGGCCTTCACTTGGCTTCGCATCCGCTATGGCCGACGTGGTGGGTGGCCGAAGGCATCCTGTGCGTGACGCGGCACGAGTGGGGGCGGGGGTTGATGCTGTGGCTGGTGCTGGTGACCACCACGGGACTGGTGGGCATGTTCGCCGAGTGGATGGGAAGCGCGATCTTCTACGACACGTGGCAGCGCGTGCGCGCGAGCGGGACCCGCACAATCCGGCGGCGCACCCTGCTCGGGTTCGTGGAGCCGTGGCTGCGCTGGATTCCCCCGGACATCCGCGCGCTGATCCTCAAGGATGTGCGCACGTTCCTTCGGGATCCCGCCCAGTGGTCGCAGAGCCTGATCTTCTTCGGCCTGCTCGGGCTGTACTTTCTGAACCTGCGCAACCTGCGCTATCACATGATGCCGCCCGAGTGGCGGAACCTGATCGCCTTCCTCAACATCTTCAGCGTGTCGTCGGTCCTGTGCTCGTTCGGCTCCCGCTTCGTTTTCCCGCAACTGAGCCTCGAGGGACACGGGTTCTGGATCATCGGGCTCGCTCCGACCACGATGCGGCGCGTCCTCGTGGCGAAGTTCTTCGTGGCGCTCGCCGGCATGTCGGTGGTCAGCCTCACCCTGATGCATCTTTCGACCGCGATGCTGCAGGTGGACTGGGTGATGCGTTCCGTCGCGCTCGGCATCGCCGTTTCAGTGTCCATCACCATATCCGGACTTTCGACGGGCTTGGGCGCGATATTCATAGATTTGCGGCAGCAGAACCCCTCCGCAATCATCTCCGGGTTCGGGGGCACGCTGAACCTCGTGCTGAGCCTGGCCTACATGTTCCTCGCCATCGTGCCGTTCGCGATGGCCTTCCACATGAGGGCGACGGGTCACATCGGAGCGTCAAACATGGGCGGCGCCATCGTCCTAGCCGGGGGTTGGCTCGCCCTGCTCACGCTGGCGCTGAGCGTTTTGCCCCTGATTCTGGGCGCCCGGAGTCTTGCGCGGCGCGAGTATTGACCGGAAAAGCTTGAGCGGCGCATGCCGGACCCCGTACTCTACAGACGCTGAATGAAAATCCTGTTCCTTGCTCCCCAACCCTTCTTCCGTGTGCGCGGCACGCCGATCAACGTCCGCAACGTTGTCGGCGTGCTCGGAGAGGCGGGGTACGCCGTGGACCTGCTGTGCTATCCGTGGGGCGAGGAAGTCAACCTGAAGGGCGTGCGGATTTTTCGCAGCGCGCGCCTCCCCGGCATGCGCGAGGTCGGTGTCGGCATCTCCGGTCCGAAGTTCGTGCTCGATTTCCTGATGTTTTTCCGCGCTTGGTGGCTCTGCTGGCGCAACCGGTATGACGTGATCCACGCGGTGGAAGAGTCGGCCTTCTTCGGTGCGTGGCTGGCGCGATGGTTCGGCGCCCGCCTGGTGTACGACGTGGACTCCTTGATCTCCGGGCAACTCCGCGACAGCGGCTCGCCGGTGTTCCGCTTTCTTGCCGGGTGGTCGGAACGTTTCGAGCCGGCGACCATCCGCCACGCGGCGCTCGTGCTGACCGTGTGCCGGTCTCTGTCCGATCACGTGCGATCGCTGGTGCCGGACGCAAAGATCGCGCAGATCGAAGACGCGCCGCTGCAGGCATCGTTCCAGCCGGACGATGAAGGGGCGGCGCGCGTGCGGGCCGAACTCAACCTCGGGGACGGTCCGGTGGTGGTTTATACCGGCAACCTCGCGCCGTACCAGGGAGTGGATCTGCTGGTGCGGGCGATCGCGATCGTGCGCCGGCGGAGAACCGACGTGAAGTGCGTCATCGTCGGCGGCGAGGACGCGGAGATCAAGCGGCTCAGCGCCCAGGCCAGGAGCCTCGACCTGGGAGAGGCGCTGATTTTTGCGGGGCGTCAGCCGATGGAACAGATGGCGGCTTACATGACGCTGGCCACGGTGCTGGTCTCGCCCCGCACGAAGGGCGGGAACACGGCTTTGAAGATTTACACGTACATGCAGAGCGGCAAGCCGATCGTGGCCACGCGCCTTGCGACGCACACCCAGGTACTCGACGAATCGTGCGCGGTGCTGGTCCAGCCGCAGCCGGACGACCTCGCCGAGGGCATCCTCCAGGTGCTGCGCGAGCCGCTGCTGGCCGCCGCGCTCGGTCGCGAGGCCCGGGCGCGCGTGGCCGCCCAGTACAGCCTTGCCAGCTTTCGTCACAAGGTTCGCACCGCCTATTCCGACATGCTCGGGAAATAAGGCCTCTTCGCAATCCCGAACGGCACCGGACCAATTACAAGCTTGGCTGTGCGTTTCCCCTGTGATAGCTTCCGCACGGTTTCAGTATTATCCACATTCGGCAGGAGTGGCCCTGAACATGATGCGAGTACGCTTAATCCGGGCGGTATTACTGGCTGTATTTCTCGCGGCCCTTGTTGTTCCGGCACCGGCGCAGGAGCCGGCGGAGGAAGGCATCGAGGTGACCGCGGACGAGCTTGAGTACGAGGCCGATCAGAAGCTGTTGAAGGGCAAGGGCAACGTGGTCGTGACCTATGGCCCGGACACCCTCCGCGCGGATTATATGACGGTCCGCACCGACACGCAGGACGCCCATGCAAAGGGGAACGTGGTTCACGAGCGGGGCGGTCAAGTCTGGCGCGGCGAGGAGATCCACTACAACTTCAAGACACGCAAGGGCGACTTCGGCGAATTCACCGCGGAAATGGACCCGTACTACATCAAGGCCAAGGACTCGCAACGGGTCTCGGCCAACGAATTCGTGCTGAAAAACGCGACGATCACCACCTGCGACGGGCCCAAGCCCGAATATCGCATTCACGCGCGCGAGGCGCGGATCATCAACAATGAGCGGCTGGTGGCCCGTCACGTGGTCTTCTTCCTCGGGCCGGTGCCGATCTTCTACGTGCCGAAATGGACCCGCCAGTTCGCCGGCGACAAGATGGATATTGATATCATGCCGGGGTACAGCTCCCGGATGGGGCCGTTCCTCCTGACCGCATACAACTACCGCCTCAACGATGTCTTCAGGGCGGCCACTCACCTCGATTACCGCGTGAAACGCGGGGTCGGCGTGGGGCAGGACCTCCTCTGGGGCGATTCGCGGCTCCCGTACCGCGGCGAGATCCAGGGTTATTACACGCAGGACGACGGCCCGCTCGAAGGGCGCAGCGACCGGGATATCGAGGAATTCGGCGATCTCATCGAGAACGATCGCTACCGGGTCCGCCTCGCCGACGTGCGTTCGTTCTCGGCCCGCGACACGATGATCACCGAGCTGAACTACGTCAGCGATCCGGGGATCATCGAGGACTTCTTCAACCGTGAGTTCCGCGACAACGCGCAGCCGGAAAACCGTGTGTCGCTCACGCATCGCGGCGACCAGTTCTCCGCGGGACTCCAGGTCAATAAGCGGCTTAACGACTTCTACGAGAACGTGGATCGCGCGCCGGAAGCGTTCTTCAATGTGCCCAGCATCCAGCTCGGCGACAGCCCGCTGTATTACGAATCGGCCAACTCGGCCGGCTTGCTGGAACGCGTGTTCACCGAGAAGTCCGGCAAGGAAGATTACGACGCGTTCCGGCTTGATTCGGCGCACATGGTCTATTACCCGACCCGGCATTTCGGGTTCCTCAACGTGATGCCGCGCGCGGGCTATCGGGGCACGTACTATTCGAAGACCTTTGATGAAACGGCGGAGACGAATATCGTCTCGACCGTGGATTCAAACGATGTGGTCAGCATCACGAACGACGTGGTGCGGACCCGGATTGACCGCGGTTCCGACCTTCGGAACCTGTACGAGTTGGGATTCGAGACTTCGTTCAAGGCCTTCGGCTTGTGGCACAACGAACCCCTCATGCTCGGGCGCGATGACCGCGGGCTCCGGCACGTGGTCGAACCCTACGCGCGCCACACGTATATACCCGAACCCAATCTCCTTCCCGAGGCGCTGCCGCAGTTCGACCGGGTGGACCAGCTGACGAAGCGCCATGACGTGCAACTCGGGCTGCGCAATCGTTTCCAGACGAAGCGGAACGCGCGGGTCCACGACCTCATAGACGTGGACGTGTACAGCTACTACCGCATCGAGAAGGATGAGGACGAGGAAGACTTCTCCAACGTCTTTGTGGATACGCGGTTGCGCCTGCAGGAATGGTGGGCGATGGATTTCGACGCCGAGTACGATCCGTACGAAGGCGAGGTTGACAAGTTCAACACGCAACTGGCTTTCCTGGGCAGGGAAGACACGCGGCTCAGCCTCGAATACCGCTACCAGAAGGATCGCCGCGACCAGGTGGCGGGCGAGCTGGTCTTGTTCCCGAACCGCAACTGGTCGTTCACCATCTATGAGCGCTACTCCTTTGAGCTGAGCGAGCTGGAGGAGCAATCGTATTTCGTGCAGCACAAGACCCGGTGCATGGGCTACGGCGCGGGCTTCCGCAAGGTGGGCGAGGACCTCCAGTTCTGGTTCCAGATATGGCTGCTCGCGTTTCCGAACACGAGCCTCGAGTTGGGGCTCTGACCCGGACCCGGTGGGCCGTGCGTGAGGATGTGATCCGGGGACGATCGGGATTTTCCTGTGAATGCTGAGTACCTAGTGACGGGCGGCGCGGGCTTTATCGGTTCCAATACCGTTCGGTACCTGCTCGGCCGCGGCGCGCGGGTGCGGGTGCTTGACGACTTCTCGACCGGGCGCCGGGAGAACCTGGCCGGCCTCGAGAAGGATATCGAACTGCTCGAAGGCGACATCCGCGATCCGGCCGCCGCGCGCTCCGCGACGGCCGGCGTGCGGTACGTGTTGCACATGGCGGCGATTCCTTCCGTGCCCCGCTCGATCGAGGATCCGATGACCACGAGCGACGTGAACATCAAGGGCACGTTGAACATGTTGATCGCCGCGCGGGACGCGGATGTCGAGCGGTTCGTGCAGTCCTCGTCCTCGTCCGTGTATGGCGATACGGCCGTGCTTCCGAAACGCGAGGACATGATTCCCGCGCCGATGTCGCCCTACGCGCTGTCCAAGCTCGTGAACGAGCACCAGTGCCGCTTGTTCTACGAGTTGTACGGATTGAAGACCTGCGCGCTGCGGTATTTTAATGTCTACGGCCCGCGCCAGAATCCGAAGTCGCAGTACGCGGCGGTGGTCCCCATTTTCATTGACGCGTTCGGCAAGGGCAGGGCGCCGGTGATCTATGGGGACGGGCTGCAGACCCGCGATTTCACCTACGTGGAGAACGTGATCGAGGCCAACCTCGCCTGCTGCGCGGCGCCGGAATCCACGTTGGGACAGGTGTTCAATATCGGGTGCGGCAGGCGCATGACCGTGAACGAGCTGGCGGAACTTCTCGTGCGCATCATGGGGAAGAGCATTGCGCCGCAGTACGCGCCGGCACGGCAGGGAGACGTGCGCGACTCGCAGGCGGACGTCTCGAAGGCGGCGAGGGCGTTGGGATGGACGCCGCGCGTGGGTGTCGAGGACGGTCTCCGGCGCACGGTCGAATGGTTCCTTTCGCCGTCATGAACGAAGTTCCCGATACGGCCGGACTCCTGGCGGCCTGCGTCGAGGCGGCCCGCGCCGCCGGCGATCACGCGCACCGCAATATCCATCGGCGCGGGGAAGTCGTGCAGCGTTCGGCGCACGACGTGAAGCTCAAGCTGGACCAGGAGTGCCAGGCGAAGGCGGAGGAAGTCATCCGCGGCGCGTTCCCGCAGCACGCGATCCTCGGCGAGGAAGGCGGCGCCTACGTGAGTTCCGACGAGCCGCTCTGGATCATTGATCCCATTGACGGGACGGTCAACTTCATGCACGGCTTGCCGTTGTGGTGTTCGTCCGTCGCCGTCCGCGTGGGAGGGCGGGTCGTGGCGGGAGCCGTCTATCTTCCTGTTTTGCGGGAGTGCTTCAAGGCCCGTTGCGAAGAACCGGCCACGCTGAACGGGGAGCCCATCCGCGTCTCCGAAGTGAGGAGCCTGGGCGATGCCGTGGTGCTGACGGGGTTGTCCAAGCATATCGGCAAGGATGCGGTAACGCTTTCCACCTTCGAAGCGATCTCGCTCAAGGCACAGAAGACCCGCCTGATGGGCGCCGCGGCGGTGGATATCTGCAGCGTGGCGTGCGGAAGGGCCGATGGCTACTTCGAGTCCACGATCCAGCTTTGGGATGTCGCGGCCGCCGCGCTGATCGTCGCGCAGGCGGGGGGGAAGGCGGAGGTGCTGGAGCAACTGGACCCGATCCGGATGAGGGTGCTGTGCAGCAACGGGCTTATCCACGAGGAACTCAAGGCGGTCGTGCTTCCCTCGTTCTCCCCCGGGGTTGAATAAAGGGTGTTCTTGCTGGACGCAGGCCACACCTGACGGCGTTCACTACAAGCGGGTTCCGAAAGGAATCCAAGCGTTCGTAGTGAAGCCCGTAAGGGCTGTTGGCATCAACACAATCGACTTCACCGGCCGCGCAAGGCTTGACGATCACGGGCGAAAGTTCGATGCTCATCGGGGTCATCCTGGTTGAGCGATTCACAGGTCCGGAGGCCGGAAGCGGCTGGCCCCGGCAGGAGCGGAAAATGCGCAGAACCAATTCGAAGTCCGGTTTCACCCTGCTGGAGATCCTTGTCGTCGTGATGATCATCGCGATTCTTGCCAGCATCGTCGGGGTCAACGTCCTGAAGAGGCCCGGCGAGGCCCGGATGTCGGCGGCCAAGATGCAGGTGCGTCAACTCAAGCATGCCGTGGACCTGTACCGTATTGACCAGGGGCGGCCGCCGACCCAGCAGCAGGGTTTGGAGGCGCTTGTGACCAAGCCGGTGTACGAGCCGGTGCCGCGAAACTATCCTTCCGAAGGCTATCTCGAAGGTCGCAAGGTGCCGCTGGACCCGTGGAACCGGGAGTTCATCTACCTCGCGCCCGGCCGGCAAGGGGAACTCTTCGAGATCATCAGCTACGGTGGCGACGGCGAGCCGGGCGGTGAGAACGAGGCGACCGATATCTCCAGTTCGGAAATCTGATCCGGCGGATGGAGGAGACGCGTCTGAAGACCTTCAATGACGGCTTTTCACTTCTCGAGGTGGTCGTGGCGATGGCCGTGGCCGTGGTCTTGGTTTTTGCCGTGAGCGCAACGCTCACGACGGTCTTGCGCGGCGAGGAAACGGCGGAGTGGTTGCGACAAGGGGCGTTGCACATCCGCACCATCCAGGCGCGGTTCTACCTCGAAGGCGGCGACGGGGGTCTCGAGTCGGGCGCGTATGAACCGTGGGCGGTCCGGTTCGAGGATGTCGCGGTGCCGGCGGGTGAGGACTCGGAAGCCTGGCGCGTGTGGGAACTCGCTCCGGATGCGCGATCGGGCTTGCTGGTTCCGATGGCGCTCCGGGTTCTACCCTGACGCCGGCCCGGCGTCCACCGGCGCTGCCGGGCTCGCGGCGGCGGGTTCGGCGTCCTGCGCTTTCTTGCCCTCGTGGTGCGAGAACTTGACCGAAACGATCTTGGAGACGCCGTTCTGTTCCATTGTCACGCCGTACAGCGCCTCGGCGGCGCCGATCGTCTGGCGATTGTGCGTGATCACGATGAACTGCGACTTCTCCAGGAATTGCTTCACCACCGCGATGAACCGGCCGATGTTGGCTTCATCCAGGGCCGCGTCCAGTTCGTCGAGCAGGCAGAAGGGGCTGGGCTTGACCATGTAAAGCGCGAAGAGCAGGGCCACCGCCGTCATCGTGCGCTCTCCGCCGGACAGCAGCGAAACGGTCTGCAGCTTCTTGCCCGGCGGCCGCGCGATGATCTCGATGCCGGATTCGAGGACATCCTCTTCGTTCACGAGCACCAGCTTGGCCGAGCCGCCGCCGAAGAGCTTCTTGAACATGTCCTGGAAATTGGCGTTCACCTGTTCGAACGTCTGCGAGAACAGGTCCGTCGTGGTCTTGTTGATCCGCCGGATCAGGTCCATCAACTGCTGCTTCGCCTTGACCAGGTCGTCCTGCTGCTGGGTCAGGAACGTGTAGCGCTGCTCGTGCTCCTGGTGTTCCTCGATGGCGACGAGATTGACCGGGCCCATGGCCTCGATCTTCGCGCGCAGCTCGGCGATCTCCGTCTCCAGCGTATCCCGGTCCGGCACCTTGCCCTCTTCCCATACCGGATCGGGTTCCGACATCATGAGTTCAGGAGTGATGTGATAGTCGGCGGCGACGCGTTCGATCACGTTCTGCTTGCGGATGCGCTGCTCGGCGAGTTCGACGTCCACCGATGATTTGCGTTTCCGGATTTCATCCAGCGCGGAACGCTTTTCGCGGATCACCGCGTCGAAACTCGACACCCGGCCCATCCGCTCGTCGCGCAGGCGTTTCGCCTCCTCGAGGACCGCCCCGTGCCGGGCCATCTCGTCCTGGAGGGGCTGCAGCCGGCCCTCGGTTTCCTGGATGCTCTTCTCGAGATCGGATATCCGCGCCTGGTAGGAATGGATGCCGTCCGCACGGTTGCGCACTAGTTCCTCCAGCTCGCGGATGCGGGCGTCGAGGGGCTCCTTGCGGCTTTCAAGATGGTCCACCTGCTGGCGGCACTCGGCGAACCGCACGCGATAGTCCGTTACCTCCGTGGACTTCTCGGACCGCTCCTGCTCAGCGAATCGCAAGCCGTCGTTGGCTGCGGCGATCTCCGAACGCACCTGGGCGTGCCGGTTGCGGATTTCGTCTATCTGGTTGCGGATCGTGGCGGCCCGTTCGCCGCCGGTGTCCTGCTGTTCCCGAAGGACCTTCAGTTCCCACGACACGGTTTCCAGGCGCTCCCGGGCTTGGGCGGCCTCCTCGTCAATGACGTGCCGTTCTCCCTCGTGCAGCGCGAGATTGCGTTGTCCTTCCGCGAGTTCCGCGCGCGCCGCGGCGAGCGATTCGTCGAAAGCTTTTTCGTCGAGGGCGAGGGTCGCCATGTCCTGCTCGATGGTGGCGCGCTGGCGCTGCAGCTCCTCGAGTTCCTGGCTCCATTGCGCAAGCTGGTGCCGCCGCGACAGGGGATTCGTCTCTTGCGGTTCAGGCATCCAGAATTCGAACGAACCGGAGCCCCTGGCGATGGCTCCGTTAAGCGTGACATAGGTCGCCTCCGCGTGCAGGGGGGAGGGGATGTCCGCGAGGGCCGGGACGACCCGCACGTTGTGCAGCAGCCGGTCAACGAGCGGTCGCAAAGAATCGTCGCAGCGAACGTGATCGCACAGCCGCTCGCCCGGCCCGTCCGCAAACGCCCCTGTGCCGCTTGAAGCGGGCGCGAGGGTCAACACGCGGGCGGACCCGCACGCGAGCCGCTCCAGCTCGCGCAGTACGTCCACGGCCCTTGCCGGATCCGAAACCAGCACGGCATCCAGCCATGCGCGCAGCACGGCTTCGACCGCCACCCGGTATTGCGGGTCCGCCTCGATGCGGTCGGCCAGCGATCCCAGGATCACGGACCGGTCCACCCGCAAATCGCCCTGCGGATTAAGCAGCACCCGCGCCCCGCCCGGGAACCCATCCTGCGCGGCATCCGGCGTGCTGACGAGTTCCACCTGGGCGCGGCGCGCGGCCATCTGCGAGTCCACCTCGGCGCGTCGCCGCTGGCAATCGGCCATGGACTGGAGGCGGTTGGACTGCTGCGAAATCAACGTCTGCACCCGCTCTTCCATGCGCCGCACGTCGCTCTGCATGGCGCTGAGCCCCTCGCTCATCTGCGACTGGCGCGAGTTGAACGCCTCCACCAGCCGCTGGATTTCCGCTTCCTCGGCGGCGAGCCGTTCGCGGCGGATCACACTGGCGCGTTCCTGCGCCTCGATGCCGTACACCTCGTTCTGCAGGTGCGCCAGGCGGCTTTCGAGGTCCACGGATTCGGCGCCGAGATCGTGAATGCGCTTTCGCAGTTCCTCCACCTGGTTCTGCTTCCGCGTCAGCTCTTCCGCCTGCGCGGACAGGGCTCTCTCGGCCTCGTCGCGCGAGGCGACGGCCGCCGTGAGCTGTCCGGAAAGCTCTTGCAGCAAGGTCTTCTGATTATCCAGCCGCGTCCGGGCTTCCTCGGCATCGCGCCCGTCGCGCTCGGAAAGCTCGCGAAGCTCGCGGATGCGGTCCTGGTTCACCCGGATCAGTTCCCTGGCCCGGTCCAGTTCCGAGCGCGCGTGCACGGAGCGGTCCATCGCGTTCGCGATTTCCTGTTCCGCGGCGGCGAGGTCGGCGCGGTCGCGCGCCGCTTTCTGCTCGACTTCGTTCACGTCCGCCTGCAGCGCCTCTTCCTGTTCCTGTATGGACGCCAGGCGGGACTCGAGCGTGGAGATGTCGCGCGTCAGAGCGCCCAGGCGTTCGCGCGTGGCGTAGATGTCGAGACCCCGGAGTTTCTCCTGCAGGCTCTTGTAGCGCTTGGCCTTTCCGGCCTGCCGTTGGAGCGAGATGATCTGGCGGCGCACTTCGCGGATGATGTCGGCCAGTCGAAGCAGGTTGGCCTCCGTGTGCTCCAGCTTGCGGATGGCTTCCTTCTTGTCGGCCTTGTACTTCGTGATGCCGCTGGCTTCTTCAAACACCGCGCGACGGTCGTCCGGCCGTGCACTCAGGATCATGTCTATCTTGCCCTGTTCGAGGACGGAGTAGGAGTCCGTGCCGATGCCGGTATCCATGAACAGGCGCTGAATATCCTTCAGCCGGCAGGGTGTCTTGTTGATGAAGTAGTGGCCTTCTCCCGTGCGCAACACGCGCCGCGTCACCATGATCTCGTTGAAGTCGGTGCCGAGCACCGTTTCGCAATCGGTGAGGGTGAGGGTGACCTCGGCCATGCCGAGAGGCTTGTGGGAGTCCGTCCCGTTGAAGATGCAGTCCTCCATCTTCCCGCCGCGCAGGGCCTTTGCGCTCTGCTCGCCGAGAACCCACCGGATGGCGTCCGCGATATTGCTTTTCCCGCAACCGTTGGGGCCGACGATGGCCGTCATGCCCCGGTCGAATTCCAGCTTGGTTTTATCCGCAAAACTCTTGAAACCAACGAGTTCGAGGCTCTTCAGATACAAGGGACAACAACCTCCTTCACCACCGGGCGCGCACGTCCGAGACAATAGCCAAGACGATATTTTTATTTACAGTTCCGTAACTGCGAATCTATATCATGTGGGTCTGGAGCTATCAACTACTATATATGGTAAAAACGGCTGTCTTTCAGCCGGCAACGGCTTGTCCGGGGAGGGAAGAAATGGACGCATTGAAGGCTATGGCAGCACGCAGAAGCGTGAGGCACTACAACGGCAAGGCTATCGAGAAGGCGATCCTCGAACAACTGGTGGACGCCGGGCGGCTGGCGCCGACGGCGCGGAACGAGCAGCCGTGGGATTTCGTGGTCGTCACCGACCGCGCGACGCTGCAGCGGCTTGGCTCCCTGGCGGATCACGGCAGGTTCATCGCGGAGTCGGGCGCGTGCGTCGTCGTGCTTTGCCGGGATACGAAATACTACCTGGAGGACGGATGTGCGGCGACGGAGAACATCCTGGTCGCGGCCGCCGCGCTCGGCGTGGATTCGTGCTGGGTCGCGGGCGACAAGAAGGAATACTGCGCGACGATCCTGGAGTTGCTGCATGTGCCCGCGGGATACAAGCTGGTTTCGCTGCTGGCCCTCGGCCATCGCTCGGCCGATCCGAAACTCCATCCCAAGCGCAGCGTGTCCGAGGTCCTGCACTGGGAGAAATTCTAGAGCGAGTTCAACACAACTGTAACCGCGGCCGTCAGGCCGTGGATGTCCCGGGCCTCCGGGCTCCTGTGGGTTTCGGTTGAGCGCGTAACCTGCGAACTTTGGCTCCTGCAGGCAAGCCCGCAGGGGGCCCATTTCAAGACATGCCGCGGCTATAGTTCAACTTAGTCTGCTCCAGCGCCGGCGGCTGCGGGGTTGCTCGAAGTGCGCTACTCCGCCGGGGCTTGCGGTGTGCGGATGCGTTTGAGTTGGTCGGCGGCCTTGAGGTGGTATTCGTTGTCGTCGGACGAGAGTTGCAGCACGCGCTCGTAGTTGCTGCGCGCGCCGGCGTAGTCGCCGAGTCCCGCGAGGATGTAGCCCTGCTGGTAGACCTTGCGCACGTACTGCGTGAGTTTCGTCGTCAGGTCGCGCATGGTGCTCGCGCGCTGCGGCGAAGGGTCGAGGTAGTTCGCGATAACCAGGTTGCGCAAGGCTTCGTGCTGCAGGGCAGCCGCCTTGACTTCATCGCCGTCGGCGGCCTCGACTTGATCCATGGCTTTCTTCGCGGCCTCTTCGAATTCGGCGCGCCGGGGCGCCAGTTGCGCGCTCAGGGCTGACATACGCTTTCCGACGCTCCGTGTCAGAATCGGATAGTTCTCGCGGTTCAGGTTGGAGTCCAGCCACTGGCCCTGGCGAATGGCCTCGAAATAGTCGTTTCCGGTCAATGCGTTCTCGAATTTCCGGACCCGTTCGGCCAGCGCGCTTTTCTGTTGAATTTCGCCGCGCCAGGGATCGGCCGGGTCCGAGGTGCCCGCGAGGCGATCGAACTCTGCCAGCGCCGTTCCCGCGTCGCCCTTGTCGAGGTTGCTGTCCGCCTCGCGAAACTGCTTTTGGAAGTTGAGGCGGCCGTCCACCTCTCTCAGCCAGCGGATGCGTTGCGCATCGTTCACGATCTGGATGCGCTGCAGGATCGCGTGCGCGTCGGCGAATTTGCCCTCGCCATAGAGCGTCTTGGCCTGTTCGAACTGCTGTTCCCCGTCGCGCAGGCGGACGAGTTCGACCACCTTTTCGTTCTTCGGATCCAGGGACTGGAGCTTGGCGATGTTGCGGTTGGCCGCCGTGATATCGCTTTGCTGGAGATTGCGGAACGCGAGGGCGACAAGGCCGCCGACGGTCTCGAAGCGGATCTCTTCGAGGAAGTCCTGCGCGTGCTGGTTGGCGGGATCGAGTTCCAGCACCTTGGAGAAGAGCGACGCAGCCTCGACCAGGTTGTTCCGGAAGTACGATTCCTGGGCCTGCTGGTAGAGCTTGCGCGCCTCCGCCTGCTGTTGGGCATACAGGTTGGTGGGGGACGCGCCACCGGCCGCCTGCGGCGCGCCGCGTCCGCCCCGCGACGTGGCCTTCTTCACGATCGCCGCGATTACCAGCAGCGAAACGACGACCACCAGGATCTGCGTGAGGCGTGTCGGGCCGGACCGGGCCGTCTGGGCGGCGGGGCCGGATTCGCCGGTCGCTGACAGGCCGCTGCGGGTAATGCGGAACTGCAGGTTGCCCGCTTCGACCACGTCCTGGTCGGACACGGACGATTTGCCGCGCCTGATCTTGCGGCGGTTTATGAACACGCCGTTGATGCTGTCGCAGTCGCGCACGTAGACGCGGCCGTACCGTTCCTCGATGGTCATATGCCGGCCCGAAATCTCGGGCACCTGGAGGACCAGGTCGTTGTCCGGATTTCTCCCGACGCTGATCCGGTTGCGTCCGGGAGGAAAGCTTTTCTCCGTCACCACGTTGTTCTTCTGGTCAAGGACTCGAATATTCATGGTTCAGTTCCCTGCCGGGAGTTTGATCGCTTTCTGGTAAAGGCTCATGGCCACGCGGTGACGCGGGTCGTTCCGATCGGGAATCAGGTCCAGGAGGTAATCCGCGGCCTGGATGGCCTCGCTCCGGTTTCGCAGTCCCAGGTATTGCTCGGCGCGGAACCGGTACTCGATGAAAGCCTGGTGCTGAAAAGTCTTGGCGACCTCGAGCATTCGCAGGGCCACATGGTACTCGGGGGGCTGCGGGTCCATCCGGTAGGTGCCGCGCAGCACACCTCGGAACTGCTCGATGGCCATCTGGTAATTCGACACGTTCACATCCCGGGTCTTCACCAGTTCGCGCCCGTAGCGAAGGGCGGCGTTGAAGTCCGTGACCGGCTTGAGGGGGTATTCCCACGGGGTCGGGTTGTCGGGCAGTTCGCAGACGGAAAGCCCCTGCAGCACGGTTTCGAACATTTCGTCGGGTTCCTGCTGGAAACGCGGGACCATGCCGAGGATGCAGTATTCGGCGTTGTTCCGGATGAAGTAGAATCCGCTTCCTTTTTCATCCTCGGTGGTCGCCAGGAACCGGATGCCCGCGATGCCGTTGACGTTGGTTTCCGATTCGATGCTGAGGCGGAACGAAGGGTCGTCATCCTTCTGCCTTTCGCCGAACGTCTCGAGGTACCGGCGGGGCGGGGCGAAGATCAGGTCCCGGTCTTCCCGTATGGTCAGGACCACGCGGCCGGGGCCGCGGGTGTCGCGGAACGTCACAATGGTCGGCAGGGTCTGCTCGTCCGCCACCGCCCACGTCGGCGGGCGGGGGAAGGAGATGCAGAACTCCTCGTTGCGGAACGACGATTCGCGGTCCCTGTTTCCGCAGCCGGACAGGCCGAGGCTCAACGCCGCGAGCCCCGCGGCGCACCAGCGGGCGCGATTCCGAAGGAGCTGTTTAGGGTGCAGGTTTTTCATATTCGATGACCAGTTGATCGCCGACTGCGATGGCGAGTTCATGAGCCCGTCCTTCCCCGAGTTCCAGGGTATGCCGTCCTTCCGGCGCTTTCGCGCGCACGGCATTCCCGGGCGACACTCCGTGAACGACTTCCGTTACGCGCCAATCCTTCGACACGAACACGATGTCCAGCGCAAAACGCATGAAGAAGGTGTGGATCGAGGAGCAGTCGGGCAGAACGAGTCCCTCGTCGCGCCCCAAACCGGCGCGTCCCAGCAGGCCCTTCAGCTTCTCGCTGAACGACTCCGCGACCTGCAGATTTTGCAGCAGCACGCATCCGTCCGCTTTCTTCAAATTCGCCTTTTTCACTGGCTCATATGGTACTGGATCAACACCGGGCCGAGCAGCACGATCAGGATGGCCGGGAAGATGCAGGCGAGCAGCGGCAGGAGCATCTTCACCGGGGCTTCCATCGCGAGCTTCTCCACGTAAGCCGACTTCTTCTGCCTGAATTCCTGCGCCTGCACGCGGAGCACCGGTGCCAGCGGGGTCCCGAGCCGTTCCGCCTGGGAGATCATGTTCAACACGGCGGTCACCATGGTGACGTTGATGCGGTCCGCCATGTCGCGAAGCGCGTCCGCGCGGCTCTTCCCGAGGTTGATCTCGTTGATGAACTGCACCAGTTCCTCCGTCAGCGCGTTGAGGCGCGAGTTGACGAGGATGCGGCGCACGGCGGTCACGATGTCGATGCCGGCGTCCACGGAGATCGTCAGCAGGTCCAGCATGAAGGGCCAGTGCTCGATGATGTCGCGCCGCCGCCGCGCGGCGGCGCTGTCCACCGGCATGAGGGGTACGAGGGTGGCCATTGCGGAGAAGACGAACAGGAAGAGCAGCCCGGTGCCGAGGCTCTCCTTGACGCCCGCGCGCGGGAACAGGATCAGGATCAGTCCCAGGAAGAAGGCGGCCATTCCGGCGAGCTGCTGGAACGCGATGAACTCGGTGGGGGAATAGCGCCCCAGCATGCCGGCTTCGCGCAGTTTCGCGCGGATATGCGCGAGGTACTTGCTGGCGCTGGGGATGTACTGTTCGTTGAACGAGGTGAGCGATTCGAGCACCGGGGTCACGAGCAGGAAAAATCCCGTGCGTTTTCGGCGGAAACGCTCGTACACCAGGCTGACGCCGGATCCGTACAGGCTCCAGACCGCATACGAGATGGCGAACACGCATCCGAAAACCGCGATGTAGATCAGCCAGTTCATGACGTTTCAGTACCGAATCGAGACGATCCTCCGGATCATGTAGTAGCCCGCGACATCGAGCGCGATCACGATCACCAGCAGCGACCAGCCGAGGACGGTGGTGAACATCGGCTTCATCATCTCCGGGTTGATGGCGCGCACGATGAACGCGAGCGCGATGGGGATCAGGCCGACGATCGTCGCCTGCATGCGGCCCTGGCTGGTCAGGGCATCCACCTTGCCCGTGATCCGGTTGCGCTCGCGAATGGTTTCGATGATCTGCGCGAACACGGTCGGCAGGTCGCCGCCGACCTGGAGGCACAGGTTGGAAGCCATCACCATCAGCTCGAGATCGCTGTCTTCCAGCCGGTCGCTCATGTTTCGCAGGGCGTGGGGGAGGCTGACGCCGAGATCCATTTCGTGGAGCGCGATGCGGAACTCGAGTCCGCAGGGGTCCGCCACCTGTTTGGCCGTCAATTCGAGCGCCTGGCGGAAAGAAAAGCCGCTGCGCAAGCCGTTCGACAGGGTATTCATGGCCTCGATGAGCTGGGTGTTGAACATTTTACGCCGCCTGCCGAGCATCCAGCGCAGGCAGAATTCGGGCAGGAAAGAGCCCGCGATCGCCGCGAGGCCGAAGAAGATCAGCGGAAACAGCGGGGGGGCCGCCGCGGCGAGTGCGAATGCCACGACGCCGCAGACGGACGCGGAAACCAGCTTCAGCAGCAGCAATCGTTCCGCCGGCACGTTGATGGAGAGCTGGCTCAGCGCCGCGGTGGCGGATCGCAAGTATCGCTGCTCGTAGGACGAGTAGCCCTCGGCGAGGGACCGGACGAGCAGGTAGGCCTGCAGGCCGACCGCGCCGAATACGCACAGGATGATAACCGCCAGCATCATCCTCAGCAGGCCCCCTTCTTGAAGATGTTCATGTCCACGGCGATGCCTCTGTCGCGCAGGCGCTCCGCGAACCGCGGGACCTCGCCGGTCGCCTCAAACGAGCCCAGCACCTTCCCGTTCGCGTCCAGGCCGGTCTGGCGGAACACGAAGATGTCCCGCAGCTTCACGTCGTTGCCGTCGAGCCCCATCACTTCGGAGATGTTCACGATCTTGCGCGAGCCGTCGCTGAAGCGCGACTGGTGGCAGACGAGGTGGATCGCCGCGACGATCTGCTCGACGATCGCGCGGATGGGCAGGTCCATGCCGGACATCAGCACCATCGTTTCAAGGCGGGCGATGACGTCCTGTGGCGAGTTGGCGTGCACGGTGGTCAGCGACCCGTCATGCCCGGTGTTCATCGCCTGCAGCATGTCGAGCGTTTCGCCGCCGCGACATTCGCCCACGACGATCCGGTCGGGCCGCATGCGGAGCGCGTTTCTCACGAGGTCGCGAATGGAGATCTCCCCGCGGCCCTCGATGTTCGGCGGGCGCGCTTCCAGCCGCACGACGTGGTCCTGCTCCAGTTTCAGTTCGGCCGAATCCTCGATGGTCACGATGCGCTCGGAGGCCGGGATGAACGAGGATACGACGTTGAGCAGGGTGGTCTTCCCGGAGCCGGTTCCGCCGGAGATGACGATGTTCTGTCGCTGCTCGACGGCGAGCGCCATGCAGCGTGCCATTCTCTCGCTCATGGACCCGAAGCCGATGATGTCCTTGATCGTGTAAGGGGTCTTCGAGAACTTGCGGATATTCAGCGTGGGGCCCTCGAGCGCGATGGGGTGGATGACCGCATTCACGCGCGAACCATCGGGAAGGCGCGCGTCCACCAGCGGCGAGCTTTCGTCCACGCGCCGGCCGAGCGGGCCGACGATTTTTTCGATGACGTGCAGCAACTGGGCCTCGTCCATGAACGTCTTGTCCGTGAGCGAGAGCAGCCCCTTGCGCTCGACAAAGACCTTCTTCGGCCCGTTGCACATGATTTCGGTGATGGTGTCGTCGGCGATCAGATCCTCCAGCGGACCGAGCCCGAGCGCCTCGTCCACGGTCTCCTTGTACAGCTCCTCCTTGGTCGCGATGCCCTTGAACTCCGGCTCGAGCTCGTCGATGATGGCCTTGATGACCGTCTTCGCGCGCCTCTTCATCTCCTCGTCGGACCGGCTCGACGCCCCGATGGACTTCAGATCCATTCGCTCCAGGAGTATGTCGTGAATCTTGCGCTTGACCTGCTCCTTGGCGTCCTGCCCGGCGGCCTTGACCTGTTCGGCCGCGGAGGCGGGCGAATCGGTGCCGCCGGGGACGCTGTCCCGGAAGCTCATGGAGCGGGCGCCGATCCGGATGGACGCGTTGTTCTCCAGCACGTGGTCGCGCGTTTCGATATCCTCGCCGTTGATCGCGACGGGGTGCTTGGGGGAGAACGCGTGCACGAAGTAGATGCCGCGCACGTTGAGGAAGCGGCAGTGCTTCCGCGCGACGCCGTCGCCCTCGATGCGGATGTCGCACGAGGGCGCGCTGCCCGCGACCATGAACTCGCCGTCCTCGAGGGACGTCAGATCACTTACGGTACCATCGTCGTGCACGAGGTGGGGCATCGGGCTTCTCCTTGACCTCATCGGTCAGCGTGGGCTGATGCGCGGCGCGATTGGACGAGGCCGGCACGGCCTCCGGGGTCAGCAATCGCGGCGTCAGGATGGCGATCAGCTCCTTGTTGCTGTTGCTGCGGACGCTGCGCGCGAAGAACAGGTTGAGCAGCGGGATATCGCCGAGGAGCGGCGTCTTTTCCTTGAAATAGTTCTGCAGGCTCTCGATGAACCCGGACATCACGATGCTCTCGCCGAGGCGGCATGTCACGGTGCTCTTGGTGGAGAATTTCTCGAGGTTCAGGTCCTCGCTGCCCGACTTGTTGACCGGCACGGTGACGTCCACGCTGACCTGGCTGATCACCTGGTCGTCGCTGCGCAGCTCGGGCAGCACCTCGAGGATCAGCCCATACTCGACGTTCTTCAGGTCCGCGGCCTCGTTGCCCTCGACCTTGAAGTAGAACTCGCCGCCGGAATGGAAACGGCCGCTCTCGCCGCTCTTCGTACTGATGTGCGGCCGCGAGAGGATCTTCCCGTCGCCGCGGCTGAGGACCAGGTTCATCACGTGCGTCACGTCCACGTTCCAGCCGACCTGCACCGTCACCGGCGTGTACGCACCGTTCTCGTGGCCGCGCGAACCCTGCGCCGAAATGGCGCCGCTGACGTTCCCCGCGAGCAGGTTGTTGCCCACGTCGTGACCGCGGCTCTTCTCGATCTGGAGGAAGATGATATCCATCTCGATCATGATGTCCTTGATCTCGACGAGATCCACGACGTTCTTGAGCTGCGTTTCCGCGAGCTTGACCAGGCGATCCTTCTGGCCCTGGCTGAACACGTGCCCCGAGAGGAACGCCGTGTCGCCCACGATCTTGACCTGCACGGTTTCCAGCCCGATGTCCTTGAGGATCATCCGCCCGACCATCTCGTTCTCGCTGCCGCGGTCGAGCACCGTGAGGTTCACCACGCGCCCGTCCCCGAAGGCCCCCGCGATGGCCGCGACCCGGTCGAAGTCCGACTTGAGCAACAGGCGCCCGTCGATCACCACGCGGTCGCCGATCAGGCGGACGTTCGCGTTCTCGACATCCGCGAGCAGGTCCCGGATCTGCCCGACCAGCGCGTCCACCGGCATCAAGACCTGCACTTGGACGGTGCGGCGGTTTCCGCCCGAGTCCCAGAGGATGATGTCCGTCATGCCGCGCTTGCGTCCCGTGGCGAGGATCTGGTTGGCGTCCAGCACGCGGATGTCCACGATTTCCCGGTCACCGACCGAAACGCGCGAAACATCGAAGACGGGGACCACCTTCTGCTCGCCGATGTAAAGCTGGAGGCTCTCGGGAACCTGCGGCGCGGATTGCGCGCCGACTTGCAGGCCGGCGAAGAACAGAAGCAACCCGGCTGAGAGCACCATCCCGCAGATGAGTTTTCTCATGGCTATTGAACCTCCCCGCTGAGGGCCGTTGAAACATTGGTTTGGCTCAGAAATTCGTAGAATGTTTCCGGCGTGACCAGGTCGCGCTGCGGAGCGACAGCCGCGTCCTGCGGATTGCGCAGCAGCAGGGACAGCTTCCCCTGGTCCACGACGTATGCCAGCATCCGCGCCTGCAGGGGCGTCACGAGCAGCGTGACGGAGTTGTACATTTCGTCTTCGTCCGGCGCCGCCTGGGGCAGCACGCCTCCCTCGGGAAACGCCTTGCCCGTGGCGAGGACGACGATGTTCTCCATCAGCAGCGCCGTGGTCAAACGGCCATTGCCCTGGAATTGCGACTGGACCTGGGAGAGAAAGGCCTTGCGCAACTCATCCATGGTTTCCGGCAGGGCCCCGGTCGCGGAACGATTGTCCTGCTCGGGTTCGAAGAGCTTCGGATCGAACGTGAACAGGATGTCCACGCGGTGATTCGGCTTGATCATCCCGGCCAGCCCCGTCATCTCGGTCACGGGGATGGTGATCGCGCGCATGCCTTTCTCGATCACGGCGGCAAGGCCCGCGGAGACGGAATCCGGACCCTCGATGTCGGACCAGAAGACCGGGTGGCCCTTCTGGACGTTGTTCTTCAGGCGGGCGTTCATGACGACCACCGCGTCGGACACGCGGATGGCGCGATCGCCGACGTATTTCTCGGGATAGTCGCGGCCCGCAACGCTGTTCTGCGACAGCGAATCGCCGCTCTTGAGATCGTCGGACGCGACGAGGATATGAACCATGTCCATGCCCTTGTACACCTGCTGTTTCATCCGATTCAGGTAGGTGTAGATCAAGCCGACCGCCAGGAGTCCGAGCGCGGCGGCCACAATGAGCGGGATATTCTTATTCATGGAATGAACCCTTTCGTATGCTCTCGCCTGTCATCAAAGTGTAGGTCCACGAGCCCGGGGCGGCCGGATCGGCCACGGCCAGAAGATGGCGGTCACCCCGACGGAACCATCGCAGCCGTTCCTGCTGTAACCCGAACGGCTTGTACAACTCAAGCTCGTTGTGTGTCCGCCAGCCCTGCTCGCGAAGGCGTGCTTCCGTGTGACGGAAAAAAACGGCGGGCGGATCGCTGCACTGCCAGGTCGTCATCTCCTGCCGCCGGCCTTCCGCAAGATGCGTGACACCGCCGGTCCGCCGCGCGTACGGATGCAGGTTGTGCGACGCCTCGAGCGTCCCGTCATCCGGCACGGGAACGGAGAAGCGCACCGCGGCGCGAAGCGGCCTGCCCGGCTCGCGCGCGCTGGTGATGACGCTCAGGCGCATGTCCCCGTGCGCGTAGTGCGACCGCCGCGGCAAGGGCAGGGCGCCGGCCGTGCGCTGCGGCGTGCCTTCCGCGACACACGTCCATCCGAGCATGTCCATCAGGCACCGGTAGTACGCATGAACATCGTCCGCGGCGCGGGCGGTCGCGAAGGCCGATTCGGCCGTCACGCGCGCATCGGCAATGGAAACGCGCTCCGTCCGCGCCGCGGCGTCCGGATAACGGAACATCGCGGGCATCTCGGCCGCCGCGCAGGCCGCCGCGCAACACGCGCACAGGGTGATGACGCAACCTTTCTTCATGGCTTTCAGAAAATGTTTCCGATGATCCGCTTGATGAAATCGTACGTGTTGTTCCAACAATCGCCGCGCTCGCAGAAAACCACCGTCACGGGCGCGTTCGTGGCGGTCTGTGTCATGAAGTCAAGCAGTCCGTCGCGCGACGGGTCCGGCGCGGCATAGTAGAAGGGCGGTTCCGCGTAGCTGGCCGTGACCGAGACGTTCTCCTTCAGCGTGTCCGCGCTGAGCAGGTTGACCAGCGAGCCGATAAACCGCGAGCCGGGATCCACCTGCACCTTTGACTTGGCGACGCGCACCTGGTTCGTGCCGGTGAAGAACATTTGGACGCGGCGCTCGACCTTGTCGTAATGGCCCTTCGAGCCCGCCCAGGCGCCGTGGCGCGCCGCCATCGCGGCGCGCCCCTGGTTCATCGAGCGGAGGCTGAAGTAGAAGATGCCGATGAAGAGCGCAAGGTACACGGGCAGCACGATCGCGGCTTCGATCATTGCCTGTCCCTTCTGGCCGAGTCGTTCTTTCTGGCGCGCGCGATTCATGTTCAGTGATAAATCAGGAACGTGGAACCACTTTGTCCGAACGCGGTTACCGCGGTCAGCTCGCTCTTGAACTTGCCGCCGTAGCTCCCGGTGACCCAGCGAAAGGGGATGCCGAAGACCGGGGGGTTGATGGAAATACAGGAGTTCGGAAGGCATATATACGTGGTGTCCTTCTGCCCCGCGGCATACAGGTCGTCGCCGGTGAGCTTGCTGCCGGCGAGCGCGTAGGCGCAGCCGATCAGGTTGTCGTTCCGCCCCGATTTGTTGAGCAGTTGATTCAGCATGAAGGCTTGCCGGGTGCTCTTCGATACGATGAACGTGACCGTCTTGTCCACGTTGTCCGAAACCCAGTAGTTGTCATGCCACGACGGAGTTCGCGCAAACTCGATGCAGATATCGAACGGATTCCACCACTCCATATAGTAGGGGGTGGAGAAGTTCGACGGCGCGCTCTTCTTGTGCGCGAACGCAAGAGCGGAGGGGGGCCATGCCGCGCTGGGGTCGAGCGTCCACGTATGGATGTCCGCCACATCCTGGACGGGTTTGATGAGTTTCTGGAGATCCCGGAAAACGGGGCCCAGCACGGGAAAACCGCTGAGGTCGAGCTTGTCCGCGCCGTTCTTCTTCGCTATCTCGTTGGCATAGAAGAAGCCGAGGTAGGGGGTCAAGGTTTGAATCGTGGATTGCACCCCTTCGATCGCCCGGGCTGTGCTCTTCTGGAAATCCTCCTCGCGTCCGACCCACCGGTAGGTGCGCCACCAGATTGCCGCTGCCTCGATGGGATCCTTGGTCGCGGCGATTTCGGCGTCCGCTTCGAGGCAGGTGGAGATGATCAGGTCGGCCACAAACACGTTGAAATCCCAGTGCAGCCCGTTGAAGCCCTGCAGCAGGTTGGAGCCGCGCGCCATCCAGGTGGTCGCGGAAAGGGTCGCGGCGTCCGCGGCGCTCTGCAGTTGGACCTTGTCCGCGATGGCCTGGCCGAGGTTGATCAGCGTGGCGGGCAGGGCCACGAGGACCAGCGCCAGTAGCGCCGTAAGCAGCACGACCTGGCCGCCTTCGTCGCGCGCGAAGCGGCGGTGCCGTGCCTTTATCTGTTCCAGTTTCCCGCGCATTTCAGTCTATGCCCATGTAACAGTTCTTCACGATAGGGATGAAGCGGACGCCTGTGAGCTGGGTCAGCGCGGCCGCCTCGGCCCACCGCGTCATCGTGTAGTAGTCGCTGTCCTGCTGGAAGAAAATGCTGTCGTTGAACGGCCACGGGAGGGGCAGGGGATCCGAGTGGGCTGCGAGATCCGCGACGGTGCTGATGAGCGGAAACTTCAGCGGGTAGTAATAGGTGACGACCGCCTCGATATAGCTCGCGCCCTTGCTGTCGTTCAGTTTCTTGTCGTTCTCGTCGTAGTAGCGGACTTCGATCGCGGTGGCCCGCGACAGGAAATACGAATAGACGACCTTCTGTCCGACGTCGTGGATGCCGGTGACGCTGTTCAGAAGGTTCAGGATGAAATCCGGCACGATCTTCCCGGGGTCGAGGCCGTTGACGGAGGTCGGCGAGATGGCGATGCAGGATAGCGCCGCCGCGAATTGCTTGTCGCCGCCGACGATGGCGGAGCGCGCGGCGTTGAACGCGGCATACTGCACGAGCTGGTGCGCGTTCGCCAGCGCGGAGAACTCGATCACGCCCATGATCAGCAGCAGGATGACGGGGAACACCAGGCAGAACTCGATCATCGCCTGGCCGCGTTCCCGGCCCTTTTTCAGGTTGAATATCACAGCATCCTTTCGAAGATGCAGAAATACGTTCCCGCCACGATGGCCGTGCCGTAGGGGATCGTGACGCCGCGCAACGGCATGCGTCGCAGCAGGCGATAGGCCGCCACCGCCGCGGCGGCGATCCCGCCCGCGAGCGAGATGTAGACCAGCGCGCGGAGCAGAAAAGGCATTCCCATCAGCAGGCCGATCATGGCCATCAGCTTGACGTCGCCGCCGCCGATCCAGCCCAGCAGGTGGAACACGTAGAACACGCCGAACGCGAGCAGGAACGCGGCGAAATAGTTCAGCAGGTCATGCCGGCGCAGGAGCACGGCGATCAGGAAGCCGGCGAGGATGCCGGGATACGTGATCGCATTGGGAATGGTGTTGCGGCGCAACTCGAAGTAGACGACAGGCACGCAGAGACAAATAAGGAGTATCGTCGCGACGGCTTCCGCAAACGTGAAGTCCAGCATCCGCAGACTCCCTCCCGCGCCCGGCAAAGCGCTCGCTCAGAATGAGGCGGGCCCCACCACAAGACTCCGTCCTCTCGGCGCCCGGCGGCGCCACGCGGTTCCGGCGGAGCCGCGCAAGACTTCAGTCGTTGAAATCGTTGATCCGGACGTCCTTCTGTCCGCCCTGGTCCTGCATGGTCGCGGACTGGGCCTGGCCCTTGGTCAGGCTCGTGTTGGCCGACTTGAAGAGTTTCCGGACGTTCGTGCCGAAGACTCCAATGACCAGCAGACACGCTACGGCGATCAAGCAGATGATGATCACGTATTCCGTCATGCCCTGGCCATCCTTGCGGCCTGCGTACCTTCTGAGTGTACTCATCTTCATCAGCGTTCCTCCGTCCTGTTTGTTCAACTCCAACGCCTCGCCTTCCGGGTCACGGAATGGGGAGGTTCACATTCGCCAACAGATCGTGCATGTAGTCCTGTATGCCGTCGAACCACCCGGTCCAGGTATACGTGGAGAGCCCCGCGATCACCACGAGCGTGGTCAGCAGGACATATTCCAGCATGGCCTGGCCCTTGTTGTTCAACCGGAATGCCATCCCCGTCAGTCCTTCTTCTCCACCTTGGCCCGGATCCTCACCACGTTCCAGAAGATGAGGACCAGGACGAGGAAGTTGGCCAGTTGGATGATCAGATCGTAGAACAGATGGGCGTCATAATGCTCCATGGAGACCTCCTGTTAGACACCGTTATGCTGTCAACGCGTTTATTACACCACAAAGGCAGTTCGATACACAAGAAACATGTTGCGAATCCTTCCCGGGCGGGGATGGATTCAGGGCGCGCCCGGAAGCCCGCCGGCTTTGATGAGTGCGTCGCCGAGAGCCGCCGGGCAAAGTCCGCGCCACAGCGGTTTTGTGTTGAGTGGATTGCCTGCGCCGGAACCAAGCCCGACATCGCGCGTTTCCACGGCCAGTTCCTGCCCGGCCCGCTCCAGCACGTCGAGGGCCCAGTCCACGCAATTGTAGTGATCCAGGTCGAAGCGCGGTGGTTCGTTGGTACTGGCTTCGATGAACTGCAGTGCGGCGGCATATTGCCTGTCGGAGAGCGGATATTCCTTCCATACGTCGTACGCGCGCCGGTAATCCTTTCGCAGCTCCCCGTGGTCGAGCGACTCGAACGGCGGAAAGACGCCGTTCTTCGGGTAGAAGCCCAGCCGGCCCGTGGTGTGCCCCGTGCCGGTGTCGAGGAGTTCGACGAATACGTGTCCGAAGTCCCGACGCACGAGATTCCCCGTGAAGATGCTCCCGCTCCGGCCGTCGCCGGGCAGGTCCACGAAAAGGCGAAGATGCTTGGACGTCTCGCCGTCCGCGGCGAAGCCGCGGAGGGCCACCAAGCAGATGCCGATCGCGGCCGCTGTCCGGAAGTATCCGGGCGGGCGCGGCCGTCGCGGGCAATCCGTGGCGTTCATGAGCCTATTTCGGTTGATCCGTTCGTGCATGTCAATCACGCGCTGTGGCTTTCCGATTTCGCGCGGTTCGCAGCGAACAAGAGCGTTGACAGCAACGCGGGACTTCACCAGAGTAACGCGCGTGTAGTTGGAGGGCTCGTAGTGCTGAGGGGGTGCCAGCATACGATGTTTGAATAGGAAGCTCCGGCTTCTCTCTCTCCTTGCCCTGCGAAGCTCGAAGAGCGAAGCGGGGTCCTTGCCCTGCGAAGCTCGTTGAACGAGTCGGAAGCCTTGCCCGTTGCGTCTTCCTGTTGGTCCTTCTGCTGACCATCCCGCTGCTTTCAGTTGAATCGCAGAACATGGTTTCGCGGCCGGTCGGCTTTGTCCGTGTTCCCCTCTGTTCCGCGAGCAGAAATACGATGCCGGGGCTGCGCTGGCGCTGGAGAACGAATATCGGTATGATTTGACCGGTAATCGCACCCAAAAAGTCAACGCGGCGGGCACTGTAAACTACGAATACGGATCCGGGAACCGCATCTCGGGATGGAGTTTTGCGGCGACCGGGGCGGTTGAGGTGTATGTGGATGTTCATGGACATGCGAGTGAGCCGATCGGGACCGATCCGCGGTGGGGCGAGAGGACGGTCAACGGGCTGTCTGTGGAGGTGTCGGGCACGAATTTCTGGGTGTCCAATGTGCCCCTCGGGGCGGGGACGCAGGAGATCGTCGCGGCGATCAGTGACGAGGCGGGCAATGTGGGAAGAACGACGAATACGGTTGTGGTGAAAATCGCCACGAACGGCGCATACCAGTTCGATGCGGCGGGAAACGTC
>JAKJGV010000170.1 GCA_022704185.1 Verrucomicrobiota bacterium
GCCGCCGGTGACGATATCCATGGACGCATCCGGCAATCCGGTCGCCGCCATGTCTCCCTGGCGAAATTCAACATGCGCAAAACGGTTCGCTTCGCGCGCGCGAACGAGCATCGCCTCCGTCAGATCGATGCCCAGGATTTTTCCGCCCGGGTAGCGCTTTGCGAGGAGGAACGTCATATCTCCCGTGCCGCACGCGAGGTCCACGCAGCAAGGCGCGTCCATATCGGGAAGGGCGGCGATGAGATGCCGCTTCCAGGCTTGGTCGCGGCCGAAGGAGAGGCCGCGATTGATCAACGCGTAGCGCGGCGCAATGATGCTGAAGATGCGCTCGTTCAAGCGGCGCTTCCGGTCGGGGTCGGACAAGTTCGCGCGCACGTTGAGACGATCGCCCGTATTCATGCCGCACCGAACTCCACCAATGCCGCGAAAGCCGAAAAGCCCGCTCCGAAAGACACCAGCACGCCCTTGTCGCCCCTTGACGGCCGGCCTGCATCCAGCACGCGGCGCATCGCAAAGAGCACGGTAGGCGAGGACATGTTTCCGTGTTCGGAGAAGACCTCGCTGGAGTAACGAAGGCGCTCGCGATCGAGCCCCAGCCCTTCTCCGATGTGATCAAGGACGGCCGACCCGCCGGCGTGAACCGCCCACCATTTCACGGTCTCGATGCCAAGCCCATTCCGTTCAAGCAAGCGCCCCAGGACGATGCGCGCGCATTTCGCGCCGATGGCCGGCACGCGACGCGTCAGCACGTTGCGCAGGCGACCCCCTTCCTGACGATAGCGCAACTGCTCACGGTGTTCCGGAAACACGCCGCTCTCAAAGTCGCGCAGGCGGAACAATGTTGGTTTGGATTCCGCCGAAATTCCGTCGAGAACGCATGCCGCCGCGCCGTCGCCGAAGATCGAATTGCTTACGATGAGCCCCGGGTCGTTGCCCATGAACAACGTCGCGCTGCAGACTTCCACGGCCACGCTGAGGACCGGTTTCGCGCATCCTGCGGCAAGCCATCCTGCGGCGCATTCGAGGTTCGGGAGCGCACCGCCACACCCCATGCCCGCCAGGTCGGCGGTTTTGATGGCAGCCGGCAATCCGAGGTCGCCCGCAAGATACGAGGAAAGTCCCGGGCACAAGTAGCCGGTGCACGTGTTGACCGCCAGGCCGCCCACATCATCCGGCTGCAAGCCCGCGTCGGCGATCGCGCGGCGAGCCGCATCCGCTCCGATGACCCGCGCGGCCGCCAGGAAACGCGCGTTGAGGTGGTCCGGCTCCATATCCAGCGCTTCCTCCGTCCGGTCCATTCCGAAGTAGCGGCTGCGGATGGGTCCTTCCAGCAGAAGCCGGAGATACAGAGCCTCTTCGTCGGCTGCCAACTCAAAGTGTGTCCGGAAGAAATCGAAGGACTCCTGTTGCGTAACGCGCAGGGGAGGAAGACGGGTCGCCAGCGCACGCACCGCGATATCCATGTCATCCTTCCATTCTCTGAAATCCTTCGGAAGAAGGGGTTGCTGAAAAGCCCTGCCGCACCGTAATCCACGCCACACCCCATGTCAAACGGCGGACGGCCTCGTTTCGTGGCGATCGGGGATGGACCACGCTTCGAAATCGGCCGCAGAGTGGGTAGCAACAGGGCGATCCCGATTTCGATGGGCAATCGCGGGAAGCCATGGCGCTGCGATTGCTGTGCGCCAGAACGCGATCGCGCAGACAGACATGATCCCGCAAACCCTGTGTCAGTCTCCTGTATCCGGCGCCTGCATCAGGCTGAGCGCAATGATCAGGTCCGCTCCTGCCCACGTATGCGGCATGTCGCCGATGTAACCCGCCGTGCGAGGATCGCCATAAACGACGGCCGCCAGGTGGCGCCAATCCGCGGGCCGCATGCATTTCATTATGTAGTTCAGAAGGTACTGCGCCCGCTCCTTCTGACCGAGCGCGAGGAATGCATGGACGTTCCTTGTCTCGAACGTGACGAACAGGCCATCCCACGAGGGATCGCTTCGCGCCGTCAGCTCCCTGTAGTATCGCTCGTACGTTGCCTTCAACTGCTCTTCCGGGAAGACGCCGGCCTCATCGCAGGGGAAGAACGCGATGGATGTCGAAGTTGGGTCGAAGTCGCCTCTTTCGGCGCACCCCGGGATGTAGTCGATCTTCTTGTACGCGATCGTCGCCTCGATGGATGACCGCACGGAGGCCCGCAGGAGTTGGTACTGCTGCTCTGCCCACTCGGCCAGCTCGGGTTGGCCCAAGATCTCGGCTGCGGCCTTGCCGTCCTTCCACGCTTTGAGGGCCCAGAGATCGTCCCAGTAGACGTGCAGTTCCGCACGGTAGCCTTTGTGGCTGACTGATTTCGGCAGGATGCCCACAAAACGTTCCCGCGCGGGCTCGCCCTGCATGTAGTCCGGGGCCAAAGTCTGGTTGCGAAGCTTCTCGAGGAATCGGAGCGACCGTACGATGCTGTCGAAATGCCGCTCCAGGAAGGCGCGATCACGGGTTCGGCGGTAGTACTCCATTACAAGGTAGGCAAATTCCCCCTGGCCATCCCATGCCACTTCGCTGCCGGGTCCCGCGTCGGCGGGAGCATTGCTGTCAAAGACGGGCGGCACCATCCCCTCCGGGGTGATGAAGCGCGCATACCAATCGGC
>JAKJGV010000171.1 GCA_022704185.1 Verrucomicrobiota bacterium
AGAGCGCGAGGTAGCGGATTCTCTCCTCGCGCGCCTTGTTGAAGACGTCTTCGGGCAAGTTGTAGAAGAGGTCCACGATTGTCCGGTTGGTGGTGGCGGCATAGAAGTCGCCCCTGGTGGCCAGGCCCCAGTTGCGGAGCTTGAGGCCCGCCTCGTTGGTGAAAGCCACGTGGCGCTTGAAATATCGGCGCGGCCAGTGCCAGGGTCCGATTTCGGGGGCCTCCCAGTAGGTCTTGGCCAGCTCGAGGTAGGCGGCATCGGGGTAGCGGTTGAGGAACTGCTGCGCGACGGCACGCCAGTTGTGCTGCTTGAATACGTCGATCGGCTCGTTCGGGATCACGAAGGTGAACGCGACTTTCTCCGCCGGGTGGGCCTTAAGTTCGTTCCAGGGTTCGAACCACCGGTCCACCAGGACCGGCGTGCCGGGAGGAAGGTTCCCGTCGCACCACGATACGATGTCGTAATACGGCGCCGGTTTTCCGGTGAGCTGCGTGGTCACATACGCCGGGTAGGCGGAACCCGCCAGTGCCGCGGCACAGAGCACGGCCGCGATGGCCGGCGCCACGGGTCCTATGGGCATCATGCCCAGCAGATCGCGCGGCGCGGAGTAGACCGCGAAGGTGAGCAACGCGAGAAAGAAAGGAAACATGCCCGCGATGTAGCGCGACTCGTAGAGGGAGCCCAGCGCGGCGCGCGTAACCGCGAACAAGAGTACTTGTGAGACGATGAAATAGGCCAGGAGCCAGAGCTCGCGGGACCGCATCTTCCAGAAGGCCCACGCGAGGCCGAGGGCCGCAAGGGCGATGAGCGGCAGCCCCCACCAGGTGAACCCCCAGCTGAATTGGACGATCAGTTTGGGTATGAACCCCGCGAAGGTCTCACCCGCCAGCTCGACGACCTTGGCGCCCATGTCCTTGTTGCCCGACGTGAAGTGGTCGAGAAACTGCCGCGGGCCCCACGGGAAGAGCAGCAGCGGGAGCAGAACCACCACGTGGGGGACTGCCAGCATCCGGATATTCTTCCAGAACGCGTCCGTGCCTTTCTGGAAGCGCAGCAGCAGGACGAGAAAGCAGACGCCGCCCGCGAAGCAGAGCAGCAATCCCGACATCTGGCTCCACGCCGTGAAGAAGAGCGCGAGGCCGAGCAGCACGGCCTCCCGTGTCGTCACCACGTCGCCGTTCCAGAGCTTTCGCGAGACGAGGATTGCCGACCAGAAGTAGAGCGTGTAGCCGAACATCAACGCCGAATAAAAGTACGCTTCCCGCGAGTAGTAAACGTGAAACGGATTCAGGGCGAAAAGTGCCGCGTAGAACAGGCCGAAGCCGCGTCCGGCAAACGACCGGCCGGCCCAAAACGCGGCCGCGACCGAAAGGATGCCGAACAGCGCGTAGGGAAAACGAATGGCGGCGGGGGTCAGGGCGATGCCGGTCACGCCCAAAAACGCCTGCATGACGAACGCCGGCATCGGCATCTGTCCCGCGGCACCCGAGACCTCAAACCACTTCGTGAACAGCAGGAACGGCGCCACGCGGCTCTCGGCCAGAGATTTCAGCAGGATCGTGTCTCCGCGGAACGCGGAAAGCCCGAGGTCGTGGAGCCGCAGAAACGCGCCGGCGGCGATGATGAGAGCCAACGCCCCCCATGTGAAGATGTCCTGTCGCCTGGTTTCCTGCATGCCCGAATCCGCTTTTCTATCGCTGTCCCGGCCGGCTGAGTTCGCCCAAGCCGTTCTTCTCGAGAAATTCGCCCATCACATCGGCCATGAGTTGCTGGCCCTGGTCGTTGAGGTGGCAGAAGTCCACGAAGATGGATTCCTCGACGTCCGCGATGGCGCCGCTCATGTCGAGGAACGGGATCTTCTCCGCAGCCGAAGAGGCCGCAGCTTTTTCGATGAGCCGCGGGTAGTGTTTGGCCATGGCCTCGGTAAAGGGGCCGTACATGTATTTCTCCTCGACGGCGGTGCGCGATTTCTTGGTCGCCAATTGAGGCTGCAGCACATGCCAGACGCGGATGCCGCGCGAGCGGCAAAGGTCATAGGTCATCGCCGTCGCGCGAACATACTGATCGAGGACCTTGGGAAGCACATCCTTTTCGAACGCCGGGCTGTTCGCGTAGTTGCAGGTGCGGATGCGGCTGATCACGCGATTGATGTTGCTCTTCATGCGGAGGTGAGCCCACAGGGTCCGGAAGAGGTTGCCGGAAAGCAGTCCGCTGTACGTGTCCCACAGGTAGGGGTAACCCGGGCGGTCTCCATACGCGACCGGGATGGCCATGTCGTTGAATCCGTCCAGGATCACGATCCCGTCCGGTTTCAGCGGGAGCAGGTTCAGGGCGAGGTGGATCCACTGCTGTTTGGCGATGTAACTGGGGCCGCCCGCGTTGACGAACTCGATATCAGGGAACCGGCGCTGGATGCAGCCTGCATAGGTGGTGTCGTCCGCGCTTGCGCCCACGCCCATGGCGACCGAGCCGCCGATGAAGAAGATGCGCGGGCGCGATTTCTCCGGCAGGACGGGGCCGTTATGCCGGAAGCCCTGTTTGTTGATGTTGAACGTGATCCCTTCGAGGCGGGGCTGATCGCTTCCCAGCTTCG
>JAKJGV010000172.1:0-2182 GCA_022704185.1 Verrucomicrobiota bacterium
CACGGCGCCTGTCGTGATCGAGGACCGGGCGGCCGGACCGGTCATTCCCGCCGATGCCGAGTGCGTCAGCGCGGACTGCGGCGGAACGCGGATCTGGCTCGTAAGGGATGGCGATCGCTGGCTGATGTTCGCCGGGTCGCGGAAGAGCAGAAGGAAGGATTTCGCATCGCCGTTCCTTGAGCACGCGATCCGAACGGCGGAGCAGTGGTACGGTGCGCCGGCCGCCGGCTGGCAGGTGGAGAAGAGGCGAAATGGAAAACACAACGACGAAGCAGAAGGTCGCGCAACTGGCGCGGTACTTTCGGACGTTCACCGGCCTGAGAGTGCATCCTCTGGCTCCGAGTCCGGATGAGATCGATATCGACGACATCGCCCACTCGCTGGCGCACCAGTGCCGTTTCTTGGGCCACACGGATGGCTTCTATTCCGTGGCCCAACACTCGGTCCTGGTGAGCGAGCTCGTGCCGGAGGCCGATGCCCTCTGGGGACTGCTCCACGATGCAGCCGAAGCGTATCTGGGCGACCTGCCCGCGCCAATCAAGCGCACGCCGGACATGCGCGTCTACCGTGCCGCTGAGGAGCGGCTCCTGGCGGCGGTGGCGGCGAAGTTCGGTCTGGCGCCCACGCTGCCTGCGTCCGTCGCGGAGGCAGACCGGATCGCCCTCGCCACAGAGTTCCGCGACGTGACCACGGTCGATGACCTCGACTGGATAGTCGCGGAGTGCGGCTTTGCCCCGTCCGAGTGTCTCTGGATCACGCCTTGGCCGCCTGCCGTGGCCGAGGATCGTTTCCTGCGCCGATTCTGGGAGCTGACCAAACATGAGTAGCCTCCTCGCGACTGTTCGCAAAGGCAGGTTCTATCTGCCCGAATCCGCGTTGACGCCGGAGGGCATGCGGTTGTCGCAGGAGATATCGCGTCGCGCCGTGGATGCCGCGTACGATGACCGCTGCATTCGAGTCAACGCTCAAAGCGTGTTCGACGACATGCGTTCCCCCGAAAACGACGGCTGGGCGATAGAGACGTTGGATTATGCCGCCATTCCCGCGCCGCTCACGCCACCCTACGAACGGATGTGGATCGAGGCTATCTTCACGACCCAAAGAGTCGCCTGCATTCTTCGCCGCTTCGCGTTTCCCGACCCGCGGTGGGTCGGCCGGGTGTCGGCCGAGTTGCTCGATACGATCCTGCCGGATAACCCGGCTTGGGTACTCGACGGGCTGGTGTTCGTGGAATACGAGGGCTCCGCAATGTTCGGCGAAGAGCAGGTGCTCTGGCTGGCCGAAAACGGAAGGTTCTGCCGCTCGTGCCGCGCGGGCATCCCCGATAAGGACGAGGCGCGCGCGTACGCCAACAAGCTGATCGCGCGGTGCCACACCGCGTGGATCGTTCACACGTTGGCGCGATTCAACTGTGCCAACGTCCGGATCGCGCCCGTGTCGCACGGGAAACAGAAGGGCAAGGGTACTTGCGCGCGGGATGGTCACAATCGCGGCACTGAGTGGCACACCATTGTCGTCGGACCAGCGCGCGCCCCGCAAAAGACGGGGGCGGGCCACATGCGCCACGCAGAGATCCGCAGCCATTGGGTTCGCGGCCACTACGCGGACTACTCCAAGGGGGCGGGGTTGTTTGGCAAAGAGTCCCTTCGGGCTGTCTTCTGGGTGCCGGAGCATCGGCGCGGCACGGAGAACGCGGGCCGGGTAATAGCGGATTACAAGATCGCATCGGGGGGTGTGGAGAACGCAGATGATGCCGCTCGAGTTCCTTAATCAGCTCTGGCAGTACAAGCCGGAGGACCAATACATCCTCATCTGGACCCTGCCCGACAAGCGCTCGCGCTGGTTCATCAACATCCCCGACGCCGCGGAGTACGTCGCCGGCGTCAACGGCAGCAAGGACGTCTATGTCGGGCTCGGCCTGGCGGGAAAGGATTACGGGCCGATGCGCCGCTGCGTATCCGGCGAAGTGACCGGGATCGCCGGCATTGGGTCCGATTTTGATCTGCTTTCCGAGGCCCACGGCAAAAAGGCGCTGCCGCGGACTGTCCAGGAGGCGCTCTCGATCCTGCCGCCAGGAATGGAGCCAAGTTTCGTCGTTCTGACCGGCAACGGCTTGCACTGTTGGTGGCTCCTGAAGGAGCCGTGTGTGTTCGACACCGATGCGGAGCGGAGCGATGCCGCG
>JAKJGV010000172.1:2310-2542 GCA_022704185.1 Verrucomicrobiota bacterium
ACCCGCAACATCCGAAGAAGGTCACGCTGCTGTCCACCTCCGATCGCCGCTACAACCTCTCCGACTTCGAGGAGTACCTGGACGAAGCCGCGATTCCCGATCCGGAAGCGGAGGAGCGCGCGGCCCGCGAGTGGAGCGAACGCTTCCGGGATAAGCCCCTCGTTCTCAACTTCAGCGCCCGCATCCCCGAGGAGACGCTCAAGAGCTGGATGGATATCGATCTCCGCTTCCG
>JAKJGV010000173.1 GCA_022704185.1 Verrucomicrobiota bacterium
CTCGATCGCCGAGCAATCGTTCCCCCATGCCGCGGTTTCGTCCTTCGCCTCATCGCCCGCCCGGGCCGGGCCGGCGAAAGAAACCTGCAACGCGCACACCGAAACAGCCGCCACCGACAGCATCCACATTCCGTATCTACGACTCATGGGTCCCTCTCTTCCTGTTACGACTTCAGTCTTCCACAATCAGCAGGCGGTCCACGCCCACGAACGACCCCTCGCCTCCCGCCGCCCAAAGCTTCACCTGGTATCGCGCCGCGCCCTCGGGCCAACGGAGCACCGACATCGGCGAGCCGTGCCAGCCCGACCCCACGTTCTCGAACACGTTGACCGCGCCGAGATACTGGTCGTCGCGATCAAACACGTCGAGTTGCAGCGTGGTCACACTCTTGGAAACCTGCGGGACGTGCAGGATGATGGAACCCGTCCGCGTGGCCTCGACGCTCCGTGTCCACCACATGCTGCCGGCCTTCTCCACCCCCGTGGGCATCAGCAATACGCCGTTGTCCGTGCTCTGCACCTCCATCGCGTGATTCGTCCACGCGGACAAGTCGCGGAAATCCACCGAGGCCACCAGCTTGTCTCCCGGCACCTCCAGGGAGTAGCGAAGGTCCTTCAGCACCAGCGACGCGCCTTTCGCGTTGGCCACCCACAGCTTGAACATCACGCCCTGCGTCTCGGGCGGCACCCCGACATCCGACATCCGGAATACGCGGCTGCGCGCCTCCTTGGAATCCTTGATCAGATCAATGGTCTGCAGGAGCGAAGGGCCGCGGAAGCAAAGGACCTGCAGGGTGAACGTCCCCGCGAAGATCCGCTCCACATCGAGCGACAGCCTCGCTTTCGGAGCATAGGGGAACATATCCGAAGGATAGACGTCGCCGTAAGCGTCCTTCAGATTCGCCTCGCGAACGACCAGGCGCCCGGCCTCGGCCTTGATACGGGCGGAGCCCCAGCTCCACACGCCATCCCCGGCGGTAGCAGCATCGAAGAACACAATCTCTTCCGCGACGGCCGGCAAGGCCGCGAACACCATCGCCACAACCAGCAGAGTTGCCGTTTTCATCGCGCGTTTCCCCCCGTAAACAAAGGCTTTTTTCATGCTGTTGATAAGGTTTATCAATTTATCCCCTCCGTGTCAACTGCGTTTTTTCTCTTTTTGTTTTTCCCCTAAATAGACGCTGATTTCACAGACGTCGGCTCACGAGACGCTCGCCCTCCAGCCGATACCGGATCATGGAGCCGCAGGCGGCTTCACCGTCCGAAATACAGAAACCGCAGCTCGCGCAACGCGCGGCCTCCATCCGACACAATCCCCTTCAACCGCGCCGCGTATGATTCCGTCATCTCCAAATACTTGAACCCATACTCCACGGCCGGCTCAATCGTCGCGCCCTCCCCGAAGTCGTTCCACGTCGCCACCTGGACCACCCGCGCGCCGCTTTCCAATGCGCGCTCCCACGATCGCGCGTAAAACGCCCCGTTCTCGCGCGGCGTGACAAACGGCCCGTCGCCCCACCCCCAAACACCCGTGTTGTCGAACCCCGGATAAACCAGGGCGCTGACAAATCCAATCCGCCCGTCCGCCAGTCTTCGCTGCGCCTCCGCGTAATACTCCTCCAGGCACTCGCCGTTCACGTCGAGCCACGGATACAGATTGTCGCTCACATCCCAATACGATTCCTTGAGGTGGCCGTGGTAGTCGTGAATGAAATACACGGCATGCCTTCTGCGCACCCTCGCGAGAATCTCCGCCCACTCCGCCGCGGAGAAGCCGTGCGCCGAATCTTCAACCGTCTCGTCCGGCTCCTGCCAGTTGAAGTTGACGATCACGGGCGCGCCGTCGAGCTTGAGGCACGCGGGATGCCGCCCATGCCTCGCCAGGATGTACTCGAGATTCGCGATCGCGTTCGACACCGCCTCCCGCCGGTCGCGCGCGCTGTAGTGATAGCCGAACATCGCCTTGTCCTCGAAGCAGATGCCGATCTTGAACCCGAAACGCGCCGCCGTGTCCATCAACGCCGGAAGCAGCTTCTCCTCCTGCGAGTTGATGCCGTACCAGTCCACCACGAACCCGTCCAGCTTCGCGGCGCGCGCGAGCTGAATGTGATATTCGATGATCGCGGGCGACGAGGAATCGTAGGGACCGATCAATGGATAATACACGGAGCAGATGTCGCGCCGGCCGTCGGGCCGAAACACCTCGGGATCGCGCACCGGGCCCGGGCCAATTGAAGTAATGGGCCACCACGAGCCGGTCGGACGATGGAACCGTGCGCCGCGGCCTGAGGACGCTGCAACCCGGCATCAGCCCGAGCAACAGGACCAGCGCCACGGCAGAAACGCGGAAGAACTGCGCCATGCCTCTGAAGATAGCAGTTGGCGAAACGAACGCAACCCGCGAAGCAAAGGCTCAGAGCGGAACGTCGGGCGGCCCCTCGTCATCGCCACCGCCACCGTCGTCGTCGCCCCCGTCATCTCCATTGCCGCTCGTCTCGTCG
>JAKJGV010000174.1 GCA_022704185.1 Verrucomicrobiota bacterium
ACGCCAAGGGTCTTCAACTCTCGAAGCCGGGCGACCACGCGATGGTTGCCACCGTGTCGCAGGGCCTGCGCGGGTGGGTGTGGACGAGTCCCGGCGTGCGCGTCTACGGGCCTGCACTCACCAACCCGGTCTGGATCGCGGTGAACATGCTGCTCCGGGCGCGCGGCCTCCGGCTGGGCGCCGGCGCGACTACGCAGCAGTTGGACGCGGCCGAAGCGCTGTTCGACGTGCAGGCGGCGATCGATGCCGCCGCGATCTGCAACGAGAGCGTGACGAAACTCGTGGGGTCGGGCAGCGAGACGCAGTTTGTCTTCCGCGGCACTTTGCAGGAGGAAAAACCCCTCCGCGACTGGCTCCAGGAAGTGCTGATGAACTGCCTCGGCCATTACACGTTCGCCTTCGGCAAACTCCGCCTCGGCGTTCGCAAGAACAGCAGCGTGGTCGAGGCATTTACGGAAGGCAATATCCTCTTCCGGAGCCTGCAACTGTCGCCGTTGAAGCCATCGTTCAATCACCTGACGGCCAACTTCGCGGACCAGGATTTCGCGTTCGTGAACAACAGCGTGGCCGTATACGACGTCGACCATGCCGCGCTGATCGGCGGCGCGGGTCCGATGTACTTGAAGTCCACGGTCAATCTCTGCGGCACGTCCACGAAAAGCCAGGCCGCGCGGATTATCAGCACGAGGCTGCGTGAGGAGTTGGGCGGGATCGACGCGACGGAGTGGAAAAAGGCCCGCCAGATCGCGTTCAAAACCACGGTGCTTGCGCTCAACACGGAGCCCGGCATGGTCTGCTCGATGACCCACCCGGATATGCCGGGTGGCGCCGGCGAGTTCCGCGTTACCTCCTGGCGGCTGAACAAGGATTTCAGCATCGATGTCGAGGGCCGCACCACCACGGACAGCATGTACGATCTGGTCGCGGGTCCGAAGCCCGCCGATGTGGAACCGTCACCCGTGCCGGAGGAAATCCTGTACGACACGGGCATCCCCGGTATCGTGACCGGCACGCCGAAGCTGGGCGATTACGGAACCATCGCGCTCGACGATATCGAGATCCAGCCCGACGAGGCCGGTAACATGAACCTCGTCTCGGCACACGAGGTCGCGATGGCCCTGTACTACGTGGATGAACTGGCCACGGACCTGTGGGCCAGCCTCGACGCGCCGCTCGATAAGGACACCGATCCGGCCACCGTAGCCTGCACTCTCAATCCGAACACGGCGCGGGTGTTCCGGGTTGGCGATTTCATCGTTTTCAACGATGAGGCGGCGGACCCGGAGCATCCGGGCCGGCGTTCGTACGAGTGCGCGCAGATCGTGGGGCCTGGTAGCGAGGGCGATGTAGTACCCACGGGCAACTTCGTCATTCAGCGGGAATGGCCCGGAGTCGATCCGGGGTTCGCCACGTTCGGCACGTTCCGGTGCGCTCACGCGAAGGGCATCCGGTTCTTCAAACTCGACTACAAGATCTTCACTTACTCGGTGAAGAAGGGCTTCTTCCGAACGCCCGGCATCCCGGCGCGCGTGGAGGCGAAGCTCCCTTCGGCGTGCGTGGTTGCAATGCTGGTCGGCGTGGCCAACAACTTCGGCTACAGCCCGTTCACCGTCTGGCCGCTATCGCACCACAATGAGCCGTTCATGCCCGGCGACCGGACCTGCAACGGTGGCGCTTATTCGTTCCAGATCCCCGGTCCTCTGGCGGTCGCGGACACCGTGGTGATCCCCATGCGCGTCCACGATAGCGCGTCGATCCGGTGCATCTTTGCGTACGTGCAGACGCCCACGGCAGACGGCCAGAGCGCGTACCTAGTGAAAGTTTCGCGCGACGACGGCGTGACCTGGGAGCCGCTGGAGTACATGGGGATCGCGCAGATGCTGCCGGGCGGCGCCAAGAACACGTACGATCTCCTAGTGGACCGCGCGGGCTACGGCAAGCCGCATACGCGCCGTCTGCCGTACAACGATTTCGGGATCGTGCTCTACCAGGCCGTGACCGCCGGCCCGAATCCGCAAGTCGTCTCGACCGCCTCGTACGGCGCCAACCGGCTCGGCTTCGACGTCGGCGAGTTCGTACACATCAATCTTGGCAAAGCGGACGAGGAGTACGTGCAGGTGCTTGCGGCCGATCCGGACAGCCAGACGTTCACTGCGGTGTTTACGAAGGACCACGCGATGGGCGCCACAGTGCGTCCGACCATCTGGCCGACGTTGGTCCTTAACGAGGGCGACAGCCTCGCGTTCGATATCCTGGCAGTCGCCAACCCGGAGCCGGGCAGCGATCTGACCGTTGTGATTCAGACCTGATGCCTGTCGCCGAATGGTTATTTGGTCAACGTCGGATAGCCGGCGATCCGCTCCCAGTAGATTGCATGGTTCCTGCGGGCCAGCTGGCACTGCGGCTTCCGAGAGGCTGTTGTCATCCAACTGTACAGCGCGCAACCGGCACCGCCCGCGTGACATTTTCCCGGCCTGATGTTTTATAGAATATTGGAGTG
>JAKJGV010000175.1 GCA_022704185.1 Verrucomicrobiota bacterium
AAGCGGCAGGCCCGGGTCGGTATACGGCACATAGACCGACTTGTGTTTCATCGAAACGATCTGGTCGGGGAAGAGGCGGCCGCGCGCGGCCTCGGCGCAGTTCCTCGAACACAGGATCATGTTGGTGTAGCTCGGGTGGGTGTGGCCGACGAACGCGAATTCGGGCACCTGAAGCAGGATGGCGTGGAGGATGGCCTCGACCGACGGCCGTTTCCCTTCCGGGGCGTCAATCATGGCGTTCTGGAAAACCTCCTGCACTTCCGCGTCGCCCGCGTCCGGAGCGTCCAGCAGCGCAATCACCTTGGAAATCGAGACCTTCACGAACCCGTTGGCGTCGATATTGACCATCGAAGACCCGGAGGCCTTGACGTAAAAGGTGTCGTCATCGATGCGCGCCGACGTGTTGCCTTCTCCGAGGATGGCCAGACCTTTTGCGGGGTCGGCCAGGTAACGCGTCATCTCGATCAACTGGGGCAGTACATCGCTCATAATCCGTTCCCTTTGTTGCCATTCAGGCGGCGGCTCTCCGCGGGGATTGCCGCGCGGCGCCGCATCCGTTCCCCCCGAACAGGGGTCTCATGCGCGGCATTCGCAGAATACGACAGAGTATAGCAAGTCCGGGGAGGCGTTATGAAGTCCGCACCACCCGGGCGTTGCGAAGCCCGGCCGAAGACCGCCTCAGTTCCGGTGGGGGCCGGGTTTGGGGTGCTGGGAGGCGTCTTCGCGGATGCGCCGGAAAAATCCGCTGAGGAGCGCGCCGCACTCGTCGGCCAGGAGACCCGGGTACAGTTTCGGGTTGTGGTTGAACCGGGAATCCTCGAGGAGATTCATGAGGCTGCCGCAGACGCCCGCCTTGGGGTCGTAGGCGCCGAAGTAGACCTCGGCGATCCGGGCGAGGATGATGGCGCCGGCGCACATCGCGCACGGTTCGAGCGTGACGTAGAGTTTGGCGCCTTCCAGGCGCCAGCTCTGGAAGTGCGCGGCCGCCTGGGTGATCGCGAGGATTTCGGCATGGGCGGTGGGGTCCTGCAACAGTTCGCGCTGGTTGTGGGCCTTTCCGACGATCTGCCCATCGCTGACAATGACGCAACCGATGGGCACCTCGCCGATGTCCATGGCGCGCTGGGCTTCACGCAGGGCGTAGCCCATGTATCTCTGATTCTCGTCCTGCATAACGCGGGGATTCTGTCGTCTGCCCTGCTGAATGTCAAGTTGCCGTGGCCTGTGGCGGCCTTCGAACGGGAACCCGCGGCTGCCCCCGCGGACGGCGTTCTCCGGGCCGGACTGACCGCGGCGGCCACGAATATCGCGGTGTTGCGGGTTGTTCGATTTATGCCTGGTGTGGCGTTTGGCGCTCGCCGCTCGCGCGCGTGAACCGGCACTTCGAGCGGGCCCGTATGTGAAAACGTTGAAAAGGCGCGAAAGGTACGGCCCCTGCGCCGTGAAAAGCCCCGGAAATGAGCTAAATCGTTTGACAAGTTGCAGTAAACCAGACTACCTTAAGTCGTTGCAGGTGGTGAAAGCCGTGCACAGCCCGGCGGGATCTCGCAAGTCCGGGTGCGTTTTTGCACCGCGTCGGGCGCGGTGTACAACTGGGGCAACAGCATGCAGAAGGTGAAGGACGGCAGCTTAAGCACCTATCTGGGCGAGATCTCAAGGATTCCCTTGCTCTCGACGACGGAAGAGGTCCGTCTGGCCCGCCGGGCGCAGCAGGGAGACGGCGAGGCGCGCCGCAAGCTGATCGTTTCCAACCTTCGCCTTGTGGTCAGCATCGCGAAGAAATACCTGTATTACGGATTGCCGCTGCAGGACCTGATCGAGGAAGGCAATGTCGGGTTGTTGAAGGCGGTGGAACGCTACGATCCCGAGCGCGGCTGCAAGTTCTCGACCTATGCCACGTGGTGGATCCGCCAGGCGATTACGCGCGCGCTGTCGAACTATGGGCGCACCGTGCGCATCCCGGTCTATGTGACCGACAACATCGCGAAATACAAAAAGGCCGCCGAGGAACTCTACATCAAGACCGGCAAGAAACCCGAGCCGGAAGAAGTCGCACGTGTGCTGGGCATCAAAGTCGCGGAAGCGAAGAAACTGCAATCGTTCGTGGAAGATGTCAGCCCGCTCGATAAGCTCGAGACCACGGACGAAGACGCGGGCCGCGGCATTCCCGAGAGCCTCGAACCGCGCCGCATCGACGAAGCCATTGCGCAGATCGAAGTGGATCAGCAGCTCGAGCAGCTCATGCAGCAGCTGACGGGACGCGAAGCGGAGATCATGCGTTTCCGGTACGGATTGATGGACGGCGAGGCGCATACCCTCGAGGAAACGGGCAAACAGTTCGGACTGACCCGGGAACGGATCCGGCAGATCGAGAAGGACGTGATGCGCCGGCTGCGCGTGTTTGTTGCGGAACACTCGGACGATTTCCGGCCGTAAGGGCGCCGGGATGGGCTGTCAGGCGCGCCCGGCGGTTGAATCGCCCCCCGTCCC
>JAKJGV010000176.1:0-2085 GCA_022704185.1 Verrucomicrobiota bacterium
GTCCACAACCCAAACCGAGGTGCCCATGGTCTCCTCCTCCCCACAGCATTGGGTGAAACTCTAGCACTCATCCCGCGCGGTGTCTACGGTCGTTTCAGGGGTGGTATGGCGTTGACAGCCCCGTGGGGGCTTTGTTGCCGTATTGCGTTCGGCCGATTCGACGCGCTAGTATGCCGACTCCATAGGGAGAGAAACACAGAATGCAGAGCACGAGTTGCGGACAAGGCGTCGGGACGGTCGCCGAGTCGCCGGAGCAGTGGTTCGACCACATGATCAAGAACTGTTTCGGCTATGCGACCGCGGCCAGGGAGACGGGGCGTCCGCTGGTGGGAATCATGTGCGAGTACGCGCCGCGGGAACTGATCATGGCGGCGGGTGCCGCCGGTCGAAACGGTCCTGCCGTCAAACCTGTGTCCGCTCATCAAGTCCACGTTCGGATTCCACGTGCAGCATGCAAACCCGTTCCTCGAACAGGCCGCGCTGGTGGTCGGGGAGACGACGTGCGACGGCAAGAAAAAGATGTTCGAGCTGCTGGGCGAGTCGCGCGCGATCCACGTGATGGAGCTCCCGCAGAAACCGGACGATCCGGATTCGCTGGATCGCTGGGATCTGGAGTTGCGTCGCCTGCGCCGCGCGCTCGAACAGCGGTTCGGAGTGGAGATCACCGATGACAAGCTTCGCGACGCGATCCGCGTGATGAACCGCGAGCGCCGCCTGCGCCGCGAGCTCGCGTCCCTGATGAAGCGCTCGCCGCCGCCTTTTTCCGGCCGCCGCCTGTTGAGTTTCCAGAGCATCATGTCCGGCATGCCGCAGGACTTCGAGCAATACGAGCGCGCGCTGGCCGGATACAAGGATGCGCCGGGCGACCCGGCCCTCGCGTCGCGTACGCGCGTCCTGCTCACGGGCGTCCCGATCGTCCACGGCGCCGAACGCGTGCTTGAGCTCATCGAGGCGCGCGGCGGCGTGGTCGTATGCATGGAGAGCTGCACGGGGCTGAAACCGATCCTGGAGAATGTGGACGAGAACGCGGCCGATCCCGTCCGCGCGCTCGCGGAGAAGTACTACCATCTGCCTTGCTCCGTCATGCTCCAGAATGACCGGCGCATGGAAACCCTCCGCACGCTGGCTGCGGAGTATAAGGCAGAATGCGTTGTCGAGCTGGTGTGGCAGTTCTGCCTGACATACGACGTCGAGTCGCAGCGCGTCCGCAAGCTGGCCGAGCAGGAGCTGAAACTGCCTTATCTCAAGATTGAAACGGACTACTCACCATCCGATTCCGAGCGCATCGGCGTACGGGTCGAGGCACTTTTTGAAACGGTGCGCCATGCTGCATGCAGGAATTGACGCGGGATCGCGAGCGATCAAGGTGGCGTTGCTCGGCACCGGGCGCGCGATCCTCGGATCCGTGGTGCGCGACCAAGACCTTGACCAGGAGCGTATCATCGGCGACGCGATGACCGAACTGCTGCAGGCGCAGGGCATGTCGCGTGACGACCTGGCCGGGGTCGTGGCGACGGGATACGGTCGCAGCCGGGTTTCGACCGCTCGCACCACGATCACGGAGATCACGTGCCAGGCGGCGGGAGTGCGGAGCCTGGTGCCGGGTGTGAAGACGATCGTGGATATAGGCGGCCAGGACAGCAAAGTGATTCATCTTGACAATCGGGGGGCTGTGCGCGACTTCGCGATGAACGATCGCTGCGCGGCGGGCAGCGGTCGCTTCCTGGAAATGGCTGCCGCGCGGCTTCAGATGCCGCTGGGCGGTCTGGGCGAGGAGGGTGGGGTGGCGGTTGACCCCGCGCCGATCAACAGCACCTGCGCGGTTTTCGCGGAAACGGAGATCGTGGGGCTGCTTGCTTCCGGCGCGCCGCCCGCGAGCATCATGGCCGGGATCAAGAAGGCGATCGCCAGGCGCGTCGCGGCGATGTTGGGCCGGCCGTCCGATGGTCCGGTGGTTCTGACCGGGGGCGTGGCACTGGTTGAAGGCATGGCGTCCGCCTTGGGCGATGCGATGGGCGTTCCCGTGATGGTGGCCCCGCACGCCCAGGTCACCGGAGCGGTGGGCGCGGCCATCCTGGCGGGTGC
>JAKJGV010000176.1:2236-2481 GCA_022704185.1 Verrucomicrobiota bacterium
CCGCCGCGTTCTCGCCGAACACCGGCGCGACAGGACCGCGGCCGTCCCCGGGTCGGTTATCGCGCAGATCCGGAATGCGCTGGCGGCCGCCGACCGCGCGCGCCTGCGGCCGGTGGTGAACGCCACCGGTATCATTCTCCATACCGGCCTCGGCCGCGCGGTGCTCCCGCAAGTGGCCGTCAATGCCCTCGCGGGGCTGAATCGCTGCTGCAACCTTCAGATTAATCTCGAGACCGGCTTGCGCG
>JAKJGV010000177.1 GCA_022704185.1 Verrucomicrobiota bacterium
TTCCACGGGCCACCTCTTGCCGGCGTCGCGAGCCCCGGGGTGCATGCCGATGAGGGGACGGGGGAGGCCGTGCAGCACGTTCTCCGCCTCTTCATGATCGCGGGGCCACAAGGGAAACTCGGTGGCTTCGCCCTGTGGGGCCGCGCCGATGAATTCCACCAGGCGAAGAAGGCGGCGGATTTCGTGCGCCCCCTCCTCAAACGGAACCGCGGCGTCCAATCCGCCGCCAAAGCCTGCCGTTGCCTTCGCGCCGAGCATCAGCAGGAACGGGTTGGAGTATACTCCGGACCCGTGCATTTGCACCGCTAGGTCGAAGCGCCCGGCCTGCATCGTCTTGAAAAAGCGGAGAGCGGCGGCGGGTTCGAAGAATTGCTCGGCTATTCCCGGGTATCCGGGGAAGGGTTCGAAACGGTCCAGGTAGGGGCACCGCGCGGCGAGTTCCGCCGCAAAAGACTGGGCCACCAGGGTGATCCTGGCCGAGGGCAGGGCGGCGCGCAGCGCGCGAAAGGACGGCGTGGCGCAGACGAAATCGCCGATGCGCGACGCGCGCAGCAGAACAACCCTCGCCCCCCCGGCTTGACTACCGAATTTTAATCTTTCCAACACACTCGTACTCAGAAGCGGTGATATATACTACAGTTTTGCGAGTAGGGGAGTAAAAACTCACAGTCTTCAGGGTCTTGCTTTCCTGTACCTCCTCCCGGTTGTTCCTCGGTGCCGATCCCCGGACCGCGACAGTAGCGCTTTTGCCGCTCATGCTGGAGAAGACGAGTACGTTTCGCGCGCTTTCACTGCTCGGCGAACGGAAACGGATGACCGGGGTGTTGCTTGCCCTGATCACCTGCAGCGCCGGCTTCGATATCAGCGTTCCCTTCATTACGCAGCGCCTTATCGATACCCTCATCAAGTCCCTGGGTTCCACCCGCGACAACCTGATGCCGGTGCTGCTCACCGCCGCCGCCGGAATCCTGGCGGCCACGGTGTTGCAACGGGCGGTCAAGTCGCTCTACGATTACAATCTCTTCCGCACCGCTACATTCCTCGAAGACAAGCTTCGCAACCGCTCCTTCGAGAAATACCTGCGGATGCACGCGCTCTACCACTCCAATTTCAACAGCGGGCAAATCATCGGCCGCATCGACCGTGGATGCACGGCTCTGTTCGCGATTCTGTACGATATCTTCGGGCAAAGCCTGGTGCCGCCGCTGATCGTCTTCACCGGTGTTTTCGGCTCGCTGCTGTTCAAGAACGTGTACATCGCGGCGGTGGTATTCCTGCCGCTTCCGGTTTACCTGATATTGGTGCGGCGGCTTACCGAGCGCATTTACGAGATGGAGCGCCAGGTCAGCGAGGATTTCGAGACCGTCAGCAAGGAATCCTATGACGTGGCGAGCAACGTTTCCACGGTCAAGAAGTTCTCGCAGGAGCGCTCGGAGACGGTGAACCAGGCGCGGCTGCTGGCGCGCGCGCGGGAGAGCCAATACCGCGTGGAGCGGCTGTGGATGCTGATCGAAAACACGCAGACGTTCATCGCGGGACTGGGCCGCGTGAGCATTATCGTGGCCAGCGGGATGCTCGTGCTGTGGGGGCGAGCCACCATCGGCGAACTCGTTCTCTACATCACGCTGCAGAACATGGCATACCAGCCCATTGCGCAGCTCTCGGTAATTTTTCCCCGCCTGAGGCGCAACATGTCCCGGCTGGAGCGCGTGTTTGACCTGCTGGACGCGCGGGGCGAGGTGCAGGACAAGCCCAATGCGAAGGTCTTGCCGCCGCTCGCCAGCTCCATCGAGTTCCGCGACGTGTGGTTCCGCTACGGGCCGGATAAGCGCTGGGTGCTGAAAAACCTGAACGTGCGTGTGCCGGCGGGAGCGACCGTGGCGCTGATCGGCGCCAGCGGGAGCGGCAAGACGACTTTTGTCAATCTGCTGCTCCGGTCGTTCGATCCCGAACACGGCAGCATCCTCGTTGACGGTGTGGACTTGCGTGACGTGACGCAGAAGAGCCTGCGGGACCAGATCGCGGTGGTGCCGCAGGAAGTGGATCTTTTTTCGCGTTCGATCGCGGAGAATATCGCCTACGGCAAGGACGGCGTGACGAAGGAAGACGTGGTGCGGGCGGCGCAGACGGCGCTGGCGCACGATTTCATCCTGCGCGCCGAGCAGGGATACGACACGGTGGTGGGCGAGCGCGGATTGAAACTTTCCGGCGGCGAGCGGCAGCGGATCGGCATCGCGCGGGCGGTGCTGCGCGAGCCCCGCATCTTCATCCTCGACGAGGCCACCAGCCACCTGGACACCGAGAGCGAGCGGCTCATTCAGGAGGCCACGCGCAACGTGATCCGGAACCGCACGTCGTTCCTGATCGCCCACCGGCTCTCCACCATCCGACACGCGGACTTCATCATCGTTTTCAACAACAGCACTATCGAGGCGGTCGGCACGCACG
>JAKJGV010000178.1 GCA_022704185.1 Verrucomicrobiota bacterium
CCGCGATCTCAGCAGGCTTGGGACTATCCGCAAACCTGACGGCGCCGATCCGGCGTCACAATTTCAACAGCGATTGCGCGCCGCTGTCTCGCGCGAGCGGGAAAATGTGCCTGCTGAATTCGTTCGCGCTGCCGCAGGCCGGAACATCCCGATGCAGAGCCCACACTTCACGATGCGAAACCGAGGCTCCCGGCTCCAGGAGCGCGAGCGGACCGAGTGTTTCCATTTCGAGAATGCGCCGATCCGTGTAAACCTCGAAATTCACGTTGCCGTCCGGATACCGGCACTCATCCGCGTGCCGGAACCACTTAAGGAACAACTGTCCGTCCGCCCAGTAGCCCGCCCAGCCTTCCCGCTGCGCGAGACCGATCTTGAAGGGCTCTCCGTCGGGAGCCTGACTGATCCTCAGCATGCCGCGGTCCATCCGGAACCGCGAATCCGTCAAATCCGTGTAACTCCACAGGCTCCAGTTCTGATTCGGAGTGCAGCGGTCGTCGTGCGGGACCAGTTTCGGCAACGGCACAATCGCGACTCCGCCCTGCCGCATCACCGACAGGCCCCACGCCGCGCATTCCACCGCCCGGCTGCCTTCATTCACCAACCGATGATCCACAACGACGGCGCTTCCACCCGCGGGGATACGGAGCTCCATCACCTTCCGCAAGTGGGTCATCACGCCCGTCTTCTGCGTCAGGCGCACCCCGTCGGCCAGGCGATCCATCCCCACCGGTTCGTTGTCGGGTTCGTAAGTCTCCGGTTTCCGTTCGGGGGCCACCCAGAGTCGGTGTCCGCCGCGCAGCATCCACTTGGATTCCCCCACCCGCCCGAGCTGCTCGGGAAAATCACCGAACGCGTTCGGTCCGCCGACATGCGCGAAACGAAGGATGCGCGGCCCCACGTCCAGCGACGCCACCAACTCGATTTCGCCGTTGGAGAGGCGCACGTTGTTCGCCCAGCCGCCACAGGGTTGAATGTCTATCGTTATGTGATGAGTCATGGAATACCACGTTTGTTCGGCACGCCAGAAACATGAACCATTTTGCGCGACGTTGCTCAAGTCAAACCGTTGCGGCTTTTTCCATTTGAAGTCGGCCAATGTTGATCTATGTTCTACATCCGAGGATGGAGATCTGACTGCAACAGAAATGGAACAATCACCATGAACGATTCTGGCGCCGGCCACAAGACAGACGCGGAGTTACAGGACTGGGTGGACTCGTTCCATGACCTGATCGCGGGCTCGGGCCCGGAGAAGGCGCGGCAGGTCCTGCGCGAGCTGCAGTTCCACGCGTCGCATTCCGGCGTCACCATGCCGTTCTCCGCGAACACACCTTACATCAACACGATTCCGGCGGACGAACAGCCGCCGTACCCCGGAAACCGCGAGATCGAGCGGCGCATCAAGAGCATCATCCGCTGGAACGCGATGGCGATGGTCGTACGCGCGAACCGCGAAGAGGCGGGTATCGGCGGACACATCTCGACCTACGCGTCCGCGGCAACCCTGTACGAAGTCGGATTCAACCACTTCTTCCGCGGCCGCTCGGACAAGCATCCCGGCGACATTATCTACTTCCAGGGCCATGCCTCGCCGGGCATCTACGCGCGCGCGTTTGTTGAAGGCCGCCTGCCCGTCGAGCAGATCAACAACTTCCGGCACGAGCTTCACGACAAGCCCGGCCTCTCGTCCTATCCCCACCCGTGGCTCATGCCCGGCTTCTGGCAGTTTCCAACCGTTTCGATGGGTCTCGGACCGATCCAGGCGATCTACCACGTGCGATTCATCCGCTACCTGGAAGACCGCGGGCTCAAGCCGGCGAGCGACCAGAAGGTCTGGGCCTTTCTCGGCGACGGCGAAACCGACGAGCCCGAAACACTCGGCGCGATCACGCTCGCCTCGCGCGAGCGGCTCGACAACCTCGTGTTCGTCATCAACTGCAATCTCCAGCGGCTCGACGGGCCCGTCCGCGGCAACGGCAAGATCATCCAAGAGCTGGAGGCCGCGTTTCGCGGCGCCGGCTGGAATGTCATCAAGGCGATCTGGGGCTCCGATTGGGATCCGCTTCTCGAGCGCGATGCTGACGGCGCCCTCGTGCGCCGCATGAACGAGGTCGTGGACGGCGAGTACCAGAAGTACGTCGTCGCCGGCGGCCGCCACATCCGCGAGCACTTCTTCGGCACCGACCCCCGGCTGCTCGACCTGGTCAAGGGGCTCTCGGACGACGAGGTCGCGGCGCTGCGGCGGGGCGGGCACGACCCCGTCAAGGTCCATGCCGCGTACCGCGCCGCGGTCGACCACCGGGGCTCGCCCACCGTCATCCTGGCCAAGACGATCAAGGGCTA
>JAKJGV010000179.1 GCA_022704185.1 Verrucomicrobiota bacterium
ATCTCATGCGCGGACCCACTCTCCGCCAGCACCCGCCGCAGGAAGAGAAGCGTTTGATCGGTGCGTGCCTGTCTGCCCGATGCGCCCAGCACGACCTCGATCCCGTGCGCGGCGTCCGCGGCCTCGACGACCACGACGGGATGATATTTCTCAAGAAGCTGGCGCGGCGTATGAACATGAAGCGTCCCGTTGAACACAAGAGGCAGGAGGGTCGTTTCACAAATCTCCGCAAGCAGCGCGCGCAACACCGTGTATTGTCCAACTTCCATTTCAAAGCGGAAACAGGTGCCGTGCGCTTCCGGGAAGGGGGCGTCAGCGGCAGCCTTCCGCTCCCGCCACAGGGGCACCTGCCCTTCCACGCGATTCTCAATGCGGATGTGGCGGCAACGGCCGTCTAGGGTGCGCGTGAAGATGTCGACCCGGCGCATTCCGTTCCGGCTCGCAAACACGGAGAGGAACCCGAGTCCGAACTGGCCGATCATCTCGCGCGCGTCGCCCGGTGCGCTTTGCCGTTTGGTCGTCCGCCCCATGTAGTGCAACGCTTCAAGATGCGCATCGGTGAGCCCCGTGCCGGCATCGCTGACGTGCAGCACGCAGGCGGTCTTGTTCTTCCTGAGGTCAACCCGAATCGGGGTGGCGGTGTCCGCGACGGCGCATTGCGCATCCACCGCGTTGGCCAATACCTCCCGCACCCATCCACCCGCTTCGCCCACCATGTCTTCCTTCAGCTTGCGATAGGCACGTTGACGATCAACCGTAAAGAGATCGCCGGATTTAATCACTGTATTCTTCATGGGGCCTCCTGGTTGTGTACAAAGAGAGTGGATGATCCCTAGAGCAGGGAAAGGCTTTCGCGTTTCGCTTTTCCCGGCCGGGCGGAGCGCCGCAAGCCCATGCCGGCCGCGTCGGCGTCGGCGGCCAGCCCGGCGAGTTGACGAATCAGATCATGCAGCGAAGCGACGTGGCGGTCATCGCCGTCGTCCGCATCCCCGTTCCCGGATTTGAAGCGGGAGGCCGTATGCCGTTGCAGCGCCTGGCGCCGCTCGCGTTCGCTGATTTCGAGCCCCTGCGCCATCAAGGCTTCGCGAAGCAGGAAATGAAGCCCCAGGAACCGGTTCTCCGGATTTTCGTCGGCGGCCAGTTTCAACATCTCCACCACATCGGGATGATGCGCATTCAGATGAATCCGTCCGCGCTCCTTGTCGGCATGCGAACGCGTAGCGGTCTCGGGCGCTTCACTTCCGAGCTGGATAAACCGGCCGACGCACAACACGCGATGCGCCGCAGGCGCAAAACGGGCAATCCGCGACTGCCGCAACTGCGCATTGATCCGGACGCCGAGTTCGGACGTGTCGTCTTTGATCAAGAACCGTTCGTAGACCCGTTCCGCTCGCGGACCGAATCCATGCTCCAGAAAGGAAACCGCATAGGAGGAGCAGTTGTAGAGATCGAGCACCACCATATTCTCTTTGTCGGGCTGGTCGATCGTATCGGCGAGGCTGCGCCAGTCGGCCAAGTCCGGTTTTTGCGTCGTATAGTAGAAGTGCCCGCATTTCTCCAGATCGCGGACGCTCAGGGTTCGGTTGCGTCCCCAGTGTCCGAAGCGGGGAAAGAGCGGCAGGCTCATCACGGCCTCGGGAACGGGGAACCCCGCGAGGATCGACTCGTTCAGCAGATCGAAGAACATCGTCTCCAGGTTATACAGGTAACCCATCAAGGCGCCCCGCGCGTGCGGGCCTGCCATCTGGCCGGCCAAGCACGGAAGATAGCCCTGCACAACGATCTTCTCGAAGACCTTGGGAACAACCTCCCCGAAAAACGCGTCCCGCTTGACCCGATGGCGGCCGATTGGCGGGTGCCAATCGTAGCTGTCGATGATAATCCGCAGATTGGCGATGTTGAACGAGCGATCACGCGCGCACCAGCGCATTCCGGTCAGCCGTTCCAGCGGGATGCCCCCCGCCGTCAGGGTCAGATGAGGCAAATCCGGCATCGGTTGCTTGTCATCCGGGCGGATGCCGACGCTGACCGTGCCGGTGCCGCCACCCTTGGCGAGGGCGAACGGATAGGCTTTGCTCAGGCGCCCCGGAACCCCGAACGGCTGGTTGACGCATTCGGTGCCGAGGACCAGTTTCGGCGCGCCGCCTTCGGGTGCGTCGTAGGTCGCGGTGGTGGCGGTCAGTTTCGACCGGATGAAGCGGAGCTCCTGGTGCAGCACGCGATTGATTTTCT
>JAKJGV010000017.1:0-266 GCA_022704185.1 Verrucomicrobiota bacterium
CCGGCTGGGCAAGCGCCACGATAGTGAGGATGGCGCCGCCGCCGATCAGGATGAAGCACTGTGCGAAGTCGGTGTAGATCACGGCGCGCAAGCCGCCGAACGCGGTGTACACGCCTGTTGCCACGAGCAGGACGATTGCACCGACGTACATGTTCCAGCCGAGAATGGTGCGCAAGACGAGCGCCCCGGCGTAGACGGCGACGCTGACCTTGGTAAAGACGTAGGCGATGAGCGACACGGCCGAGAGGTAGTTGCGGCAGCCGCGG